>JAAZKG010000048.1 GCA_012799935.1 Erysipelotrichia bacterium | reverse complement strand
TCTCAACACATTCTACTAAAAAAGAAATCAAGGTTGACACTTGTTCAAACTGTCATCCATTTTATACAGGAAGACAACGTTTCCAAGCTGCTGCAGGACGTATTGAACAATTCAATAAAAAATACGGCATCAAGGAATAAGCTTAAAGAAGTTAAAAGAAGGCTGTTTCACACAGACTTTTTTTATCTTTAAAAATACTTAACACTATTTATAATGTTTATTATTTCCTTTAAATATGTTAGTATTTTCCCGATAACGTAATTAGAAAGGTAAAGACATGAATAAAATCGAAATATTATTGATTGATAAAATTAAAGAAGCTGTTTTTTCAACTTTTCATATTGAGTTAGCTGATGACTTTATCGTTATTGAAATACCTAAAGATAATAACAATGGTGACTTTTCCACTAATATTGCTATGAAACTAACTAAATTAGTTAAACAAAAACCAAGTGTTACAGCAGAAATGTTAGTAGAAAAACTAAACGAAAATTGTAATTTTGTTAAAAAAATTGAAGTAGCTGGTGTTGGTTTTATCAATTTCTTTATTAAAAACGATATTTTAGCTAGTATCATTAATACTATTATTGATGCCAAAGATGATTATGGGCAAAATAAAAGTGGCAATAATTTAAAAATCTTAGTTGAATATGTTTCAGCTAATCCTACTGGTCCTTTACATTGTGGACATGCTAGAGGAGCAGCTTGGGGGGATGCTATTTGTCGTTTACTTAAAAAATCTGGTTATGATGTTTTAAGAGAATATTATATCAATGATGCTGGCAATCAAATAGATATGTTAGGGGAATCAATCTATGGTCGTTATCGTCAACATTATGGACTAGATTTCACTTTGCCAGATGATGGATATCATGGGCAAGATATTATAGAAATCACTAAAGAAATAATTGATGAAGTTGGAGACAAATATCTTCACAGCGATAAACAAGAAGCCGTTGATTACTTTAAATGGGAAGGAAGAAACAAGGAGCTTAGTCGCATTAAAGAAGACTTGGCTTATTACGGCTGTCAGTTTGATTCGTGGGTTTCTGAACAATGGATTGTTGATGAAAAAAGAGTTGATCAAGCTTTAGAGAAGATGATTGCTATGGGACTTACTTACAAGCAAGATGGCGCTTTCTGGTTTAAAAGCACCGAATATGGCGATGATAAAGATAGAGTATTAAAAAAATCGGATGGTTTATATACTTATTTGACCCCTGATATTGCTAATCACCAGTATAAATTTGAAAGAGGCTACGAAAAATTAGTTAACCTTTGGGGGGCTGATCATCATGGCTATGTCGCTAGAATGAAGGCTGCAATGACAGCATTAGGCCATCCTAAAGATGCTCTAGAAGTCGATTTGATTCAAATGGTAAGACTTGTAGAAGATGGTGTAGAAGTTAAAATGAGCAAACGTACTGGCAATGCTATTACCATTAGAGAATTAGTTGATGAAGTGGGTTTAGATGCCGCAAGATACTTCTTTGTTAGTAAAGCTGTTGATACTCATCTTGACTTTGATTTTAACTTAGCCAAGTCAGAAACTTCTGATAATCCTGTTTATTATGCCCATTATGCCTATGCTAGAATTTGTTCTGTCTTAAGACAATATTCTGCTGAAAAATTGAACAATTACTCTTTATTAAATGACGAAAAAGAAATATCTCTTTTAAAACATCTAGGACAATTTACCTCGGTTGTGGCTGATGGGGCTAAAACAAGATCTCCACATAAAGTATGTAATTATATTCAAAAATTAGCTCAATATTTCCATTCTTTCTATGCAACTAACAAAATTTGGAATGAAAACAACCTTCAATTATCCAAAGAACGTTTAGCACTAGTAGAAGCTACTAGAATAACATTAAAAAACGCTTTGGATTTAATAGGGGTTTCTGCTCCTGAGAGAATGTAAGAGATTTTTATAAGTCAATTTAAAACGTGTCAGCATTGGCACGTTTTTTATATAAATCTTTTTAATTATAATTGTTTGATGATGCAATTTATTATTTCTCATTTTTCTACTATCTGCTATAATAAAATTGTAAATTAACATTGCCCCTATTAGAGTTGGAGGGTTTATTATGAAAAATGAATTAAGAGGTATTGGTATACTTTTGTTTGCTATTTTGATAAACACCATTGTTAGTCCTGTATTTTTAATAGCGCTTCCTATTGGAATTGTTGGCTTATTTATTTTGTTCAAAAGTGACTCTCATTAATTTTTTTTAATTAGTTTATACAAATCTTAAAATAAATAGCTTATCTAAATTTAGATAAACTATTTTTTATATGGTGTTGTGGATACAAAGATGTAACCAAATGCTCCTGGCCCCCAATGGCAAGCAATTGCTGGGTCAAGATTATCATACTCAATCATTGCTTCTTTATACTTATCATCAGTTACTGCAATTAGTTCATCAAGATTTGTCTCATCATAGGTATATGAAGGAATAATCGGATAATTTATATCACAATCTTCCGTTACTAAAAAATTAGCCAACATTTTAAGTGCTTTCTTTCTGCCTAAAACCTTATTAATCATTTTTACACCACCATCTTCGTTATCAATAGCAATAAATGGTTTTAGCTGCATTGCATTTCCTGCAAGATAAGCCACTTTTGATAGTCTTCCACCTCTATATAAATATTCTAATGTATCTGGAATCGCAACTATTCTAATTTTTGGAAGTATGTCCTGAATCTTTTGCAAAACTACTTCGATAGGTTTATCACGGTGTCTATTGATTTCTTCAACAATTATTTTTATTCCACCAACAACTGATTTACAGTCAATAACATGGACCTTTTCCTCATCTTGAAACATCATATAAAGAGTGCTATAAGTTGAAGAAATAGCTTTAGAAATAGGAATGATAATGACATCATCTCCTTGATTTACATATTTCATAACTCTTTCTTTAGCTTCAACCATATTTGGAAGTGATGTTTTAGGGAATTGTTTTTCTTCTATTAAAGCATGATAAAATTCTTCCATCGTTAGATCAATTCCATCTAAATATTCTTTATCATTTAACAAAATCTTTAATGGCAAGATTTCAACATTATACTTTTCCCTTTCTTCTTGTTTGATGCTGCTTCCTGAATCTACAAAAACTCTAATCATATTTTCTCCTTATTTTCCTTGATATTTATTAACTTTTTTTGTCGTACTTTCAACATTTCAAGTATATAAAATCACTATTAAATTGTCAAAATGTTAAATGCTAAATAAGATGATTAAAATGGCACTTAAAATAATCGCTGGAACCATATTCATTGGTTTAACTTTAATTACATTAAGCATATTTAATCCTACTGCTAAAAGCACAATTGAACCTACCGCTGACAGTTGAACAATGCACTCATTGGTCAAGATTGGACTAATAACCAAAGCCAATATACTAAGCAATCCTTCATAAATCAGGACAAAGACTGCTGAAAAATAAACCCCCAAACCATACTTAGCTGCTAAAACAATAGCACTGACAGCATCTATAATTCCTTTCATTAATAAAATACTGTAATCGGAGATCAAACCATCTTGAATTGAACCAACAATAGCCATTCCACCAACACAAAACAATAGTGAGGCATTGACAAAACCTGAAGCAATAGGTGATGAAGAACTAAACTTCTGTTGTATTTTATCTCCTAGTCTAACTATCATCGCATCTAAATCAATAATATTTCCAATAAGAGTACCAATTGACATTGAAAGCAACATATTTAAAGCCGAGGACATTTCTAACATTCCGTCAATACCAATATAAATAACACACAATCCCATTGCTATTACTAGTTGGTTTTGTAGTTCTTCTTTTAAAAATTTGCCAACAACCATACCGATAGTTGTTCCTAATATTATTAGCACAGCATTTATCATTGCTCCATACATGATTAACACTCTCCTTTTTTAATATAATAATACCTTTCTTTAAAAAGACAAAGAACTTTTTATCTTTTTAAGTGTATAATTATTTTATGAAAACTGTTTATACTAATGTCAATATTTTAAATGGAACCAAAGATATGGTTCTACAAGAAAACATGATGCTTACAGTAGAAAATGGAAGAATTGTTAGTATTGAGGAGGCTAAAGATACAACTGCAAACAACATAATCGATCTACAAGGTAAGTATCTTATTCCTGGATTAATTAATCTACACATTCATACTCCTGGTACTGGCTTTCCAAAGAAAAAAGAATCAGATAGTACCAAACTTGCCAAATTAATTATGAGCAACAAACTTTTACAACAAATAGGTAAAATGATTTGTCGTAGTGCCTTAAAAACGGAACTGCTTTCAGGGACTACTACTGTTAGAACTGTTGGTGGTTTAGGACATTTTGATTCCCAGTTGCGTGATGAAATAAATGGTGGAAAATCTATTGGACCAAGAGTATTCAGCTGTGATAGTGCTGTTACAATTCCTGGTGGTCACATGGAAGGCTCGGTTGCTTATGGCGCTCATTCTATTAAAGAATTTGAAAAGTTTATCGAAGCAAATGCCAAAGCTAATGTCGACTGGATTAAACTGATGATTACTGGCGGTGTTTTAGATGCTAAGGTCAGAGGTGAACCTGGTGAAGTAAAAATGACTGCTGAACAAGTAAAGGCTTGTTGCGACAAGGCTCACTCATTAGGATTAAAAGTCTGTGCTCATGTAGAAAGCACTAAAGGAATCGTTATCGCTTTAGAAAACGGCGTTAATACTATCGAACATGGAGCAGCGATGAATGATGAAATTATTGAACTTTTCAAACAAAAAAATGCTGCCTTAGTTTGTACGATTTCTCCAGCTATTCCTTTAGCTAAATTTGACCCTGCTATTTCAAAAGCAACTGAAATTGTTCTTTACAATAGCGAAGTGCTACTAGAAGGTATTCTTTCTGGAACTAAAAAATGCCTTGAAAACGGCATTCCAGTAGGACTAGGAACTGATACAGTTTGCCCTTTTATTACTCATTATGATATGTGGCGAGAATTAGAATATTTCCATAAACTAGTGGGGGTATCAAGAAACTTTGCGCTTCATACTGGCACATTAATTAATGCTTCTATTTTAGGTATTGAAAATGAAACTGGTTCAATTGAAGTAGGTAAATCCGCTGACTTTATTGTGGTCGATGAAAATCCTTTAACTTTCGGTTTTTCAACCATAAGAAAACCTTATCTAGTTCACTTTAAAGACCAACAATACTTACAACCTAAAATTAAAAAGAATGAAATCTGTGAAAGAGAACTAGATAACTATTTAGCCACACTTTAAAATAAAAAACAATGGATATATTATCAACTTTGATAGATTACCCATTGTTTTTTTATTTGTTATTTTTCCTTTTGTTTTTTTATAATTGCTTCTAATTCTTCTCTGTTGTTTAATTCAATATAAGTTTCTACATAACCACATTTTGGACATAAAGCTGCTTCAATTGGCGCTGCAGAAGGCTTGATAAGCTTTTCTTTTAACTGAATACTAGCCAAGGTATTAGCTGGTGTTATTTTAAGATCTTCAATCATCTCAGTTTCACATCTCAAACATTTTCTCATAATTGTCTCCTTTTTTTTGTTGTTTTTTCTTACATTTAAATTATATCACTTTAAAGATATTTTTAGTTACTATTTTTTATATTAATAACTATAAGGTAACTATGTAATTATGAAATGATATTTAATGTTTTTTTACTTTCGTGTTTCCATTAAATCTTATGTGTTATTTTTTCAACACATAGTGTTTAATCGCTACTTCTTGCATATATGGCAATAACTGGTTCATATGTGAATAAGTTATTTCAAAGTCATTGTTTCCACTTCCTGTTCTACAAATTAAATATGCATTTAAATCTTCAGTAACACAGAAAATAAATGAATCATGATTTTCAATATAAACAGACATAAGACATATTTTCTTATTATTCTCTATATCTTCAATTAGTTTTTGATAACTTTTACTTAGCGTATCAATATGTGCCACACTTGGACCATAAAAGTAATCGAAATTATAATTAATGTAACTCTTTATGTTATCTTCGACAATAATTAAAAACTGTTTCATTTCATTTATCTCTTTAATTACTAACTCATTATTAACCAAGTCTGTATGAATAATAAAATTTATTTCAATATATTCAATTTCTTCTTTTGAGGCATCAGTACAAGCTATAACTAAATTATCTTTGTACAACCCTTCAATATCAAATTCTTCTTTGACAAATCCTTTAAATTCAATATCATATAGCAAATCACCTTCACTTAAAGAATAATAATATCCTGTTTCGTCAAATACTTTATCTGATTGACTTTCAATAAATGAAAGCGTATGTTCATCTATTATTTCGAAGACAAATTTTTCCTTATTATTCAAACTAGTTAAAATTAGTTTATTTCCCTTAATTTCATAATTTCCCACATGTTGGTTATATTCATCGCTATCAAATATAAAATAGTAACGATGTATTTTGGCATCAAAAAACAAATGAGGAAAACCACGATATCCTTCTTCGCTTATTTTGTGAAAGTAATATGTTGAATCTTCATTTATTGTCTTTTTTTCACATCCTATCACTATTGTTAGTGATATAAAAACTACCAAAATAACATAAAATATTTTTTTCATTTCGCAAAACCTTCCTATTCTATTTTTCAACAAAAGCAAAATCAACACCAGTAATCACTTGATAAAGTGGCTTATAATTAACATTTTGACCACTTTTATTTCAACCTATCTTTAATTTAATTTCATTATTATAGTTTTTAAAAGAAAATACTAGCACATGAAATAACTAACCAGCTTTTTTGATATCAACAACTACTATTTCAGGATTATTAAAAACTCTTAGTGGAAATTGGCTGTTCCCCAATCCTCTTGAAACTACCATTTTAGTGTTGTTTGATTCGTATATTCCTATAGTATATTTTGGCAGTATCCCTTGTTGGGGAGAAAGTAGTCCTCCAATATAAGGTAACCTAATTTGCCCTCCGTGAGCGTGGCCTGTAAAAACCAAATCAAAATCATATTTAGCATATATATCAAAATATTGAGGTCGATGAGCAAGTAAAACATTAAAATCTTCTAACTCTATTTCCTTTAATTGTTCATCAATAATTTTCCGATAAACTGTTTCATTTGGCTTAGCCTTAAAACCTGGATCATCGATTCCTACTAAGTTAATTTCTTCTAACTTTATCTTGCGATTATCCAAAACAATTACACCTAATTCTATCAATTTTTCTTTAAACTTAGGGTAGAAAGTTTTTCTTGATTCATGATTTCCAGTCACAAAATAGATTGGTGCAATCTTGATAATCTTTTCAATCAGATAATAACATCTATAAACATTTGTTCTTCTGGAATCTAATAAATCGCCTGTAAGGAAGATATAATCTGGATTAACACTTTTTATTAATTCTATTAATCTAATATTATTTTTCCCAAATAAATCATTATGAATATCAGAAAGATGGACAATTCTTTTTTCTTTTTCAACTTTATCACTAAAAAACTCGTAGAAAGTAATTCCTACATTTTTGTTTTGGTATATTGCATAGACTAAAAATGCGATTATTAAAACGATAATTAGTGTCACACAATAATTTTACACCATCAATCTAAATAATGAAAACTTGATTCTTTTTTGTTCTTGATTTTATCTGTTTATTGTTAAAAAGACCTAACTTTTTATTGTTTTCTTATTTTGATTATTAATACGCTTGTAGTATAATTACTACGTTAGAAGGTGATTATTTATGGATAAAATGCTAGCAAGGCTAGAAAGTATGGCGGTAAGATATAACGAGATAAACGAGAAACTAATTAGTGGTTCATCTTTTTCTGATGCTAGAGAATATGGAAGAATAAGTAAAGAACACTCAAAGCTTCAACAACCAGTTGAACTATATCATGAGTTAGTTGAAACTTTAAAGCATATTAAAGATGCAGAATTATTAATACATGATTCTGATTTAAGAGAAATGGCAGAAATGGAACTTAAAGAATTAAAAGAAAAGAAACAAAAGCTTATTGACCGTTTAGAAGTTTTATTAATTGAAAAAGATCCTAATGATGAATGCGATGCCATTATTGAAATTAAAGGGGCTGCTGGTGGAGATGAAGGAAATATCTTCGCTGGTGATTTATATCGTATGTATTGCCGTTATGCTGAAGCAAAAGGATGGCAAGTACAAACATTTGACTTTGAAGAGTGTGAAGCTGGTGGTTTTAGCGATATTTCATTCATCATTAAAGGGGATGATGTTTACAGAGAACTTAAGTTTGAAGGTGGAGTTCACCGTGTGCAACGTGTGCCTAAAACTGAAGCAAGTGGTAGAATTCACACCTCAACAGCTACGGTACTAGTTTTACCTGATTTAGAAGATTTTGACTACGAAATTAATATGGATGACTTGATTATTGACACTCACCGTGCTTCGGGGGCAGGCGGACAACATGTTAATAAAACCGATTCAGCTGTTAGAATAACCCATGTTCCTACTGGAATAACTGTCAATTGTCAAGATGGCAGAAGTCAGCTTCAAAATAGAGAACAAGCTTTAAAAATTATCACTGCCAGAGTTTATGATGAATATAAAAGAAAAGAAGAAGAAGAAAAAGGTGAGTTCAGAAAAAGTCAAATTGGAACTGGTGATAGAAGCGAAAAAATCAGAACTTACAACTATCCACAAAACCGCATTACTGACCATCGAATCAACTTTACCCTTCAACAATTAGATCGTGTTATGGAAGGCAAGTTAGATGATATTATTACTGCATTATTAGATGCTGATCAAAAAGCTAGAATTGCTGGAGAACAATAATGGCCTCTTATCGTCAAGTGTTAAAAGATGCCATTGAAAAGTGCCAACAAGTTAATGTTTCATCTGAATCAGTTCAAATTCTACTTCTTGAATTGTGTAATATGAACTACACCGATTTATACCTTAACTATGAAGAAGAAATAGATGCATCTATTAATCAACAATTTATGGAAGGTGTAAAATGTTTGTTGAAAAATGAACCTTTACAATATATCTTAGGATATCAATGGTTTTATGGTTATAAAATATTAGTTAATCCTGATGTTCTTATCCCTAGATATGAAACAGAAGAGTTAGTAGCTAACATCTTGGCAGACTCTGATTATTATTTTAAAGATTATAAGTCAATTGATATAGCTGATATAGGAACTGGCTCTGGAGCTATTGCTGTTGCATTAAAAAAAGAAGAAAATAAATTCAATATGTATGCAACAGATATTTCAAGCAAAGCCTTAAATATCGCAAAAGAAAATAGTAAGCTCAATGATTGTGAAATAACCTTCCTAAAAGGAGATATGTTACAGCCATTAATTGAAAATGATATAAAACTTGATATTTTAGTTTGTAACCCGCCTTATATCCCTTCTAAGCAAAGCATGGAAGATAGTGTTATTAATTTTGAACCACATCTAGCTTTGTTTGGCGGAGAAGATGGTTTATACTTCTATCGCTTAGTTTTTGAAAATGCTCATAAAGTGCTTAAAAACAAATCATTTATGGCTTTTGAAATTGGTTATGACGAAAAAGAAGCGCTGGAAAAGATGGTTAAAGAATACTTCCCAAACAATCGATATGAAGTATTAAAAGATTTAAATGGTAAAGATAGAATGCTATTTGTTTATCATAATTTGGACTAGTTTATAAACTGGTCTTTTTTATTATATAATTAGTTATAGAGGTAATAGTTATGGGACTAAGATTTTATAAATCATTTAAAATTTTACCTGGTGTTAGAATGAATGTTTCTAAATCAGGGATTAGTTGGACTTTAGGTTCTAAGGCTGTAAAACTTAATACTGGTAAAAGAGGAACCTACTTAAATTTATCTGTTCCTAAAACAGGTCTTTCTTGGCGAGAAAGATTAGATAAAAAAGATAATAAAAAGAAAACATCAGCAACAAAAATTGAGACCTTTAAACAAAATGAAGAATATAAAGAAATTATTGAACAATATAAAAAAGAAAATGACTTTATCATTAATCTTCATAAATATGCTGATGATGTGGTAACTAAAGATGATTTCATCAATCATCTTAGTGAAATAGAAGGCGATTCTCTTAAAAATTCTTTACAGTTAGTAATTGATGGTGATAAAAACACTCTTGATGCTTTAATTGAAAATTATATCAACTCGATAGAGTTGCCATATGAATTTAAAATTGAATACCAAGTAGAAGACAATGTTCTTTTCATTGATTTAGATTTACCTGAAATCGAAACATTCAACAACCAATATCCTGCCCTATCTTCCAGTGGTGAGATGGTTATAAAAAACAAAAATCAAAACACTCTTAAACAGCACTATAGTCAAGCAGTTATTTCTTTAGCTATTTATTTAGCTGCAAACTTCTTTAACTTAACACCGTTTATAGAGAAAATAATTCTCTCAGGATATTCACAAAGAAGAAATAAAGATGGTGATTTAATTGATGAATATTTATTCTCTTTCAAATTTGACCGTTTAAAAATGGAAAATATTGATTTATCTAGCATTAACAAACCTTATAATTTCATCTTAAATTTTGAAAATAGAATCAATTTATCCACATCTTTTAATTTTAAAGCTATAACCCCATACCAATTAAAAGATAACAGAAATGATAACATAGACAACTCTAATATAAATGAAGCTATTCAAGGCTTAAAAAACCTAGGTTATAAATCTATAGAAATTAATTTAATCGTAGACAAATTAAAGTCATTAAATTTAAGTTCCACCGATGAATATTTAAAAGTTGCACTAATAGAATTAAACAAAATAAAATAGCCAAAACGGCTATTTTATTTAATATTCATCCTCTTCGTTTTCTTCTTCATCTTCTTCGTCTTCGTCATCAAATTCATCTTCATTTTCTTCATCAAAATCATCGTTTTCTTCAAATTCATCTTCGTCAATTTCGATTTGTTGGTATTTACAACGAGATTTAAGATTCCAAACATTGTTTTCTAGCATGACGAATCTTCCATCTAATGTCAGATCAGTATAAAATTGAGATTTTTTTCTAGATGCAATTTTTTCATCATAACCTAATTCGTTATTTATGCTAGACCATAATTCTTTAAATGACATGCCTTCTTTTTCATTTAATAATTTATTGTATGCTATATCTATTGCTTTTAAACTCACTTATTACCCTCTCCTATTACGTAGTTATGATTATAAATAGATTGTCATATAATTGCAACCTCTTTTTCATAAAAAACAACAATAATAGTTGAGATTTTATTATTCTGCTATAAATTTTATTAAAAATTCACTTTTTTTCAAATTATCAATAAAAAATTGAGCAATTGTTCCTTGTAAAATCATTGAAATAAATGTACCAGTTCCAAAGTTTCCTCTTAAGGCAACACCTATTATTAACATAATAATATCTATAACTAATCTTACCTGTTTAAACTGTTTATTTGTTTTTTCGCTAATTATGACTGAAAATCCATCATAAGGGCTTTTGCTAATCTGACTATTTACTCCTAGTCCAATACCCAAACCAACAACAACTAAAGCTAAAAGTAGATACATATATCTATATATCATTAAGTTAACAGGCAAAACCATCCAACTAGTAAGTTTTATACCAACCGAAATAATAAATGGATAAAAAAGGTCTATTATACTTACTGATTTTTTATCAGCAATAAATGATAATACTGTAAATAGTACATTAGCCATAAAACTACACAGTGCTAAATCTAATTTAAATGTTTTTGATAACCCCACTTGAAAGGTGGTCATTGGGTCAGTTCCCACATTAGCGGTTACAGCTAAATGTATTCCTAGTCCAATCACTAGCCCACTGGCAATCATAATTAATACTCTTCTAAAATAACTTTTGCTCATAAACAATAACTTTCCTTTTTTATTTTATTAAATAATTTTATGAAATCTTGATGATATTTTTCATCAACTTTTCTTAGTCTTTGATTAAATTGTAACTCATCAACAACTAAATCGTTAAATGTATCAACAATTAAGTCACTTACTTCTACATTTTCTTGAGGCAAAAACAAATTTACCTTCAATATCTTATTTCGATATAAATCTACATAAATTTGAGCTGGCCCAAAATCATAACTATCGCTTATACGAATTGTATACTTTTTATCAGTATCATAAATATATTTATAACTATGATAATGCTCCACATAATCTAGCAAATCATCAATAATCGTCATTTGAAAAACATCACCATACAAATTAGCTAAAGATTGAAGGATATTTTCTTTAACATCGACATATCTAACTAGTGGATCACAATCAACAATATTTATTATATCTCTTTTGCTAGTTTGATCTTTTAGCAGCCTTGACCTTTTACTTTTGTCACAACTCCAATAAAGCGAACCAGCATGCATACATCTTTGTTGTTTTAGGTAATAGTTATTATCCGTTAAGCGCAAACTATTCAACATAATTTCATTGTTTTCTATATATACTGGTAACTGCATTCTTGCCAACGCTTGATAAATTACATTAATTTGATCGGCTGGATTATAGTTATTCATGTATAAGAAAAAAGCATAGTTAAGCGTTCCTAAATCATTAAATACTGTTTTGCCATGACTTTCTCTTCGACATAAACGAGTTTTTTCTATTTCCAATTGTGAAATATTGCATTCTGTGTAGGCATTGCTTTTGTTCCCCAAAATAATTGAGTCATTATTTCGCCACACTAAAAAGACCAGACTATCATCAGGTATATTATTTATAAGGTGTGCTTGTAATGCTAAATTATGAAAGGGATTGACATTATCGCTATCTACAAAATATACCTTTTCTACCATTATAATACTTCCTTTGGAAAGAAGATTTTCTCATCTTCATATGAATCGTTTTGCGACAAAGATGACACAATCATACTAACTGTTGACAATTCTTTAATTGAGCCATCTTCTTTTAATACCCAAATACACTGAGACTTCCCAGAATATGGTTTATAAGGATTTTGACTTTGATAATCTTGATGAAAATAATATCTTAAATCATAGCCTTTTTCTAAACATTTCTTTTCTATATCATCTTTTTTGTCCACTGATGTATATTTGAAAAGATTTCTATTTAAAATTCTTTTAGCT
The DNA here is from genome assembly GCA_012799935.1 of Erysipelotrichia bacterium. GTDB lineage: Bacteria > Bacillota_I > Bacilli_A > Erysipelotrichales > Erysipelotrichaceae > UBA1783. Next base: position 26,496 of record JAAZKG010000048.1, on the reverse strand, counting down.
AAATCAGCTAAAATTCCATCATCCATTTGACTCATCAAGTTAAAACCATAAAAGCATGCTGAATCATCTAAAAGATACATTTCTTCATTTGATAATTTCTTTTTCTCTAACAATTGTTTAAACATTGGAAGTTTTAAAGCTACGTTTTTATCTTTTTTATACAAATCAAACAAACGTTTAAATACCTTTTGTAGCAGAGTATCATAACTTCTACTAACTGGATGATAATATACCTGCCAGTACATATGATATCTAGCCATGATGTAATCTTCAATGGTATGCATCCCACTAGCTTTGATTGCCAGTTTATCATTGGCAACTCTCATCGTTCTTAAAATTCTTTCTAAATCAAATTCACCGTATTTTGTTCCTGAAAAATATGAATCTCTCAGTAGATAGTCCATTCTATCAGCATCTAATTGAGAACTAACTATTTGACATAATATTTTATTTGGATGAGTGCCATCTATAACACTGGCTACATCTATTGGCAAACTATCTTTATACTCTTTTAATACTGTATTAACTTCTGATTCCTCTTTAATAATTTGAATAGTATATAACTCATGATCACTGTTCATAACTGTTTCAAAAGAATGAGAAAATGGAGCATGACCAACATCATGTAATAAAGCTGCTAATTTAACCGTTATTTTTTCATATTCTGTTAAAGTCCTACTTATATCTTCTACTTCGTTAATCATTCTTCTAGCGATCTCATATACACCTAAAGAATGGGCAAATCTTGTATGCTCTGAAGTATGATAAACCATTGAGGTAGAACCTAATTGTTTTACTCTTCTCAGCCTTTGAAATTCCCTTGTTTGAATACAGTCCCATACCACTTTATCTTGTACTCTAACATAACCATGTATTGGGTCTCTAAAAACTTTTTCTTCTGACAATGTGCTCATGATTAACCCTCCAATATATGTCTATTTTATCATAATATTTGTTATAATTGGTTTGTAATAAAGAAATAAGGAGATTTAAGAAAAGGAAAAAAAGAAGAAAAATTTTCTTTACCTTTTTGAGGGTTATTATTGTCGTTATCATAACAGAACCATCTACAAAATGGTATCACCGATTAACTGATATTTTAAAATGAAGTTGAAGAAATTGTTTTTCAACATCAAGATGTTATTGAACAAATAGAAAACTTATCTTTAGAAGGCAATATTGAAGTTATGATAGATTCTATTACCTGTCAGGAAAAGGGAAGCATCATTATTTATTACGCTAGCAAAGCTGAAAGAAAGTTGATTGATGAAATACTACCAGACAAAACTTTTTTTGGGATACCCGTTTCATTAATTAATCGTTAACTATATTTTGAAAAATTAATAGAAAACACATAGGAAAGGAGTACAAGATGAATATTTATCAAAAATGTGTAGAATCTGCTGAATATATCAAGCAATTTGCTGATGCTAATGAAGCTATTGGAATTATTTTGGGTAGTGGACTTGGGAACTTAGCCGAAGAGGTTGAAGAGGCAGTAATTATCTCTTATAAAGATATTCCTCATTTTCCAATGACTAATGTTCTTGGACATGCTGGAAGATTGGTTATAGGAAAATTAAATGGTGTAAAAGTTGTCTGTATGCAGGGACGTTTCCACTTCTATGAAGGTTATGATATGAAAATTGTCTCAATGCCAGTGAGAGTTATGAAACTTTTAGGTATTCGTTCATTAATTGTTACTAATGCTGCAGGCGGAGTAAATAGAAGCTTTAGCGAGGGAACATTAATGTTAATTGATGATTTTATTAATTTCATGGGAGAAAATCCATTAACTGGAGACAATGTTGAAGAGTTTGGCCCAAGATTCCCTGATATGACTCTAGCTTTAGATAAAGAATATAAAAAATTAGCTTTTGAAGCAGCGAAAGAATTAAAAATCGACTTAAGAAAAGGAGTTTATATGTCATTTAGAGGTCCTAACTATGAAACTCCTGCTGAGATACGTTTTGCTGAAGCAATTGGTGCTGATGCTGTTGGTATGAGTACAGTGCCAGAAATCTTGGTGGCAAGGCATGCTAATATTCCGACGATAGGAATCTCTTGTATTACTAATATGGGAGCTGGCATTACTGGTGAAGCACTCAGTCATTTAGAGGTAGAAGCGGTCGCTAGAAGAGTTAATGATGAGTTTAAAGCATTATTAAAATTATTAATAACTAAAATGTAAAAAAAGCACTTCGGTGCTTTTTACATATCTCTAGTTGCTACAATATCAATCCCAGTATTCAAAATATTCTTTACTATTATTTCATTTGTTTTTACTGGGGATTTTACTACCACCTCTTTTAAAGCTTTTGAAACTTCAATAAGCTTTTCTTTTGGCAAAGGTTTACTGCTTTTTACTGGCAAACAATTATGTATCGCATTTTCAATTTTTACAATTGTTGTTAATACTCTTGTTGGATTAAGGACTTCGTTTTTCCCGTATTCAACCCCTATTTGACAACTATGACCAGTTACCGTGTAGTCGTTATTTTCATCTATTAATAATTTACATCCTCTTGGACAACCGATACAAATCAATTCAATCATATCCTAATCCTCCTCAATATATATTGTAATACTATTTTGTTCATCTTTAATTAGACTAACAGGAACATTAATCTTTTCTAACTCTGCTGGAATCACGTACTCTCTTGGATATTTACATACAACTTCACCATTAGAATTAGTAACTTTAATAACACATTTATCTAATACTTTGTTTGTTCTAAAGGAAATATCAACTACTTTTTCCTCAATAGGTAAATGGATTTTTTGAGGAATAGTATAGGTTATTGGTTTATTGGCTTCTACCTTAATTTCCCTTACAAAAGTTTTTTCTTCTAATATATATTTACAAGCAGCTTTAGCTGCTTTTTTTGCTTCCATAGCAACATTATCCGCTAAATCGTGTACCTGAACGACATTGCCACAACAGAAAATTCCTTCTACTGAAGTTTCCATATTTTCATAAACCACTGGTCCTTTAGTTCTTTCATCAATTGTGATATCAGCCTCTTTACTTAATTCGTTTTCTGGAATTAATCCTATTGAAAGTAAAACTGTATCACACTTTATTTCTATTTCACTGCCCTCAATAATGTTATAAGCCTCATCTACCTTAGAAATAATGACTTTACTGACTCGATTATTAGTACATTTGATATCAGTAATTGTATGTGACAAATATAATGGAATATCAAAATCTTCTAAACATTGTTTGATATTTCTTCTTAATCCTGCTGAATAAGGATTGATTTCTATACAAGCCAAAACCTTTGCTCCTTCTAAAGTCATTCTTCGAGCCATAATTAGACCAATATCACCGCTACCTAAGATAACAACCTTATTACCGACACTGTAGCCATTCATATTCATGTATCTTTGAGCAGCCCCTGCGGTATAAACTCCCGCTCCTCGATCTCCTGGAGTAGCAATAGCCCCTCTAGTTCTTTCACGACAACCCATCGCTAAAATAATTGCTTTAGCTGAAAGTTTTTTGTATCCATTGGTATTTAATATATAAACATTTTTGTTTTTGTCCATATCTAAAACCATCGTATCAAGCATTATTTCAATATCTGTTTCTTTTATTTTTTCTATAAATCTTCCCGCAAACTCTGGTCCTGTTAGTTCTTTCTTAAACAAATGTAATCCAAACCCATTGTGAATACACTGATTTAAGATTCCCCCCATTTCCTTATCTCTTTCCACAACAAGAATTTTCTTTAATCCATTTTCATAAGCAGTTAAGGCAGCACTTAACCCCGCAGGACCAGCACCAACAACTATTAAATCATACATTTTAGTAGTCCCCTTCCTTCGCTTTACTCATTAAGATATTAGAACCTTCTTTATCTAATAAGATTTCATTAAATTCAATATTCAATTTTTCTTTTAATATCATTGCTACTTTTTCTCCACAAAAACCACTTTGACATCTTCCCATGCCAGCATTGGTTCTTCTTTTTATTCCATCTATTGATTGAGGTGGAATGGGAGAATTAAAACAATCAAGAATTTCTCCTTCTGTAACTTGTTCGCAACGGCAAATAATCCTACCATAAGCTGGATTTTTGGCAATCATTTCATTTTTTTCCTCAAAACTTAAATCTTTGAAGCGAACTTTCTTTCTTGTTTCTTTATAATTTTCTTTTTTAACAAACCTTTCTTTAGTATTTAACCAATCTATTACATGATAGCCAATGGCACATGCTGCTGTTAGTCCAGGAGAAGCCATGCCAGCTAAGTTATAGAAATTTTTAACTGACTTACTTTCTTCAATAATAAAATCTTGTCTATCACTTCTTGCTCTTACTCCCGCAAAATTTCTAATATTATCTCTAAAATTAATGCAATCCATTGTTAAAGCCGATCTTTCTTTGATGTAATTTAGGGCTTCAGTTGTTGTTGCTAAATCCTCAAACTGGACAGTTTCAGCATCAGGACCAACAATCATATTTCCATGAACTGTTGGACATACTGCTACTCCTTTACCATATTTGCTAGGGCATTGAAATAAAGTTAAGTGAACCTTTTCTCCTTCATTTTTATCTAATAGGAAATACTGTCCTCTAACTGGAATGATGGTAAATTCTTTTTCTCCAATCATCTCATGAACAACATCACTGTAAACTCCTGCAGCATTAATTATATATTTACATCTATACTGACCTTTACTAGTGGTAATAGTAAAAATATCATTTTCTTTCGTAATTGCTTTTACTTCATTACTGAGTTTTAAATCAACTCCGTTTTCCACCGCTACCTCTGCTAAAGCAATAGTATATTGCCAAGGATCTATAATTGCGCTTGTTTTAGCATACAAGGATCCTACTACTTTTTCACTTAGTAAAGGTTCTAGTTTTCTGGTTTCTTTTTCATCAAGAATATAGAGCTCTTTAACTCCGTTTTCTATTCCCCTTTTGTATAACTCTTGCAGTGTTTGTCTGTCTTGTTGGTTGTAAGCCAAAACTAGTGATCCATCATTACTATATGGAACATCTAATTTTTCACATAGTTCTTTAGCCATTAATGAACCTTCGACATTATATTTAGCCATCAGAGAACCTGGCTGTGGGTCATATCCAGCATGCATACATCCTGAATTAGCCTTTGTTGTACCATTAGCGACATCATTATGCGTTTCTAAAAGAGCAATTGACATTTCATATTGTGAAAGCCAGTAAGCTGTTGAACAACCAACCACACCAGCTCCAATAATTATTACATCATACATATTAACTGTCCCTTCTATGCTTAATTAATTATATCACTTTACTGACTGAATATTAAAAGAGATTGCTATTAGCTAGCAACCTCTTGAGTTTCTTCATTTTTCATATTTTTCTTTTTTTCATCTCGATACATAAAGAAAGAAATTGTCAAAGGAAAGCCAATCATTCCTAAAAGTCCTAACATTTTTAATCCTGCAATCATCGAAATTAAGCTTACTAGTGGATTTAATCCTAATTTAGTTCCAACAATTCTTGGTTCGATAATATTTCTAATTGCTGTTATTGCCGCATACAAAACTAATACGCTAACTCCTTTTAAAATATTGCCAAAAATCATTTCTACAAAACCCCAAGGAATTAGTGCCGTTCCAACACCTAATATTGGCAAAATATCCATTATCGCAATTAAAGCAGCTAATAAAATTGTTGGTTTTGCCTTTAAAATAGTTAAGCCTATTGTTAATTCAACAAATGTTATCCCCATGATAATTATGTAGGATTTTAAAACATTTAAAATATTCTCTTTAATAAATAGTGTTACATCTTCTAAAAAAACTGATGCTTTTGTTGGCAACACTCTATATATAAATGCCAAAATTCCTTCATAATCTAAAATGATATAAATAGATGAAACAATTGTTACTGTTACGGTAATGATTACGCTAGGAAATGATGTTATTAACCCTTTAACAAAATTAATTAAAAATGTTGACACTGTCATTAGAACAGTCTTAATAGCTTCAAAAATTGATGACATAACCTGATTGAAAATTTCTGCTACTTCTGCAGGCAACGATTCAGTTAAATCAATAAAATGGTTATAAACAATATTAATTGCTGGTTCTAAATAGTTAGAATACAATCCCGCATAATCAAATGTTTTCAATGAATTTACAGTAATCACTGAAGTAAGAGCAAATAAGAATACTACCAAGATATAAAATGCAATTAATAGTAATATAAGTCTCTTCCTGCCTGGTTTGCCAAATATTTTTATTGCTATTTTCCTAACAAAATACGCAATGGTAAATCCAATAATAAAAGGCATCATAACAGGCAATAAATATTTGCCACATAAATAGACAATTAAAACAATGCAACAATAATATAGAAAATTTATTAAAAAATCTTTTTTTGTCATAAATATTACCTCATTATACATAATACTACATTTCTTTTAATAAGTGCATATTTATCAAAAAAATGTTAAAATGTATCGAGTGATTTTAGGAGGACTTTATGGAAAAAAAACCTGTTGTATTAATTGTTATGGATGGTATTGGTATTAATGAAAAGTCTGATGGCAATGCAGTAAAAAATGCTTATACCCCGACATTAGATAAATTGTGGGCAACTTGCCCTGCTACAGCTATTGCTGCTCATGGTGAAGCTGTTGGTTTACCTTCAGATGGAGATATGGGAAACTCTGAAGTTGGACATAATGCTTTAGGATGTGGCCAAATATATTCTCAAGGAGCTAAATTAGTTAATGAATCCATTGCTTCAAAAGCAATTTTCCAATCAGAAATTTGGACTTCTTTAGTAAAAAATGCTAAAGATCATACTTTACACTTTATTGGTTTACTATCTGACGGCAATGTGCACTCACATATTTCTCATTTAATTGCTATGATTAATCAAGCTAAAGCTGAAGGCCTTTCAAAAGTTAGAGTTCATGCTCTACTAGATGGTAGAGATGTTGGACCTAGAACTGGTGAAATCTACATTAAACAGCTAGAAGAAGAAATGGCTAAATTAAATGATTCATCTTTTGATGCCAGAATCGCTTCAGGTGGTGGAAGAATGGTTGTTACTATGGACCGTTATGAAGCTAACTGGAAAATGGTTGAAGATGGATGGAAAATCCATGTTGAAGGCGAAGGCAGACAATTTGCCAATGCAACTGAAGCTATTGAAACATATAGAAAAGAGCTGGATCTTGATGATCAATATTTACCTGGATTTGTAATTGCTGAAAACGGAAAACCAGTTGGCACTATTAATGATCATGATTCAGTTATCTTATTTAACTTCAGAGGTGATAGAGCCTTAGAAATTTCTAGAGCTTTCGATAACAAAGATTTACCTTTTATCAAACGCAATAAATATCCTTCAGTAGTCTATGCTGGTATGCTTGAATATGATGGTGACTTGCATATTCCAAATAATTATTTAGTAAACCCTCCAAAAATTGAACACACAATGTCAGAATTATTGGCAAAAGAAAATATTCATTCTTATGCACTTAGTGAAACTCAAAAATATGGTCATGTTACTTATTTCTGGAATGGAAACCGAAGTGAAAAATTTGATAATAATCTTGAAGTTTGGCAAGAGGTACCATCAGATATTGTCCCTTTCAATCAAAGACCTTGGATGAAAGCTGCGGAAATAACTGATTTATTAATTGAAGCAATGAAATCAAAAAAATATCAGTTTTTACGTGTTAACTATCCAAATGGGGATATGGTTGGTCACACTGGCGACTATGCTGCGACAATTATTGGAGTAGAATCTGTAGATTTAGCTTTAACTAGAGTTTTAAAAGTTGCTGATGAAATGGATTATACTGTTGTCATTACTGCTGATCACGGTAATGCTGATGAGATGTATCAAAAAAGAAAAAGTGAAGATGCACCAATTATTCCATTAACTGCCCATACCTTAAACAAGGTTCCATTTATCATTTACAATAATGATGTCAAGATTAAAGAAGGCAACTTTGGTTTAAGTAATGTGGCTGCTACCATTGTTAAACTATTAGGGTTAAAACCTCACGAAAAATGGAATGAGAGTATTATTAAATAATGGTTGAAGCAGTATTTAATTTCTTTAGCGCTTTAGGAAGTGAATTTGCTTTATTTATGATTTCGATGATTCCCCTTATTGAATTAAGAGGAGCAATCATCTTTGCTTCTGCAATCAGCTTTCCTTGGTATAAAGCTTTACCTATTTGTATTATTTCGAATATGCTCCCAGTGCCGTTTCTCTTAATTTTCGGTATGAAAATTATTAAATATTTAAAAACTACTAAACTTTTGGGAAATTTCTTTACAAAATATGAAGAAAAATTACATGCCAAAAGTGAAGAGGTTGAAAAATATGGATTTTTTGCTCTAACCGTCTTCGTTGGTATTCCTTTACCAGCAACAGGTGCTTGGAGCGGTTCGCTTGTAGCTACAATTTTGCAGTTTGACTTTAAAAAAGGATTCTTATCAATCTTTCTGGGGGTTTGTGTTGCTGCAATTATTATGACCCTTGCTTGTTATGGTGCTTTTGGTTTTTTAAGATTATTTGTTTAGAGGACTTAAATCAAGTCTTCTTTTCTTATATAATTGAGATGGTGATTATATGAAAGTTATCTGTTTTGAAAAAGTTGAAGAAGAAAATGGTTATCTAAGTGTTTGGTATCCTTGCAGTTTTTTTATTGATGGATATAAATTTTGGTGTGTGGAACAATATCTACAATATCGCAAAGCCCTGATGTTTAATGATAATTATCGTGCTGATAAACTTTTAAATGCTGTAGATAGAAAAGAGATTATGCAATATAGTAAAGGGGTTGTTAATTATGTTGATAAAGTTTGGAATGCTCGAAGACATATTAACCTTTATAAAGCTAACTACGCAAAATTTTCTCAAAATAACGATTTAAAAAATTTACTTTTAGCTACTGAAGATATTGTTTTAGTTAAATGTGGCAAAACTGATAAAGTCTGGGGCTCTGGTTTAAATTATGGTGATACTAGACTTTATAACCTTTCAAGATGGGATGGTCTTAACTTACATGGTTTTACCTTAATGGAAGTAAGAGATACATTAAAAAAGGAAGTCTAGCAACTTCCTAATCGTTTCCCTCAGTAAGAGGAGGAAGAACATAAATTTGTTCATTCTCTTTAGTAATTAAATATTTGCCTCTGGCAACTGAACTGACATAGTTTTCATCTGTCAGTTTTTCTTTTTGCAACTCTAAACTTTCTTTTTCAGCTTCTAATTGAGCCAATTCTTTTTCTGATTCTTTAACATCACTCAATAAAGAGAATGTTGTCTTTATTTCTCTTGTCATTTGATAATACATATAAATCATGCCACAAATCATTAGCACACTAATAAAAAATCTTAAGAATTTGCCTAATAGATTGCCCTTTTTCACTTTTTTCTTCTTCATCTTCATCACCTTTTATCAAGTACCTTATTAAAACATTATTTATTATCTTTTTCAAGGACTAATATTTGATAAATACACTTCAATGTTATATTCTTAAAGTGTCAAGTGAGGTGTATTTATGTTTCCACTAATTTTACAATCTGACTTCGGAAGAGCTGATGGTGCAGTAAGTGCTATGTATGGTGTTGCCAATTGTGTAAACCCTGAAATCAGAATTTATGATTTAACTCATGATATCCCCCAATATGATATCTGGGAAGCAAGTTATCGTTTAATTCAAACAATCAATTACTGGCCTAAAGGAAGCGTTTTTGTTTCTGTAGTTGATCCAGGTGTTGGAAGCGATCGTAAATCTGTTGTTGTCAAAACAAATAATGATACTTATGTGGTTACTCCAGATAACGGAACTTTAACTCACATTAAAAGAGTTTTAGGCATTAAAGAAGCTCGCATTCTTGATGAAAAAGTCAATAGACTTCCAAATTCAGGGGAAAGTTATACTTTCCATGGTCGTGATATTTATGCTTATACAGGAGCAAGGCTTGCTACTGGATTGATTTCGTTTGAACAAATTGGTCCTTCGTTTGATGTTGAAGAAATAGTTGAATTACCAGTAGCCAAGGCTCTTATTGAAAATGATATCATTACTGGAACTATTGATGTACTAGATGTAAGATACGGTTCATTATGGACTAATATTCCTCGAAACTTATTTAAACAGTTAGATATCAATCATGGCGATAAAGTTGAAGTAGTAATTTCAAACAACACCAGAGTTGTCTATAGTAATATCATGGCATATGCCAGAAGTTTTGCTGATGTTAATGTAGGCGAGACTTTATTATATGTAAACTCTTTAGATTGTGTCGCAATTGCTATAAATCAAGGAAGTTTTGCCAAAGCCTACAATATTGGTACAGGTATTACTTGGCAAATTAAACTTAAGAAAATTGCTTGACATAAAAAGATTTACTCAATAAAATAAACCCATAAGGGAAGATGTTTGTTTATTAAATGGCATCCTTTGTGGATGCTGTTTTATATTTTAGGCAATAACACTTTTGTGTTTTAGATATTGCAAGAAAAATAGAAAAGGAGAAAAGGAGAAAAAATGAAAAAAGAAAGTTTTGGAAAAATTCTATTGGGAAAATGGGACACTAAAACTATTGTTGGTGTAGCTATTGGTATTGCTTTATTTGCGGTATTAATGGTTTATGGATCAATTACTGTATTCACAAACACTAACTTGTCTTTAGCTATGCTTGTTCCTATTATCGTTGGTGGTTTATTTGGACCACTGCCAGCTGCGCTAGCATGTGGTTTAGGAAACGTTTTAGCTGACTTAATTGGTGGCTGGGGGTTCTGGTTTGACTGGTCAATTGGTAATGCATTGTTAGGATTTATTGTAGGTAGTTTAAAACTTTACGGTGCTAATATTGATGAAGGAGTTTTCGATGTTAAACATATGGTTATCTATGCTATTTTAGCTGTATTAGGTAATGTCTTGGCATTTGGCTTTGTTACTCCAATCTTCACAAAATTAATTTTTGGTGGAGAATTAGAAATCTCTATTGCTCAAGGTTGGGTTGCTGCAGTTTCTAACTCAACTGTATTACTTGTAGCTGGTATCCCTATCTTAAAAGCTTTAGCAGCTAGAAATGCTCGTGGCACTAACTTAACAAAAGAATAATATGTCAAAATCGCCTATTGTTGAATTTAAAGATTTCACGTTTAAATATAAATCTCAACTTGAACCAACTTTAAAAAACATAAACTTAACAATATATGAGGGGGAAAAAGTGCTTATTTTAGGACCTAGTGGTTGTGGGAAAAGCACTCTAGCCAATTGTATTAATGGCTTAATTCCCTTCTCATATCCAGGCGAAATTCATGGATCTTGTAAAATTGCTGGAAATGAAACATCGCATTCTAGCATTTTTAGTTTGAGTTCTGTTGTTGGCACAGTACTTCAAGATTCTGATGCCCAATTTGTTGGTTTGTCTGTCGGAGGAGATATTGCCTATGCACTGGAAAACGATAACATGCCACGAGAAGAAATGCTTCCACGTGTATTGAATTCTGCAACTCTTGTTGGTATGCAAGAGTTCTTAGAACATGTTCCTTATAATCTTTCTGGCGGACAAAAACAACGCGTTTCTTTAGCTGGTATTATGCATGAGCATGTTAAAATTCTTCTTTTCGATGAACCCTTAGCTGCTCTTGATCCTCAAATGGGTAATCAAGCTATCGATTTAATTGATAAAATTCAAAAAAATAATAACTGTACTGTTATAATTATTGAACATCGTTTAGAAGATGTTTTATATCGTCCAGTTGATAGAATTATTCTATTAGAAGATGGTCAAATTATTGCAGATATGAAACCTAATGAGCTTCTCTGTTCAAATATCATAGTTGAAAAAGGAATTAGAGAACCCCTTTACTTACAAGCCTTAAAGATGGCAGGCTGTAATGTTACTATTGATGATAATCCGAGTAATATATTTGATATAAAATTGGATAAATATAAAGAAAAATTGGTATCTTACTATAGTAATGTTGATACTAGTAAGCCTTACAAAGAAAAAAAAGTTGTTTTAAATGTTAAAAATGTTGATTTTTCTTATGATAAAAACAAAGCATTGGATAATGTATCATTTTCTATTAATAAAGGCGATAAAATTGCAGTAATTGGTAAAAATGGGGCAGGAAAATCAACAATGGCTAAACTAATTTGTGGTATTCTTCGTCCTGATAAAGGTGAAGTTCATTTAGAAGGCGTTAATTATCTAAACTATTCTATTAAAGAATTAGGGCAGAAGATAGGATATGTAATGCAAAATCCTAACCAAATGCTAGTTAAAGATATCATCAAAGATGAAGTTTCTTTAGGTTTAGTTCTTAATAATAAATCTGAAGAAGAAATCGAAAAAAATATTGAGGAAGCACTTAAAAAATGTGATCTTTGGCCGATGAGAAATTGGCCTGTTTCTGTTGTCAGTTATGGGCAAAAGAAAAGAGTAACTATTGCATCTATTTTAGCTATGAATCCGGAAATTATTATTTTAGATGAACCTACTGCTGGTCAAGATTATCGAGTATATACTGAAATAATGTCTTTCTTGGAAAAACTGAATAAGGATTTTGGTATTACCATACTATTTATTACTCATGATATGCATTTAGCAATTGAATATACTGATAGAGCTATTGTTTTTGCTGACGGCAAATGTATTGGTGATGATTCAGTATTTAAAATATTGTCTGATAATGATATTATTGAACGAGCTAGTTTAAAACAGACCTCTTTATACTCTTTAGCTACTAGATTAGGTATTAATCCTGAGAGTTTCATTGAATCATTTATTGTATCAGAAAGGAGAAAACGTCATGAAAAATCTTAATATTATTAATTTGACAAAAGGAGAAACTTTCCTACATCAACTTACTGGTACTACCAAGGTTAGATTATTTGCTGTTTTGATGGTTTACGTTATGATGTCTTTTGATTTGCCTATAATTCTACCACTATTTGTTTTTTCAATCATCAGTATAATTTCTTTAAAACCACACTGGAAAACAATTCAACCATTAATCTTTTTTGTTGTTTTCTTGAATGTTCTTAATATTGTATTGTATTGGTTAGCTAATCCACTTTGCGGGTTAGAATATACTGGTGACCAAACAATTTTATTTGCTTATACAGACTATCTTATTGTTACTAGAGGAACTCTTTGGTTTTTGTCAATTAGACTATTAAAGATGTTAACTGCTTTTTCTACCTCATTAGCTTTTATTATGTCTATCACTCCTAGTGAATTAGCTGCTGGTTTAACTAATATAGGGTTTCCTTACAAACTTGGTAGTATTGTAGAAATTGCTTTTAGATATATTCCTGATATCTCAAGAGATTATGAGAATATTGCAGTTTCAATGCAGTGTAGAGGTTTGGAGTTGGATGCTAAAAAAACCAAGCCTATAGAGCGTTTGAAACAAATGGTTATAATCTTAATTCCTTTAATTGTCACTTCTTTTGATAGAGTGGGTAATATTTCTAATGCTATGGATTTAAGAGGTTTTGGCAAAGGAAAGAAAAGATCGTATTATTCTGAATATCCTGAAAGAAGAAACGACAAAATATTTAAATTAATTTATTGTTTAATTGCACTATTCTGTGCTTACTATATTATCTCTGGGTTTATCACTCCGCGTGTGCCTAAGATGTGGATATATTGGAGGTGTTTATGAAATATCCAACTATTTGTATGATGACAGATTTTGGACCAGACAATAGTAGTGTTTGTACTATGAAAGGTGTCTGCAGCAATATTTGTTCTGATTTAATTACTACTGACATTACTCATTCAGTTACCCCATTTAACACTTGGGAAGCTAGCTCTCAACTTAAGTTTGTTGTTCCATTTTGGCCTAAAGGCACTATCTTTGTAAGTGTTGTTGATCCAGGTGTTGGAACCAAAAGAAGAGCTTGTGTTGCTAAATTAAAAGATGGCAACTATATTGTTACTCCAGATAATGGTACTTTAACTCACGTTTATTATGAAATTGGGATTGAAGAAATAAGAGAAATTGATGAAACAGTTAATCGACTTCCATCAACTAGAGACACTTCAATTTTCCATGGTCGTGACTTGTTTGCTTATTGCGCTGCCAAATTAGCAGCTAATGTTATTACCTTTGAAGAGGTTGGTCCTGCTTATCCAGTTGATGAAGTTGTTTTACATGACACTTTTTACAATCCTATTATCAAGGAAAATCATGTTGAAGGAAATATTATTATTATCTTCAAACATTTTGGAAATGTTTTTACAAATATCACTTATAAAGATTTTAAAAAAGCTGGATTTGTTGAAGGAGACTACGTCAATGTCAAGATAACTTACAAAGATGAAGTTAAATTTAATGAAAAAGTGTTGTTTCATAAATCCTTTGGTTATGCAAGTCTTAATCAACCTATTATCTTCAGTGGTTCTATGTTGGATATTTGCTTAGCATTAAATCAAGCTAGTTTTGCAGAAAAATACGATATCAACTCTGCTGGAAAAGATTGGAAAGTAGTATTTACCAAATGAAACCAAGCATTGTATGGCAAACCGATTTTAGTTTAACTTGGGGAGCAGTAAACACCATGCGTGGTGTTGTTAAACAAATAGATAGTGAATTAGAGTGTTTTGATATAACTCATGATATTGAACAATTTAATATTCTTGCTGCTTCTAGAGAATTAGCATTTGTTGTGCCATTTTGGCCTAAAGGCACTATCTTTGTAAGTGTTGTTGATCCAGGTGTTGGAACTAAAAGAAAAGCTTGTGTTGCTAAATTAAAAGATGGTAATTATGTAATTACTCCTGATAATGGAACTTTAACTCATGTTTATTATGAAGTAGGTATTGAAGAAGTAAGGGAAATTGACACAACCATCAATAGATATAAAGGAACTGAAGATGTTTCAGTGTTTCATGGTCGTGATATATTTGCTTATACAGCTGCTAGACTTGCTAGCTCAATTATCTCTTTTGAAGAAGTTGGTCCTATTTACCCAGTAAATGAAATTATTGTTGAAGATTATGAATATGTAAAAGCAACTGTTAAAAGCACTGACATTAAAGGAATTATTATCAGTGTATTAGACCCTTTTGGTTCAATAGTTTTTAACATCTTAACTAAAGATTTCATTAAAATTGGCTATAATCATGGTGATATTGTTCACGTTAAAATTAGTCATAATGATAAAGTTTATTTTGAAGAAGATGTTCCATATGAAAAATCATTTGGTTATGTTGATTTAAATAAACCTGTCTTGTTTAATTCTAGTAGTAATTATATTTCTATTGGTTTAAATCAAAATAGTTTTAAAGATACCTATCACATAAAAGAAGGTAAAGACTGGGTTGTAGAATTATCAAAATAAGAAAATTTAAAATCATTAAAAAAGAGTTTATCCATAAAATTAAAAAATCATATTATTTAAACTCTTTTTTTAACATCTTTAAATGGTTTGTTTTTAACTCTATCCTTTACAAAAACTGTTCTTGTTGAATAGTTTTTTATAACTATATTTTTAATTTCATCAAAATCCTATAATATCTTTCAATAGATATATCCCTTATCAACTTTTTTGTATCTAAAATTATTCTAAGAAATATCTCTTTTTCTCTTCTAAAGTTAGTTCTCTGCCATTAAGCATTTCGTTTGCTGAAAAAATCATGGTATTAAGATCAGTATGATGAACAACATAACAAGTACTACTGAATTTATCAATGCCAGTATACATAATTTCTAACGCTTCACCATTTTCAGATGAAGAAAGAATCTTAATATTATTTTGAAATTTTAGTACTACTTCATTACTGTCAATATCATAGACTATATTGTCTTTAGCTCTAACACGATGATTTCCAAACAACCAATATTTTTCTTTGGAAAATTTATTATTATATAATTCAATATATTCATAATAACCTATTTGCCCTTTTAAATCTCCACTATATAAATCATAAAAACTATTTAAATCATCCTCTTTATTTTTGCTTATATTTATTTTTCTTGTATATAGTAAGCCGTTTTCTTCATCTACAAAATATACAAAATTATATTCAATATTAAGCAAATATTCTATATTTAAAGTATAGGCACTCTTACACTGTCCTGTCCTAACATTTCTTATTTCTACACCCATTATTCCTTCTGAAGTATAACTAGGTGCATCTTTCTTTTTACATCGATATATAATCAACATATCATTTCCATCATGAATTAATTGATAACCCAGACCAACTACTTCATATTCATTTTCATCAAATTCAAATTCATGTTTACTGAGGTTTGCAGATATATTCCATAACAATTCATGACTTTTCCCATCTAATATGAAAAGTGAATCGATGTATTTATTATCAATATATTTATGCACTTCAGCAATCAACGCATCTACTTGTTTGGAATATGATATATTTTTACACTCATAAGTTTTTACAGTTCCTTCATCAGCCTTGCCATCTCCATTAAAATCTGGAATGAAGGTAATAGTTTCTATAAATTCTCCACTGCTGCCATTAAATACTTTTGTTACTGCATATTCATCTTCTGCTTCTTTTGAAAGATTATTGGTTCCAAAAACAAATACTTCATTATGTCCAAGGCTTACAGTTTGATTTATAAAGACTGGTATATCATATCTGTGTAACACCTTTCCGGTTTTTGCATCATTAACACATAAATATTTGTTAAAGGAAGTTGTGGTAGTGTAAGTAAAGACTGTTTCTCCACTTAAAGATAAGGTAGTAAAATTATCGTGAGTTCTCGCATTTGTTTCCTTTAGCGAAGTAATGATCTCCATCGAAGATGAATTTCCAGCCATATAAACACGGATAATATTTTTTCCGCTGGCAACAATATAATCATCTCTAGTTGCATTTCCATAACCATCTATACAAAAATATTGTGCACTTTCCAAATTGAAATCAACATTGAGTTTTTGCAAAAGTTCACCTGTATTAGCATTAAATAACATAATCGTGTTTTTCGCTGTTGAATAGGCTAATATCTTCGTTCCATCCACATTGAAATAAAAACCATCCAAAGGAATTGACTGATTATCCATACAGCAAATAGTTTTCTTATTGTCAATATCATAAATAAAAACATTACCCGACTTAGTAAGAATTCCCAAAATGGGTTTTTGTGGATCAATATTTATATTTTTAAAATATCCCTTATCGAAATCAGGATAAAAAAGAATATTGTTTATTTTTTCACTTGCAGTATCCCAAATAACAACATAAGGGCTATAAACCGATACGATATAATTTCCATCTGCTGATGAATCAATATAAATTGCCATTTCTTCATTTGGAACACTAAAGTCATACCAAGTATATTTAAAAAATCCATCATCTCGATATTGCGCTAAATCAACTGAATATGTATGACGAATCAATTTGGAATCATAAAGATATAATTTATTGTCACTATTAATTGCTAAATATATTGTACTATAAGCTTTGATTGTTGACAGTTCATTTTCACCACGATAAATATTATGAATTGAAAAATAACTATCAAGTCCAAGTACCCTTTTTTCTTCATCGCTTAAACTATTGTAATCTTTTTCTGCCTTCTCTTTGTAAGTCATCTCATTAAAAGATACTTTATACATTAAATCCCCTACATCAGCATCAGGATTAAGTTTTCCATCTGTTTTATTATAGAATAGTATTTCATCTCCATTTTTAATTGCCAGATAATCCAATAATCCTATATATTTTGTATAAGGCATATTAATATCATATATTGCTGAATACTGGTCATTAGCACCATAAATCAAGGCATTATAAAGTGCACTTACTGCTTCATCAACAATTGGCCTATCTGGATTGTTGCCATCTTTTGGCAAGGCTTCAAGCGATAATAATAATGATAGATTTTTATTGCCATTATCCAGTGCCTCATTAGCTGATTGGGCCAGCCATTTTGATTCAGCTATTAAGGCACTGTTTCTTTCATTGGTGATTTGTTTATTTTTAACAATTACGTATGTCAAAAAACTCGCTAGCAAAATAAAAGCACAAGCGATAGTAATCAACATAATCTTATTTTTTCTTATACGATCTCTTTGCTTTAAATCATCATAATTAACCCCAAGCATTGGAGCCAGTATTCTTAGTTTCTCGTTATTAAGTTTTTTAATAGATTCTTGTATTGAAGTTGCTCTTACATCAGCGGCTAAAGGTTCTCTTTCTACTTGAACACCATCAATTATTTCATAGCGTAAAGAATAAGGAAAAGAATCTATTGGTTCTTTTTCTACAAGAATGGCTAAGATATGATCTCTTCTACCTAAAGAGATGAAATAATCCAGTTCTTCAAGACACCATTTTGATTTTAAATATCTTGGCGAACAAATGCATATCAACCACTGAGAATCTCTAAGCGCTGCACGAATTTCTTCACCTAAATCTGATGAAAGTTGTAATTCTTCTTGATCGCGAAAAACTCTACCCATTTTAGAAACACCTAAGGTTTCTTTAAGTGGAGATGGTATGTGATAGTTTTCAATTATTGAATGCAGTTTCTGTGCTATTTCTTGATCTGGACTTTCATGACGATAAGAAATAAAGGCACTATATTTGTATGATTTCATGGTTATATTATACAATATCAGATTAATTGATGTATATAAATAAATTAGTTTACAACATTGATTTAAAATGCATATCCTTATTTCATTTAAACTTTGTCTTGTTTTTCATTTTGTTCAACTTTATATTCTTCTAATACTTCATATAAAATACTAGCATCATTTTTTCTTACAACATCTTTGATGTCTAACACTTTGATTTTCATTACTCTAGTTCCATAGGTAATTTCAATAATATCACCAATTTTAACTTCTTTTGAAGGTTTGGCAATTTTGCCATTTATTGTGATTCTTTCATTAACTGCTAATTCTTTTGATACAGTTCTTCTTTTTAATATTCGTGAAACTTTTAAATATTTATCTAATCTCATAAATCATTAATTACCTCCAATACCTTCGCAATCCTATCCATATAATTCTTTTTCTTTTCGAAAACTAAGATGATTTGACCTTTTATATATCTTAATTTAATCTCATTAGAGATTTTTGAGATTTTTTCAAAAAATTTGACTCCATCAATTGATGATGAGTATTCCTGTGTCAGTGCAATTCTATTTTCTTTTTCATATTCATCATAAGAAGCTATTCTATCTGTATTTAACATTAACTCCAAATTTTTCTTTTCAAAAAGATTACCAATTGCTGCTGGCAGTTTACCATAATAATCTGTCAATTCTTTGTTATAATTGATTAAATCTTTTTCTGTATTTATTATTGCTAGTTTTTGATAAATTTCAAGTTTTTCTATATCTTCACTGACAAATTTGCCTGGAATATAACCATCTATTTCACTAACCTTATTTTTTGCTTCTTCAATTTCTTCTTCAACAATTCCTTTTTGTTTATTAATCGCTTTGTTGAGCATTTCTAAATATAGGCTCATTCCTATGGTGTTAATAAAACCTGCCTGCCTTTCCCCCAACAGGTCTCCTGCTCCTCTAATAGTTAAATCTCTCATCGCAATTTTATATCCTGAACCTAATTCCGTAAATTCTTTAATAGCTTGAAGTCTTTTAGTTGCAGTTTCTGATAGTTGCTTGTTACTATGATACATCAAATATGCATAAGCTATTTTATTGCTTCTTCCTACTCTGCCTCTAATTTGATAAAGTTGGGCCAATCCAAATCTATCTGCATCTTCAATAATAATAGTATTGACATTTGGTATATCAATTCCTGTTTCAATAATAGTAGTACAGATAAGAATGCTAAACTCTTTGTTTATAAAGCGGTACATGACATCTTCTATTTCTTCTCTATTCATTTTACCGTGACCAACTGCCACAGTAGCATTTGGTATCATTACTGATATTTTTCTAGCCACATTGTAAATATTACTGACATTGTTATATAAATAGAATACTTGTCCATTTCTTGCCAGTTCTCTAGAAATAACTTCTCTTATTAAAGAATCATTTTTTTCGACCACATAAGTTTGAATTGGCATCCTATCTTGTGGAGCTGTATCTAATTGTGACAAAGACATAACACCAACTAGTGACATTTGTAATGTTCTAGGAATAGGTGTCGCACTTAATGATAAGACATCGATGCTTTTTTTATATTCTTTGATTTTTTCTTTGGCTTGTACACCAAATCTTTGTTCTTCATCAATAATTAAAAGCCCTAAATCAGCAAATTCAACATCATCACTGATAATGCGATGGGTTCCAATTAAAATATCTATTTTACCTTCTTTTAATTCTTTAATGATTTGCCTTTGTTGAGAAGCCACAACATATCTATTCAAGAGTTTAATCTTTACTGGAAAATCTCTAAATCTATCCAAAAAAGTATTATAGTGCTGTAAAGAAAGTATTGTTGTTGGACACAAGTAAGCTACCTGTTTTAAATCTTTAACCGCTTTAAAAGCAGCTACCATTGCTACTTCTGTTTTTCCAAAACCAACATCTCCACATAGTAATCTGTCCATTGGTCTAGGTTGTTCCATATCATATTTAATTTCAGCAATTGCTTTTTCTTGATCTTCCGTTAATTGATAAGGGAAATTGGCTTCAAATTTTCGGGTATTCTCATCATCCTTGCTAAAAGCATGACCAATATTTTCTTCTCTGGCCGAATAGAGATTCACTAGTCTTTCTGCAATATCATTTACCTCAGCTTGAATTCTTTGTTTACTTCTTTCCCAGCTTTTGCTACCCAGTTTGTTTAATCTAACTCCAACTCCTTCAGCAGCTAAAAACTTTCTAACTAATTTAAATTGTTCAAGTGGAACAAGCAGTAAATCATCATCTTTATATCTAATTTGTAGATAATCGCGATATTTATTTTGAATTTCTTTAGTTACTATCCCTTCATATCTTCCAATACCATGTTGATTATGAACAACATAATCCCCAATTTTTAAATCAGTATATGATTCTAATACAACTGCATCTTTAAATTTATTTTCATATCTTCCTTTAACAATCTTAACACCAAATAATTCTTTAGCAGTTAAAACCATTATCTCTTCATAATTAAACCCTTCAAATAACTCTACATCGGTAAATTGTACATAATCATCTAAATTATATTTTCCATAATCAAAAGCACTTTCCAGTAGTTCTCTTTGCGTTTTATTTATCGATAAGATAATTTTATTTCTTTTAGATAATCTAACTATTTCTTCAACTACTTTATCCAAAGGTAGTAACGGGAAATAAGTCATCTTTACTTTTGACTTGATGCCATCTAAACTAGCGAAACTACTTTTAATGTAATAAGGTTTATGCTTTTCAACAACTCGGTCAAAATCATCGAAAATACTATAGTAATTTAATCCTGCATTGTTGTTATAAAGTTCTCCAATATATTCATAATTTTCATCTAATATTAAATCTAGATTAGCTCTTATGTCATCATAAGTTGAAATTATTACTTGCTTATGTTTTACATAATCAAGCAGTGAGGCTGTGTTTTCTTTAAAACATTGATAACGATATAAATAGTGTTCAAAAATATTCTTCTTTAAATAGCTAATATCTCTTTCAACATTTTCTTTTAGTGTCGAATAGTTTATAGCTTTTTTTCTATCCCTTTCTAATTGAGTTTTTACTCTTTGTTCAAAAGGGGCAAAAGATTCATCAAAGATTAAAAGTGAGGCTGGTACAATTTTACAACTTTTGATTTGTTTTATTGTTCTTTGAGTTGAAATATCAAAATAACGAATTGAATCTATTTCATCATCAAAGAATTCTATTCTTATTGGTTTTTCATCTTTAATTGAAAAAACATCAATAACTCCTCCTCTTAGCGAAAAGGTTAATGGTTGGTCAATTCTAGCTGTTTGTTTATATCCACTTTTTATTAAATCGTTTTTCAAATCATTCATGTTGTATTTTTGATTGATTGAAAGATTTAGTATTTGTTTTTCAAAAGTTTCCTTTTTTGGTAAATATCTAATTATCGCCATTGGATGAGTAATAATTATCTTTGGTTTTTCATCTAAACATAAAGTTGTTAACACTTCCATCTGGTTAGCATACATACTAGGAGAAGCAGCTACTGCTTCTACTCTTAACGACTCTTCCATAGTGAAAAGCAGCACATCATCCTTTAATAGGGGGTATAACCTGTAGTAAAGTTGTTGTGCTGTATACATATTGCCTTTTACGACAATTTTAGTTTCTTGTTGTTGGTGAAAGCTGGTTGCTAAAACTAGTGTTTCTTCTGTTTCTGTTAACCCATTTATCTTTTCGACATTATTATTTAAGGCTAACACTGCTGGGTCTTTCTCCAACAATTGGTAGAAATTAATCATCTGCTTCCTTCTTGTTATACATATTCATTACTTTATTAAAAGGCAAATCAATAAAATCAATGGCTGCTAAAGCTGCTTTTTCTACTGCTGATTTATAGGCTGGTAAATTTTCTTTTTCAACTCTCCCCAATACATAATCAGATGTTAGAATAAAAGGATTCTTTTCAATTCCAATTCTTATTCTAGGAAATTCCTGTGTTGTAATGTTGGCAATAATACTTTTCATTCCTTTATGGCCTCCAGCTGATCCTTTTGCTCTTAATCTAATTTGACCATAACATAAATCTAAGTCATCATAAATTACTATCAAGTCTTCCTGGGGATTAAGTTGGTAGTAATTTATCGCCTTTCTAACCGCTTCTCCAGAATTGTTCATATAGGTTTGTGGCTTCATTAAAAGAACTTGTTGGCCTTTATACATTGTTTTGCCAATTGTTGAATTAAATGCTTTTCTATTCATTTTCACATTTAACTTATCAGCCAAGATATCCAAAGCCAAAAAACCAGCATTATGTCTGGTGTTTTTATATTCTCTTCCTGGATTTCCTAAACCTACAATTAACTTCATTTCTTTCACCTTCGGAGTTTTATTTTACACTATTTATCTTTTATGTCAATGATGTCATTTATAATATAATAACCACATATTATTCCTGCAGTTGCTGGAACAAAAATCATTGACCCTAAGTTTTCTTTTTCTGCTTTACTTATTTCTAATGGTTTTTCTTTCGAAAATACTACTGGAATATCTAAAGAAACATTATTTTTTCTTGCTAATGACCTGAGAGCTTTAGCCATTGGGTCATTTTCTGTTTTAGAAAGTTTTGTAATAAATACCTTCTGCGGGTCTAATCTTCTCGCCATTCCTAAACAAGAGATTACTTTTATATTATTTCCCAGGCAATATTTCCATAAAGCTACTTTGCTGCTCATAGTATCTATGGCATCAACAACATAATCTATTTTTTCATTAAATATTTGCTCTATGTTCTCTTCAGAAAAATACACATCATAACTAATTATCTTTAACTTAGGATTAATACTTAAAAGCCTTTCTTTCATTACTTCAACTTTTCTTTTGCCTATTGTTTTTTCGGTGGTTATTATCTGCCTGTTAATGTTTGAATTATCAACTTTATCATTATCTATTAAAATTACTTTACCAATTCCGCTTCTTACAAGTGCTTCGCAAGCATAACCGCCAACACCACCAAGACCGATAATCATTACTGTTTTATCTTGAATCAAGTCGAAGTTTTCTTGGCCAATCATATTTTTAGTTCTACTATTGTCCATTTAAAAACTCCTTTACATTTTTATATATTTTTTCTAAATAGTCTTCTTCTTCAATATTATACCAGTCAACCTTCATTTGATTATTGAACCAAGTGTATTGTCTTTTAGCAAACTGTCTAGTATGAGTCTTGATTTTTTCAACACACTTTTCTAAAGGTTCTTGATTTAAATAATATGGAATCATTTCTTTATAACCTATGCCAGCAAATCCTTGACTTTTTAATGAATAATTATTAAATAATGTATTAATTTCTTCAATCAGTCCTTCTTCAATCATCTTGTCAACTCTTAAATGGATTCTTTCTTTTAGTTTTTCCCTATCCATTGTAAGACCAATTATTTTGGCATCATAAATCATTATGCCTTTTTGTTTTTTTTCTTGATCAGATTTTTTTATTCCACTTTCTGCCATAATCAAAGCTCTAATAACTCTTTTTCTATTATTAGGATGAATTGTTTTAGCTGTTTTTTTATCCAACTCTTTTAATTTCTGATGTAATTGTTCGTTAGTATAATCTTTATATTTATATTCATCTATATTGTTGGAGATTTTTACAAATTCATAATCATACAATAATGCTTTAATGTATAGTCCTGTTCCTCCAACAATAATAGGGATTTTACCTTTTTTATTAATTTCTTCAATTTTTTCTCTAGCATCTTTTTGAAAAATAGCCACATCATATCGTTCGCTCAATTCTTTATAGTTTAGCAAATGGTGTACTACTCCTTGTTTTTCCTCTTCTGTTATTTTTGCACTCCCAATATTTAGACCCTTATAAACCTGAATACTATCACCATTGATTATTTCTCCATTGAAGTTTTTAGCCAACTCAATTGAAAGTGCTGATTTACCTACAGCTGTAGGGCCTACTATAACGATGACTTTAGACACGCTTAAACTCCTTAATTAAATCTTTTTCATTTATAGCTATCATTGTTGGCCTACCATGTGGGCAGTTAAATGGTTGATTGCATTTTGAAAGTCTCTCTAAAAGTTTTTTGCTTTCTTCCATTGATAAATATTGATTAAAACGAACCGAACTATGACAAGCTAGTGAGGCAATTTTCTCTTTTCTGATATCAATTCTGCTCATCTGTTTATCTTCAATTATTTCGTTTATTAAATGTTGAATAAAGTGAAGTTCATCAATTTGGTCAAAGAAATCTGGCACTTCGCGTGTAACTATTGAATTCATTGAAAATTGTTCAAACTTTAATTTTATACAATCTAATTGTTGGTTAATTATATCTAGTTGATTAACAATTGCTGGACTTACTTCAATTACTAAAGGTAACAGTAAATGTTGAGTTATAACACTTTTATCCATTATTTGATTTTGTATTTTTTCATACATGCATCTTTCTTGAGCTGCGTGTTGATCAATAATATATAAATTTTCTTCATCATTAGCTAAGATATATTTGCCATGTAATTGTGCTAAATATTCAAATCTATATCTTTGTTCAGATTCAATGTATTCTAGTATTTCTTCTTGAACAATATTTAAGCTAGGTTGTACATAAGACTCATAGAGTTCTTTTTTTGTTAATTCCAGTTCATTTTGTTCATGCTGTTGTTTTAAGCTTGATAAGTTTTTAAGCAACAAATCACTTGGAGTCATTTCTTTTTTTAAAATTTCACTAATTCCCTTGGTAATTAACCTATATAGTTGTCTTTCTTTAGAAATTCTTATTTCCCATTTAGAAGGATGAACATTAACATCTACCAATTTATAGTCAATATCAATATTAACTATCGCAATTGGAAATCTATCAGACATTAGATAACCTTTATAACCTTCAATAATTGCTTTTTGTATTTGATAACTTTTAATGATTCGTCCATTAATAAAACAATTTATATATTGTCTAGTTGCTCTAGTTATCGCTGGATCAACTATATATCCAGTTAACTTAAAGTCATAGTCTTCAAAATCAATAGCAATACATTTTTTGGCAACTCCAACTCCATAAATTGCCATGATTACTTCTTGCAAAGACCCTGAGCCATTGGTTTGTATTTTTATTTGCTCATCATTAGTTAATTCAAAAGATATTTTAGGATGAGATAAGGCCATTTTAGAAATTAAATCTAATATTAAATTTAGTTCAACATTGGCGCTTTTTAAATGTTTTAAACGGGCTGGTGTTTTGTAGAATAATCCTTCTACCTTAATCGTTGTTCCTTCTGGCGCACCAAATGGCTTTGCTTCAACAATTTTTCCATATTCCACTTTAACTAAAGTTGAATCATTTCCATCGTTTGTTGTTAATGAAACCTTGCTTACCGATGCTATTGAAGGTAAAGCTTCGCCTCTAAAACCCATCGTGCTTATTTGCCATAAATCATTTACTTCTGAGATTTTGCTTGTTGCATGACGACTAAAAGCAGCAGTGGCATCTTTTTTATCCATTCCACAACCATCATCTGTTATCTCGATGTAATCTAAACCGCCATTTATCAAACGAATCTCTATTCTAGTAGCTTGAGCATCGATTGAATTTTCAACGAGTTCTTTTACTACCCCCATTGGCCTTTCAACAACTTCTCCCGCTGCAATCATATTTGATAAAAGTTCGTCCAATATTCTAATTTTACTCACTTTTACTTACCTTCCATTTTATTTTTCATCAGTGCTATTAACTGTAATGCTTCAATTGGTGTCATATTATTTGGATTGACCTTTTTTATAATATCTTCTATTTCTTTTATCTGAGGAGGAATTTTTTCCATCACTATAATTTGAGATTGATCATTTCTATGCTTCTTACTTTGTTCAAAGCCTTTTAATAATTCTTTTGCTCTTTCTATTACACTTTCAGGAATTTTAGCTAGTGATGCTACATGAACTCCATAAGAACGATC
>JAAZKG010000047.1 GCA_012799935.1 Erysipelotrichia bacterium | reverse complement strand
CCTTGTCAAACAAGGGCACTGTGATTTCTTCCACAATCCCGCTTTGTATTTATAAGCGGTTGTTTTTTAAATTTGCTTACTATTTATTGTATTTAGTTAACATTTCAATCCAGCTGCCAACTGTAAATGCTACTGATGCACAGTATGCTGGATCTTCAATTACTAATTCACCTTTATCTTCAGCAACCCACCATTCATATCCACGGTCGTTTTTAGCATCAAACACATTGACTCCATCAACATAGCCGCCTTTTGAATGATTTCTTTCAGCTTCAGTTCCTGCTGCAACTAATGGATTAGCAGAATAACCACCAATATCTTTGCCCCATGCAGAGAAGCCATCAACAGTTTGAGTCATATAAGCAATAAATGCACATGCTGTCCAAGGAAGCGGTGAGTTGTCAGTAACAAATAAATAGTGACTATAACCATAACCGCCAATACCAACATAGCCATCTTGGTAAGCAGCAACCGTAATATTGTTAACAGATACTGTATCAGTTTCTTGAACTGAACGTAATTTTGAGTAAACAATTAAACCGAATTGATCTGTAGCTGATTTGTCAACCAAGATATTACAAATAGGTCCATCATCTGTTTGAGCATTATAGCTTTCTACCCATAATTTAATCCAAGTTAAAGCATATTTTCCGTTTTCGCCTAAACCTAAAGTTTTTGCTTCAGCTTCCATTTCATCAACTACTGGTTGGAAATAAGCTTTTTTGTCTACTGGTAAAACATCAAATGCATCTTTTAACCATTTAGAATATTTTTCATGAGTTAACATGTATAAGAAATTTTTGCCAACGATTTCAGAATCAATATCCATGAATAATCCATGTTCACCTTCATAGACAAAATCCCAACAGTTGTTATAAACTTTTTCTCCAGTATTATTAAACATAAAGATTTTGTTTAATGTCTGTAATGGTAAATAACCTTTATAAGCTTCTGGAGTAGTTCCGTTAGCTTCAGCCCATTCTTTTGGAATAAAGGCATCTAAAATACCTGTTTTAACCATTTTGCTTTCAATTTGATTGCCATCTTGAATCAAAGTCATCGCAAACGTTCCAACTTCTTTCAATGAATCAGCTGTTAGCTGGTCAAAGATTTTGTTGTTTTTTGGTTGTTGCCATTCAAAGTTTAAAGTGTATGAAGCATCAATTGTTTGTAAGTAAGCAATAAATAATGGTAAAGCTGTTTTACCACGACTTGAGTTACCAACACCATAAAAAGTAGCTCCATTTGACTCTTCAATAGCTTTTTGAGCTAACTCTTCTAAAGTCATCGTTTGAGCTTGTTCAATGATCTTCTGAACTTCTGACTGCTCGACAGGTGGTTCTTTTGGTCCACAACCAACAATGCCAAGAACCATCATGACAGCCAATAGTAATGTAAGTAATTTTTTCATTTCTATTTTTATTTCTCCTTTTCCTTAACATTTGTGTAAGCACTTTCATTATAAACTAAAAAAATGGCATAAGTCTATAATTTAGCCATTAAACTTTTTTATGTAATTATAAATATATTTTATATAAAAATTATAATTATAATATTTATTTTGATTCCCTAAAAGAAATTGCTTTCTCTTGATTTTCTATAACAAAGTGTTTTCCACCTATTAATTCGCCATCAAGACATAAATCCATTTCCTCATCAGCAATTATTTCAACTTTTTTAGCTTGGCGATAAACTAATAAATCAGTAAGTTTTTCATCATCTAAATGTAACCCTTTTTGATATTTTCCTACAACTGAAATAAATTTGATAAGAGGCATGCATTTTGCCATACATACTTCCATTAATCCATCATCAACTAGGCTTCTCGGAGCACATTTATAAGAACCCCCCACATGTGATCCGTTGGCAATTGTGCATAGTAAATATTCTCCACTAGGATTAATTAGTTCACCATCAACCACAATCTTGGCATAATTTTTTCTTCCAGAAAAAACAGCAGCAACTACTCCAACTGTATAAGAATGTTTCCCACTTAAAAATGGCCAGGTTTTAACTTTTTCCATTGTTCTAACTACAGCACAATCAAAACCAAAATTAACAACATTTACCGAATGTCTATTACCAACAGTCATTACATCAACTTTCATTTCCTCGCCATTTAATAAATTATCGAGATTTAAAAACTTATCAGCACCACCAAAATATTTAACATAATCATTTCCACTTCCACATGGCCAAATACCAAAACTAGCATCATTCATACCATATACACCGTTTATTACCTCATTAACCGTACCATCGCCACCACAAGCTACAAAGCATATTTTTCCTTCTGGATTATCTTTTCGATATTGTTTGATGAAATAAGTCGCATCTTTTTGACCCTTGGTATAATAGATGTCAAAATCAAAATCTTTTCTTTCTTTTAAAAGATTCATTAATTCTTTTTCTGAATTTTCTTTTCCTGCAGCAGGATTAACGACAAATACATATTTCATAAAGATCTCCCTTCATCATAAACCAATGTATATAGCAATCAACATCATTCCTAAAAAGTAAGTTATTGAATTACATCTCATAATTAAACTTGATTTTCGATAATAAAAATTTTGAAAAGCAATAAAGAAATCTGAAACCATAAATAATAATAGTCCAATTCCCAACACTTTATTTATATTAACACTAGTAAACAGCGCCATTATTGTTCCCATTGTTCCTTGTGAAATTACCGTAATCATATAAAGATTAAACTCATCCAAATCACCCAAATCTAAAATTTCTTTCTCTACAAAATGACGATAAAGTTTATAAAGCAAAACTATTACAGCCACAACAACAATAAGTTGCCATAAATGATACTGATAATGCATTATGTATAAATAAATACAGTAAATAACATTTCCAGTCATAAAAGCATAGCCGCCTTTTTCAAAACTCCATAGTAACAAAACATCTCCTAAATATGAAAAAAACAACGCAATCATCAAAATGATAAGTGGCACGCTTTTTTCTCTTATCAAAAATGCATATATACCACATAACATAAATAGTGAAGCTAATGCAATTTTGTTTGTCGCTCTTCTTTTAAAGTTTCCGCTTGTCTTGGAAAACAAATACATTATTAATGCTGGAATATAAACAATTATGAAAATGTATTGATATGTCTTCATAATGTTATTTTAACACAAATCAATAATTCTTTTTACTTTTATACAAACAAAAAACCAAGTCATTACAATGACTTGGTTTACATCAATTATTTAGTCCTCTCAACTTAAAAGTTGGTATAGACCTTTTCGACAATCTTTAAATAGTTTAACTATATTTTTATTTTTCTACTTTTGGTTACCATTTCATAATTGGCAAATGTAATTAAATCAATTTCCAAAGTTTCATCGCATTTTCATAGAAAATCTTTTTCTTATCTTCTTCTGAAAGGTTATAAGGTTCAAATTTCACAAGCTCACTGCCTGGATACTTATAAGGCCAATCTGTACTCCATATTATCCTGTCTGGTCCTAGATCCTCAAGAGCTTTTGCTATTACTGGAATCTCAACTTGACCAGAAGTATCAACATAAATATTTGGATAATTTTTTGCACCTTCAATGCAATCATATCCATAATCAAGATAGCCAATGTGTGCCAAAACAAATTTAACATTTGGGTGGCGTTTAGCAACTTCAATCCATTGTTGAGGCAAAGATAGTGGAGGTGTACCAGTATGTGTAAGTATTGGAACATCGTATTCAGCAATAGCATCAATTATTCCATCTAATGCTCTATTGTTGCTTGGAAAATATCCGTGCTTCCAAGAATGAAACTTAACTCCTCTCATTCCTTCTACACTTAGACAGCGATGCACTTCTTCAATTGCATTTTCCTCTCTGGGGTTAATGTATGCATATCCAACTATCCTATCTGGATATTTCTTAACAGCTTCCATAGTTAGGTCATTTAATGGACCAACATTAACGCCATTAAGGATTGATAAACCAGATTTTTCTATATTAAATTTGTCCATGCTAGCAATAAGGTCTTCTAATGTATAATTGTCTCCCTTACTACTTTTCCCCATATGTACATGATAATCAATTAATTTCATCAATTAATCTCTTTTCCAGAAATTTTTACATCAAACCAATATAAGTAAGCACAATAGCTAAAACCATAATAATTGCCATCAATAGTACTGCAGATACTTTTTTCTTTTGCATTAACCATGCACACAACAATGTTAATACTACAGATAAGAAATTAGGAAGCATTCCATTGATAGTGCCTATGACATCAATAACAGTATCTCCTGATGTATAAGCAAGTTTTAAAGGAACACCAATGTTTGTTACAACAAACCCACCAATTACAATAAACGCAGCAACTGAAGCTAATTCAGCAATCTGTTCAATTACACCTGATTTTTGCATATTTATTACAAAACTAGCACCTTGTGAATAACCTTTAAATACCCCTAAGTAACGAACACCTAAAGTCATAATAGACATTAAAACTAAGAAAATGACTGGACCTAATGCACTTCCTTGTATTGATAGTGAACATGCAATACCAGCAGCGATAGGGCGTAATGTTCCATTAAGCAAACTATCACCTAATGCAGCTAATGGTCCCATTAATGCAACTTTTGTTGAATCAATTGACTCAGGATCAATATCTCCTTCCATTGCCAAGCGCTCTTCCATTGCAGCAGCAACACCTATAGGCAACGATGCAACCATTGGTTGAGTTAAAAATAATTGCATGTGTCTTTCAATTATTTCCTGTTTTTCTTCAGGTGTATCATAGTACTTGTCAATAATAGGTCCCATTGCGTGAGTAAAACCAACGTTTTGGAATCTTTCAAAGTTCAAACAGCTACGAATAAAGAATTGACTTCTATAAATCTTCCAAAGATCTTGCTTAGTTAATTTTTGATCAGTGTTTTTCATAATTATTCAGCCCCTTTCTTACTCATATCTAGGAAATACTTATGTAGGAATGCGCATGTTACAGCCAACAAACCAATACCAACATTACCTAAATTTACAAATGCAGCAGCAATATATCCAACTGCAAAATAAGGCCACAATTTTTTGTTTTTAATTGTAGTAAGTAGCATACCAAACCCGACAGCTGCTAGCATTGCTCCCCCATTTGATAAGCCTGTTAAAAGTTTTTCTGGCATTGCATCCATTAATGCCGCAACTTTACTAGCCCCAAAATAAACTGCCAAGAAAGTTGGGACACCATAAAACAAGGCATCAAGAGCTAACGCCAGATATGTACCCATTCTAACACGATTTATATCACCCTGTTTTTTGCCTGCTTCTACCCAGTGTAAAATTGCAACGTTTACAAAACTAAATTGTAATGTACTCATTGTTTGTCCTAAAATAGCAACTGCTAAAGCTGAAGCAATAGCTACAGAAGTGTCTCCACCTGCAGCAACCGCAAATGCTGTTGCCCATGCAGATGCTAAAGTAACGTCTGGTGCAACAGCTGTTCCTACAAACACAGCGCCTAAGAACATCATCTCAACTGTTGCGCCAACAATCAAGCCTGTATGAGGATCCCCTAATATTGCACCAACAACAGGACCTGTAATGATAGCTCTTGTAGTTTGCAACTGCAAAGTATGCTCATCAATAAACGCCCAAGTAACCCATATAGCTACTAGGATAGCTTTAATTAACATTTTTCATCCTCCTTTCCATTAAGTTATTATAAATGTTAATTTATTACTCTTTTTTTATTTGCTAGCCAACATAAAAAGGTAATAAATAAAAGCCTAAATCAAAGTCATCAGATCAATAGAACGCTCTGATGGTACAACTTGTATTATCAACTCAACTCCTTGTTCGTTAAGTTTTTTAAAATCTGCTATTTCTTCTTCATTCATCCAAACTGATTTGGTATACTTAACTCTGTTTTTCCCAGAACTAATATTTCCAACATTAATATGATCAATACCTACACCTTCATAAGAAGTCAACTCTAAAGCAGATTTAACATCTCTGACAATAACTAAAACTTTTGGTCTCTCTTCATTATTGATAAGATATTCTGCAGCTTCAGCAATTGGTATGATAGACAACTTTATCGTTGATGGACACGCCATTTGCAATAAAACTTTTTGGAATTCGTCTTTTGCTGCTTTATCATCAGCAATTACAATTTCCTTACAACCTAAAGCATCAATCCAACTAGATACAATTTGCCCATGTATTAGTCTGTCGTCAATTCTAACGTGACCTAATTCTTTCATATTATTCCTCCTATTTTTGCATTTAATGCAAATGTTTATATGTATATATATCTTACTACCATCCTATTCGGCATGTCAAAAGAAAACTAAAAACTTTTTTATATTTACATTAAATATATTATTCTCAGTTATCATAATATTTAATCAAACAAAACGCTGGAAATGAGTAATAAAAAAAGAGGTGTTTTTTTAAATAATCAATTTAGTTACACCTCTTTTTTTGTTATTCAACTATTGGTGAATCAGCGTTTCTAACAACTGAATCAATTCCGTTTTTACAGCTTGCTTTAGCTGTATAACCTTCCGAAGCAAGAATAATTTCGCCATTTCTTGCTTTTAATCTAAATCTGAATTCTTCTCTTTTATCTTTAAAAATTTCAAATTTAGGATTTTTCAAAACTTCATAACCTTCTATAGTTTGGTCTTCTACACCTGCTTCAACAGCATTTCTTCTAACTGATTCGATGCCATTTAAGCATGCAGCTTCAGTTGTATAGTGTTCACTTCTACCGATAATTTCGCCATTTCCTGCTACTAAGTTAAAAGAAACACCTGTGTCACCTTTATTGACGACATATTTTCCCATTATATTTTCCTCCCTTCGAAAACATTATTCACCTTATTTATAACAAATTCTAATTGATTTTTCAACCTAAAACAATAGATTTTATTAAATAAACACATAAAAAGGTAAATTTTGTTAAATCTACCCTAATAACTTTTTATTTCTTTCTATCTCTTTCAGCACAGAATTTACATAACTCTGTTCTTCCTGCATCTAATGCATCTGCAATTGGTCCATGATAGATAGTCTTTGAGTTTTTAATCGCTTGACAATCAGAATGAGTATGATATTTTTTGCCAAATGTTGTGTAATAAACTTCTGCAGTTATTTCTTCTTCTAGAGCAATTCTTTCTTCTTCTGACATTGGATTAAAGTCAATTGAAGTAACGCTACCAATTAATAGAGCTGCAACTGCAACTGCAGAAACGATTTTTTTAGTTTTCGCATCTAGGTCTTTGTTACTTAATAATAGTATTACTATTGGAAAGAAACAAATAACACTAGCAATTAATCCCATTTGATTCCACAAGAAGAATTTTAGTTTATTCTTAGCGCTTGGTGGATCAATATCGTTAGCTCTTTTCCAGAACTGTGAACCAATAATTAAGAAAATTAAATCTGCCACCAATAAACCAATTAATGTGTACAACATATAATCAGTTGTAAACGGTTTAATGAAAATAGTTTTGTTTAATACTAGTATCGCAACTACTTCAAATGCTAATGCAATTAACCAAAAGATAACTGCAGCAATTCTTTTGCCAGAAGCGCCTGCTCTTCTTTCCTCTTTAGTTGTTTTCCTTGGCCCTTGACCCGCATTTTTTGTTGCGACAAATTCTTGTTTTTTTGCCATTTTTTCTCCTTTTCTACTTCTTATTTTTAGATAATAATCCTGATAAAACTGTTGAAGCTACTTCGCCTAACAAATTAGAATCATCATCTGATTTCTTTGAATCGTTACCTAATACGTTACCAACAATTGAAGATAAAATGTCAGTTACATCAAAATCCTCTTCTTTTTCACTCGCTTTTTTCTTTGAGCTTGATTTTTTTGTTGAAGTCGATTTCTTAGTTGAAGTCGATTTCTTAGCTGAAGTTGATTTTTTAGTTGATTTCTTTGAAGAATCAGATGTGTTTGTATTAACCAGACTAGCAACTTTCTTTAATAAAATTGGTGCTACTGCTATTAAGATAGCCATAACCTGTTCTTTCTTCAGTCCAATTTTTTTAGCTATATTTGTAAATAAATCTGTTTTAGTATTGCCTAAAATTGTATCCAAAATTGAAGAACCCAATTCATTTTTCTCTTCTTCTTTTTCTTCGTCCTCTTCTTCAACATTGGTTGAAACAGCTTGC
Source organism: Erysipelotrichia bacterium (assembly GCA_012799935.1). GTDB lineage: Bacteria > Bacillota_I > Bacilli_A > Erysipelotrichales > Erysipelotrichaceae > UBA1783. The sequence goes on along the minus strand of JAAZKG010000047.1, from coordinate 6,390 downwards.
GCTAATAGCGAAGTCAAGATATTTTCCCCAGTTGATTTTGATGAAGACTGTTTTGATGCTGAAAACAATCCAGTTAATAAAGTTGGTAATGCTTCTGAAACAACATCAGTAGTTTCTTTTTTAGTCGTATTCGCCTTTTTAGAAACAGTTTTTACGGTTTCGTTTGTTAACAGTTGGCCTGCTAGCAAACCAAGTATTTGATCCATTATAAATGTTCCCTCCTTAATAAATTAATTATATATCAAATTTATATTTTGGTAAATTAATCCCTGCCATACATTTTAACAAGTCTGGCAATTTTCTTAGCTAATCTGTCAGTTAATTGCCCTTTAACTAAACGCCACCTCCAGTTATCACCTATTGTTCCAGGACTGTTGGTTCTGGCTTCTTCTCCTAAACCAAGATAATCCTGCATTTGAGCAACAAATAATTTAGCAACCGAATTCATACCCCCTCTAATAAACCCCCAATGAAATCCTTCTTTTTTAGTAAGATTGAAATATTTAATAGCATGTTTAACATCACCCTTATCAGCTGTATCACGCCAACCTACGATTGGCGAATTATCATGAGTCGAAATATAACAAATACAATTTTCAACATGATTAAATGGTGTGTGATAACTTGCGCCTTTTGGGTTCATTCCAAATTCCAACACTCTCATGCCAGGAAAGGTTGATTTTTCTAACATTTCATTTACCTCTTCAGAAACAACACCTAAATCTTCAGCGATGAATTCAACATTACAAAACCAATCTCTTAAAACTGAAACAAAATCCATATCTGGTCCTTTTATCCAGCGACCGTTTCTGGCTGTTTTTTCACCATATGGAACTGCCCAATATGATTCAAAACCTCTAAAATGATCAATTCTAATCACATCATAATATTTGCTGTTTCCATCAACTCTATCAATCCAGAATTTATAACCATCTTTTTTCATTTCATCCCAGTCATATAAAGGATTGCCCCATAGTTGACCATCTTTCGAAAAATAATCAGGAGGTACACCTGCTACCTCTAAAGGTATGTTTTTTTCATCTAATTGAAACTGCTTTGGATTAGCCCAAACATCAGCTGAATCCAAAGCTACATAAATTGGCAAATCACCAATAATTTTAATGTTTTTACTATGAGCATATTCTCTTAATCTGCTGTATTGTTTATAGAAAAGAAATTGAAGATACTGATAAAATTGCACATCATCAATCAATAACTGGCGATATCTTTCAATTGCTCCTTTTCTTCTAAGTCTAATATCTTCATCTGGCCAATCAAGCCACGAAACCATACCAAAATGACTTTTCACCGCCATATATAAACCATAATCCTCTAACCAGTTTTTGTTTTCACGATAATAAGCTCTAAATTGTCTTTTATCGTTTTCAAAACCTCTTTGATAAGCTTTTCTTAAAATTTCAAATCTAGTTTCATAAATATATCCGTACTCTACATAAGCAGGGTTGAACTCTTTTAAATCTTTTAAATCATCTTTCTTTAATAAACCATCCTCTATTAAAATATCTAAATCTATAAAGTAAGGATTACAAGCACAACTAGAAAAACTTTGATAAGGCGAATCACCAAAACTAGTTGGGCCAATTGGCAAAATCTGCCAATACTTCATTTTGCTTTTCTCTAAGAAATCAATAAAATTATAGGCTTCTTCACCTAATGTACCAATACCATAATTTGAAGGCAAAGAAGAGATAGGTAACAATATACCTGCACTGCGATTAATGCTCATAATATACCTCATATTTTCCAAACCTATTTTACCATAATAATTACTAAAATATTATTTATAAACTAAAATGATAAAAAATAGTCTCATTAAAACTTATCTCTTAAAAAACGACTATAGTAAAAACACAAATATCTGCTCTTATGATAGAATAAATGGTGAAGTTACATAAACTGCAACACATACTTTAACGCTTGATAAAAAATTGATGATGCAAGTTTAATACTTAGTAAACAAGGAGAACAAAATGAAAAAAAGGTTATTAATTATGGTAGTACTAGTTTCCTTATTATTTGGCTGCAGTAGCAAAACAAAAGATACTATTAATGACAATTATCGTGTCTTTTACCAAATCTTTGTTGGTTCATTTTCTGATTCCAATAATGATGGAATTGGAGATTTGCGTGGAATTATAAATCGCTTTGATTACTTAAATGATGGTAATGCCAATTCCAAAAAATCTTTAGGCGTTCAAGGTTTGTGGCTATCTCCAATATTTATATCTAATAGTTATCATAAATATGATGTTATTGATTACTATCAAATCGATCCTCAATTTGGAACAATGGATGATTTAAAGGAATTAATAGAATTATGTCATCAAAGAAATGTGAAACTCATTTTAGACATACCATTCAATCATACTTCTTCACAACATGATTGGTTTAGAAACTTTGTGGCTATGCATCAATCAAATAACACATCCAACATTTATTATGATTTCTATACTTATGTAACAAAAGAAAACAAAGTTAATGGCAGAGTATACAATGCCATACCTACAACAAACCATTTTTACGAATGTAATTTTTCTAACGATATGCCAGAATTAAACTTTGACAACAAACTTGTTAGAGAAGAAGTTTTAAAAATTGCTGAATACTATTTAGAACTAGGAGTTGATGGCTTTAGATTTGATGCTGCAAAATATATCTATTATCGAGATAATCCATCTTCAATTGAGTTTTGGAACTGGTATATGGACAAAATTAAAGAAATAAAGCCTGATATCTACGTAGTTGGCGAAGTTTGGAGCAACGATATTGAAACCTTGCAGTATATTAAAGAATTAAACTGTTTCAATTTTCACACTTCTCAAACTGAAGGGTCAATTGCGGTAGCTGCAAAAGGCGGAAACTGCAACATCTTTACAACTTATGTTGATAATTATTTAGATAAAATAAAACAAGCTAATCCTGATGCTATGTATATACCATTTATTTCTAATCATGACATGGATAGAAGTGCCGGCTATCTAATGATGGCAAACAAATTCAGTCATATGGCTGCCAATCTATATATTTTATGTTCAGGTTCTCCATTTATCTACTATGGCGAAGAAATTGGGATGAAAGGAACAAGAGGTGCTGCTAATACCGATGCTAATCGTCGCTTAGCAATGCTATGGGGTGATAATGACACAGTCAAAGACCCTGTCGGAACTACTTATGATAGCAGCAAACAAACCAATGGTACCGTTGCATCACACTTAAAAGATAAAGATAGCTTGTTTCATCATTATCGAAAACTAATAGATTTAAGAAATAAATATCCTCAAATTGCTAGAGGAGAATATGATAAGATTAACTTTATCGATACCTTTGTAGGAGGGTTTATTATTACTTATGAAGGTGAAACAACTTATCTAATACACAACACTGGTCAACAAGAAAAGACTATTGACTTAAGCTTATATCCTTCATTAAGTATATCTAAAGTCTGTGATTATATCGGTCAATCAGATGCTAAACTAGAAGGAAACAATTTAAAAATCGGACCTCAAACAAGCGTTATATTAAAGTAAAAAAGACTTTCACAAGTCTTTTTTAAGTGCCTTTATTTTAAAAGCGATAAGTAACATCTAAAAAAGCACATAAATTATTCAAATAACTTATATCCTAATAATTTATTTTGTTTAAGCTTTCTACTAATTCTCTTGTTCTTATTTGGCAGACAGGATTTTTTACATTTCCATCAATTTTTATTGAACTTCCTACTATGACACCATTTGCATATCTCAAATATTTTCTAATTGTATTGCTGTTTATTCCGCTTCCAACAACAATTGGAAAATCTTCAACTATTTCTCTAATTCTTTCTACTTCGGTAATTTTTGGATTTTCTCCCGTTTTACTTCCGGTTAATATTATTGCATCAGCTCCTTCATCAATTGCTCGATGAGCTAATTCATCAATATCTTCCTTCACTAATGCTGTTGTGTGCTTTACATCAATATCTGCTAGGATTTTCGCTCTTATATCATACTTGTTTTTTAGTTCAGTTATTTTTCTGCATTTAGCTGTCATAATTCCTTGAATACCTACTCTATTATCAATAAAGACTTCCACTCTAATGAAATCAGCATCAATAGCATAAGCAAGGGCAAGTTCTTTTTCAACATCATTAAATTGAATGTTTATCCCAATTTTGCAATCAAAAGCGTTTTTGATTTCATTAGCGATTTTTACCATTGTTGCAAAAGAAAAATCGTCAATACATTCACTATAAGGATCATCATTAAAATTTTCGATGATGAAGCTTTTAACTCCCCCATTTACTAAAGCATTAGCATCATATAATGCTCTTTCTTTTATTTCTTCAATTGACCCCCTATATTTAGGCGCTCCAGGAAGTGGTAATAAATGTACCATTCCTATAATTGGATTTCCCCTGAAAAATTCTTTCATTATTTTGCTTCCTCCTTTCTTAATGTGATTGCTTTTCTTTATCTAAATTGTAATTATGTAAAATTATTGTTTTAACTATTTCTACTCAATTGTTGGACCATTACATTTCATCAAATAGACATTTTCATAATCTGATACTTTTTTAAAGGTATATATATACTTTCCTGTTATTTCAATAACTGAATTAAGTTCTGTTTTATTATTGGCAATAAACAACTCTTCAACTGTCATTTCTTCATCAATATTATCCTGATACCAGCTAGCTATTTCGCTTATTTTACAGTTGCCATCGACAAATAATTCATTTGTATTATACTTTTGCCAGTCATTATAGCCGTGATTGTATTTTTTGCCACTTAAAGTATACCAAGTATAACCTTCTTCTTGAAAGATTTCACTATGAACACCCTTATAAATATTCCTTGAGATATCAAAGATTTCTTCAAACATACTTTGAATATAATAAGTGCCTTTATAAATTATGATTCCATACTCCGATGTACTTAATGCTACATCCCCTTCTTTAGTTTTTATTATGAATTCATACATTAAACTACCATATAAAGGTTCTTGATTAAGTTCATCATATTCGATAAGTTCAAGATTATTTAAGGCATCTAATAGCTCTTTTGCTTGACTAGTTGGTACCTTTACCAACTCTCCTTTTGGTGTTCGATAATAAACCTCATCGACTTTATTACAACCAAAATTAAATAACAGTAAAAAAATACTTAATATTATAATAACAATTCTTTTCATAATACTTTTCCTTCTTTCTATTCTAATTATAACACCTATATATATACAAGAAAAAAGAGACATTTTTTTGTTTTTTCGCCTCTTTTTTATAAATGTAAATATTTATTTTAATAAATTTTCTTCTGTTTCCACATCAAAGAAATGCATTACCTTTCCTTGAAAAGTAACATTGAACTTATGTCCTGCTTGAAGATCTTGTCTTTGTTTTTGAGTTAGACCAATGGTTGGAATTCTGACAATTAAATGTGTATCATCATTTGTCGAAGTATGAAGATGTAGTTCAGAGCCCATCATTTCATTGACCATTACTTCACACTTAAACCCTTCGTTTTCTTCAGCTAAAACCATGTGTTCAGGTCTTACGCCTAAAATAATTTCTTGAGGTTTTGTTTTTTGTTTCTTTAGTTGTTCTCCTTTTTCTCCATCAACCAAAATTTTAGCTCCAAATGGAGTTACATAATACTGTCCATCTTCAAAGACTAAGTTTGTTTTGAAAGTATTCATTTTAGGTGCTCCAATAAATTCTGCCACAAACAAATTATCTGGATGATCAAATACTTCATCAGGAGTACCAACTTGCATAATGTATCCATCTTTCATAATGACAATTCTATCACCTAAAGTCATCGCTTCTGTTTGGTCATGAGTAACATAAATGAATGTTGTATCAATTCTTTTTCTTAGTAGAATAATTTCAGCACGCATTTGATTACGTAATTTAGCATCCAAGTTGCTTAAAGGCTCATCCATTAAGAATACTTTTGGATGACGAACCATTGCTCTACCAATTGCAACACGTTGTCTTTGTCCACCAGATAAAGCTCTTGGTTTTCTATTTAAATACTCAGTAATGCCTAATATCTCTGCTGCTTCGGTTACTTTTTCAAATACCTCTGTTTGTGGTGTTTTTCTAAGTCTCAAAGGGAAAGCAATATTTTCAAATACTGTTAAATGTGGATATAAGGCATAGTTTTGGAAAACCATAGAAATATCCCTATCTTTTGGTTGTAAATCATTTACTACAACATCATCAATCTCAATAGTACCTTCAGTAATTTCTTCTAGCCCTGCTACCATTCTTAAAGTTGTAGATTTTCCACATCCTGAAGGTCCTACAAATACTACAAATTCTTTATCAGCAATATCAAGATTAAAATCTTGAACAGCTACTACATTATTATCGTAAACTTTCTTTACATT
>JAAZKG010000046.1 GCA_012799935.1 Erysipelotrichia bacterium | reverse complement strand
TGTTTGGGAAAAGAAGTGGGTGCAGATATACCGTTTTGTGTTTACCAAAAAGTTGCTAGAGTTAGAGGGATTGGAGATATTGTTGAACCTTTCAAGCTAAAAGTTGGATATGATGTTTTATTAATAAAACCTAAGCAAGGGGTAGATACTAAAATAGCTTTTGAAATATTGGATTTAGATAAATGCCCTCATCCTGACATTAATCAAGTAAAAAAAGCCTTAATTAACAATGAACCATTAAAAGATATTTTAGGAAATTCTTTGTTATATTCTGCTGAGAAGTTAGTTCCTGAAATACTTGACATCATTAAAGAGTGCAAAGAAAGAGGCTATGAAGATGTGGTTATGACAGGCAGTGGGTCTACGGTGTTTGTGTTGCTAGAAAAAGGTCAAGACTGTAGAGATTTGATAAAGTTTATGGAAGGGAAATATCCTTTTGTATATCGAACTTCTATCTTAATTAAGTAGAAAAAAGGACTGTAGAATGATACAATAATAGTGTATGTTTAAGGAGACCAGAGGTATGATTTCAGCAATTGTTATGGCAGCCGGAAGAGGCACACGTATGAATTCGAAGCATGCAAAAACAATGCATAAAATATTAGGCAAACCAATTATTGAACACATTTATGATACTTTAGAAAAAATTGGTGTTAAAAATAAAGTTTTTGTTGTAGGTTATGGTAAAGAAAGTATTATGAATTATCTTCAAAACAAGGTTCAGTATGCTGTGCAAGAACCACTCCTTGGAACAGCTCATGCTGTCATGCAGGCAGAGCAATTAAAAAATAATGTTGGAAAAACTTTGATAATTAATGGAGATTGCCCATTAATTACTGAAGAAACATATAAGTTGCTTTTAGAAAAAACAACCAAAGAAAATCCTTTAGTTGTCTTAACGACAGTTTTGGAAGATGCAAAAAGTTACGGAAGGATTGTTAGAGAAAACGACCTACTATTAAAAATAGTTGAAAAAAAAGATTGTAACGAAGAAGAATTAAAAATTAAAGAAATAAATGCTGGCATCTATTGTGTTGATAATGAATTGTTATGGAAATACTTGCCAGAAGTAGATAATAACAACAATCAAAGAGAATATTATATTACGGATTTGGTTCAGATATTTAGAAAACACGGTCATAAAGTAATGCCTTTGCTTGTTGAGGATAGCGAAGAACTTCAAGGAATCAATTCAATGAGTGAACTAGCTAGCGCAACAAGGTGGATGCAAATGAAAGTTAACAGTTATTGGATGGAAAAGGGAGTTAATATTATAGACCCTGAAAGAACATATATTTCTAAAGATGCAGTAATTGGTTGTGACACTATTATTTATCCAAATGTAAGAATTGAAGGAAAATCAGTTATCGGAGAAGATAATATTATAACTGAAGGATCGTATTTAGAAAATGTCAATTTTGGTAATGAAAACACCATAAAATGTTGTCGAATTACTGATTCTAAACTTGGAAATAATGTAACAATTGGGCCAAATAGTCATTTGAGAAATGGTTGTGAAATTGCTGACAAAAGTCATATTGGTAATTATGTGGAAATGAAAAATGTTAAATTTGGACATGATAGTAAATGTGCTCATTTAACATATTTAGGCGATACAACTGTGGGTGAATACTGTAATTTTGGATGTGGTGTTGTTACTGTTAACTATGATGGGAAAAATAAATTCCATACAGAAATAGGCAACCATGTATTTATCGGTAGCAATGTAAATCTTATCGCTCCAGTAACCATAGGAGATTATGCAGTTCTAGCAGCAGGATCAACAATAACTGCCGATGTGGAAGATGGTGATTTAGCAATTGCTAGAGAAAGACAAAAAAATAAACCAGGATATGGGTTTAAGTATTTAAATAAATAAAAGGAGTGGAGGATTTATGGATAATGTTGTAATATTTTCGCTTTCATCATCAAAACAATTGACAGAAGAAATAGTTAATATTCTTGGTGTACAACAGGGAGAAATTGCGGTTACTCATTTTGCTGATGGGGAAATACTTGTTGAACCACAACAATCAGTTCGAGGCAAGCATGTTTTCATTATTCAATCAACTTGTGCACCGGTAAATGATACGATAATGGAAGTTTTAATTTGTCTAGATGCTTGTAAAAGAGCAAGTTGTAGAGAAGTAACTTGTGTTATTCCTTATTATGGTTATGCTAGACAAGATAGAAAAGCTAGAGCTAGGCAGCCTATAACTTCTAGACTTGTTGCTGACTTACTTCAAGCTGCTGGCGCAGACAGGGTCGTGTCAGTAGATTTACATGCTCCACAAATTCAAGGCTACTTTAAAATTCCTTCAGATAATTTAACAGCAGTAGATATGATTGGTCAGTATTTTAGAAATAAAAAATTACAAGGTGTGGTTGTTGTTTCACCTGACCATGGTGGAGCAATAAGAGCAAGAAATTTAGCTAATAGTATTCCTGATAGCTCAATTGCTATTATTGATAAACGTCGCAGTACACCAAATGTGGCAGAAGCTCTGAATTTGATTGGTGAAGTTAGAGGAAAAGATTGTATCATTATTGATGATTTGGTAGATACGGGTGGGTCGTTGTTAAGTTGTGTAAATATGTTAAAAGAACATGGTGCTTTAGATATCTACTGTGCAGCAACTCATGGTGTTTTTTCAAAAAATGCCCTGCAAAAAATTGGTGAAAGTGGAGTTAAAGAATTTATCGTAACTAACTCAATTGAAAGATCTGAGGAAGAATTAGCGAAAGTTCCAAACATCAAAGTTTTATCAATTGCCTTACTGTTAGCTAAAGGTATTGAAGCTATTTCATGTAATAAGCCTATTTCTAATGTTTATAAACTATTCCATTCAGATGAAGAATAAAAGATGATTCAGCAAGTCCTAAAAGGATTTGCTTTTTATATGAAATTACCAGTTATAATAAAGAAGGTGGTTAAAATGAAGGTGGCAATAGTTTTAGGCAATAGGAACAATAATGATGGTACTATTTCAAAAAAGTGTATAGAAAGATTAGAACTTTTGCTTGAAGCAGATAAGTATCTAAAATTTGATAAGGTAATATTATCTGGTGGAACAGGCCTTTTTAAAGCCAAAAGTTGGAAAAGTGAAGCTTCATTGATGGCTGAATATTTAAAAGAAAGAGACTATGATATATCAAAAATATTATTGGAAGATAAATCAAAAACAACTAGGGAAATGCTAAATATTCATTAGAAATAGTTGATAACTTAAAGGTTAAAGAAGTTGTAATAATAACTTCTGAAGAACATTTAAATAGAAAATGGCTAAACCCTCAGGACATATTTAAAAAACAACTTATAAAATATAAAGACATTAAACTTCATTTTTATAACAATAACTTATAAGTATAAATAGATGTGATCGTAAAATAAAAAAGTGACATACTAATATGTCGCCTTTAGTATCGATAAGATTAGAAAGTTACTTTACTTACCGTAGAGAACATTTTTTTCTGCTTCCGATAAAGCATTATCCTTAATTATTTCTTTGCCAGTAGCAAAACTGTCTACTTTTCGATGTGAGAAATCTTTTTGCATTTTATGAAATTCATTGCGTGAATGTTTATTTTCATTGTTTGTTTCAGGTGTTAGAGGTGTTTTTATTTGTGAAAAAACATTGTTTGCCTGTGAAGATACTTGTCTTGTAACTCTATTAATACTAGAAAACCCTTTTATTACTGTTATAATCACAGAAAAGATAACTGAAAAAAACAGTAGCGGAAATACGAACGAGAAGAAACTAAAGAATAAATCTGGCATAAATTAACCCTCCTTAATCCAATTACATTATACAACATTTAATAATATTTTAAAAAGAGATATTATTATGCAAAAAATTAGCACTTAAGGGTTGACAGTGCTAAAAACTACTGTTATAATAAAATTGGCACTAGGGTATAGAGAGTGCTAATTAAAAAAAGGAGTGATTATATGTTTAATTATTTAAGCCCAAGAAGATTTGAGAAGATGTTTGATGATTTCTTTAGTCCATCGTTTGTTACTACTAATACCAATATGAATATGAAAACTGATATTATTGAAAAAGAAAATGAGTATATTTTAGAAATGGAATTAGCAGGATATAACAGAGATGATGTTAAATTATCTTTAGATGATGGATATTTGAAAGTAGAAGCTCATAAAACAATTGAAAGAGATGATTCTACTGATAAGGTTGTTCATAGAGAAAGATTCTATGGTAGTCAATCAAGAAGTTTCTATGTTGGAAATGTTGATCAAGAATTAATTCAAGCTAAATTTAATGATGGAGTCTTATCTATAAACGTTCCTAAAAAACAACTCAAATTAGAAGACAAGACTAAGTACATTAGTATTGAATAATTATTAGCTTAGACAGGGAAACCTGTCTTTTTTTGTGTGCTATAATACTTTTATGGAAATTACAAAATGGATTGAAAATAATAGTGAAGAAAAATATAAAGAATTCACTGAAAAATTAGTTAAAACAAAATACAATATTACTGGTATTAGAGTTTATAAACTAAGAAACTTTGCTAAAGAGTTACTGAAAGAATATGGAATTGATTCCTTATCAATAATAAGTGATAATACTTATGAAGAGGTTATGCTTCAAGGTTTTATTGTTGCCTATTTTAATACAAGTTTAGAAGATAAAAAGCAATTGATTGACAATTATTTGCATAAATGTGATTGTTGGAGTTTAATTGATGGTTTTGCTGGCACTTTTAAACTAAAGGGAAAAGATTATGAAAATGGCTGGAAAATGCTGGAAGAATATAAAGAAAATCAATTACTGATGCAACAAAAACCTTATATTGAAAGATTCGTACTATGTTTGTCAATGAACTTATATTTAAATGATCAGTATATAAATAAGGTATTAAAATATTGTGAACAATTAACGGACAGAGATTATACTGTGAAGATGGCTAATGCTTGGCTTTTAACAACTGCAGCTATTCAATACTTTGAAAAAGTAATAAATGTTATAATAAAAACAGATGAGGAAACCTTAAAATATTTTAAAGGAAAAATTAGAGATTCTTATCGGATTACCGAAGATAAGAAAGAAAGGGTTAAGAAATTATGTTTAAAGAAGTAAGTAGAATAGCATTGCATTTTATTATGTTTATTTTCAGTTTCTACTGTTTAAGTAGTTTAGATTTAGCAAAAGTACTACTTCCAGTTGAAAATAGAGTCGTAAAAGCACAATTTTTAGTAATATTATTATCAATGGCGCTTGGTTATTTGTCCTCACAATTTATTTTAGCAATTATCTACAAATTTTAAATTAATTTAGGGAAATCAAAAAAACCTCACTAATAAGTTATTAGGGGGTTTTTTATATGGTTGGTTTTAATTTAATTGAATTAGTCAGTTTAGAAAAAAACGAAAAGAAATTAGATAAAGCAATAAATGAGTATTTAGAAATAGAAAAAGATTATCTAAAAAATCAAAATTATTATGATGTTAAAGAAAGGTTAATAAGTGAATGCAATTATATTGAAAGGTCTAAACTTAAATCTTGTATCAAGTATGGAATGATTATTAGTCCTGGAGATATTTGTTTTATTGATTTTGGTAAACAGTACCTTTCGGAAACAGGTTTCTTACATTTTGGATTAGTCTTAAAAATGTTCAATTCTAAAGCATTAGTTATCCCAATGACTTCAAATTCTGAAGCCTATTATGGTGCCTATGATGAAAAAAGTAATCCTGGTGGTTCTTCTCATCTTATGAGATTAGGGCTTGTTAAAGGATTAAACAGACATTCGGTATTATTTTTAAATGATGTTAAATATATAAATACAGCTAGAATTATAGATATTAAAGCTCATATAAATACTGATTCAATATTATTTAAGAAAATATATCAGCGTTTTTTACAAACAGTCCAGTTTGAAGAAATGGTGTTATAATTATTACATGAGCATTAGTTTAAATTTAAGTAAAGAAAAAAAATATTTAGTAGCAGTATCAGGAGGCTGTGATTCTATGATGCTACTTTCTTTGTGTGTAAAAGAAGGCTACGATTTAGTGGTTTGTCATGTAAACTATAAATTAAGAATTAGTGCTGATAGAGATGAAAGAATAGTGAGAGATTTTTGTCAAAAACATAAGTTATCTTTATATGTGGATTATCCAGTTTTTGATGATAAAGGAAACTTTCAAGCTTGGGCAAGAGAAAAAAGATACAATTTCTTTAAAGAAATTTATGATTTAAATAAATGTGAAGTTTTGCTTTTAGCTCACCATTTAGATGATGGGTTGGAAAATTATCTAATGAGCAAAGAAAGAAACTCAAAGACTTGGTATTATGGAATAAGCGAAGATACTTATCATCACGGAATGAGAATAATTAGACCTTTAATGAATCTAAGAAAAAAAGAAATTGAAAAATATTGTCTTGATAATAAAATTGATTTTGGTTTAGATGAAACAAACTTGTCTTCTCAATATACTCGCAATAGAATCAGGTATGAACAATTAGATAAAATGAGTGATGAAGAAATCAAAGTTCTTCAAAGTGAAATGAAAGAAAAAAATAAAGAATTAAAAAATGATATGAATTATATAAAAGAAAAATATAATTTTAATAAAGAAATAGAAATTAGTGAATATCTTAAAGAAAATGAAAATATAAAAAATATAATTGTGAGATTTTTATTAAAAGAAAGTTGTCCAAGCAAAAGTTTTTCTTCAGATTTTATTGATGATTTAAAAGATAAGATTAAAACATCAGAAAAAGGCTTTAAAATTAAAATTGATGACAATAAACTTATTGTTAGTGAATATGGCTTATTGTATTGCTGTAAAAAAAATGATGATTTTAAGTATGTATTAAACGAAATTGAGTATTTACAAAATGAGTACTTTACCCTAGCAAATAAAGGAGAAACTATTCAACAAATGACATTAAGTGATAATGATTTTCCTTTAACGATTAGAAATTATCAATCAAAAGATAAAATTCAGTTAAGATATGGTCATAAAAAAGTTAATCGCTTTTTAATTGATAGAAAAGTATTGTATAAAGATAGAATTAAATGGCCAGTAATAGAAAATAAAGATGGTCAATTAATATTTGTGAAAGATATTGGTTGTGATGTAAATCATTACTCTATTAAACCTAATTTATTTATGGTAAAATAATAACTGTTACATTAAAAGAGAGGTCACTTTTATGCACAAAGATTGTAAAAAAATTCTATTTAGTGAACAACAAATAGTTGAAAGATGCCAGCAATTGGGTAAGCAACTATCCCAAGATTATAGATACAACAAACATAATGTTCTATTTGTTGGGATTTTAAAAGGATCTATCCCTTTTTTGGCTGAATTAATGAAGCATATTTCAATTGATATGGAAATTGACTTCATTGCAGCAAGTAGCTATGAAGGAACTGAATCATTAGGAGATATAAAAATTATTAAAGACTTAGATTGTTCGATTATTAATAGAGATATATTAATTGTTGAAGATATTATTGACACAGGATTAACAATCAAAAAAATAAAAGAATTGTTATATCATAAAGGTGCTCATGATGTTAAAGTAGTTGCTTTACTAAATAAACAATCTAGAAGAATATGTGATGTCCAAGCTGACTATGTTGGCTTTGAAATAGAAAACGAATTTGTTATCGGATTTGGTTTAGACTTCAATCAGAAGTATCGTAACCTTCCATACATTGGCGTTTTGAAGGAAGAATGTTACTAGAAGGAGAAAACTAAAGTGAAAAATAGAAGATGGATTAGCATTATACCATATCTGTTAGCAACCATTCTTATTTCTAACTTATTTATGTTTGTTGGTTCAAGCAGAACCCAAGCAGTGAATTATGGTCAATTTGTCGAAATTATTGAGACAAAGAAAATTGAATCGGTAGTATTAACAATGAACACAACAGTTATTGATATCAGTGGTGTTTATAAAGAAAAAGATGTTGAATATACTTTTGTTGCAGCGATACCAAATACTCAGCAACAAAATGATGAATTAATGGCACTTCTAACAGAGAAGGTTACTGATGCAAATATCAAGATTAAAAACCCATATCAGACTAACTATTTAGCGGAATTTTTGGCTGAAATGATTCCAATGTTACTGTTAGTTGGTTTTGGTTTTATGATGATTAGTAGAATGAGTGCAGGATCAAATAACAAAGCCTTTGAATTCTCAAAATCAAGAGCAAGGCTTGAAGGCAATATCAAAGTTAAATTTGATGATGTTGCTGGCTGTGAAGAAGAAAAAGAAGAAATGGCAGAGATTATTGAATATTTAAGAAACCCTTCACGTTTTACAAAAATGGGAGCAAGAATTCCTAAGGGTATCTTAATGGTTGGTGCTCCAGGAACTGGTAAAACTTTACTGGCAAAAGCTGTTGCTGGTGAAGCAGATGTTCCATTTTATTCTATTTCTGGTTCTGATTTCGTAGAAATGTTTGTCGGTGTTGGAGCTAGTAGAGTTAGAGACATGTTTAAAACAGCTCAAAAAACAGCTCCATGTATCATCTTCATTGATGAAATTGATGCTGTGGGTAGACAACGTGGTGCTGGTTTAGGTGGCGGAAACGATGAAAGAGAACAAACCCTTAACCAAT
>JAAZKG010000045.1 GCA_012799935.1 Erysipelotrichia bacterium | reverse complement strand
TGAATACCCAATTTCGCAAATGCAGTAATTACTTCATCAATATCAATCTCTTTTGCCATGGTTTCATTTACTCTTTTTAAGGCTTCTTCTATTTCTTTAGGTGATACAGCACTCATAATTTTTTCCTTTCCAAATAAAACCCGCATTTGGTTTTATTTATTTCTTCTATAGTTCCCTCCACATTTCCAAATATCAGTTATCGGTTTCCATACTCTTTGTAAATAATCCCATTATATTATTCTTTTCTTAAAATATTTTATATTTTCTAAAAACGCACTCTCTATTATTTGTTTTAATGAACTTTTAAATGTCTGGTAATATAATTTCATTATAAAATAGCTATTGTTGCTTAAAACTTTAAATAGGGGCGTTGACGTTGAAATTGAGGCGTTTGCTTAAAAATATTAACTGAAAACAATCATATTACCTATAAATCTATTATTCTATATCCTCGCCATCATCTAAGTAATTATCTTCTTCATCATCCGCAAAAAGATCCCAAGGAATAGAATCTTCTTCATCTTCATATTTAAACATTTCAGCCACACGATTAGATTCGGCTAAAAGACTATTATAAATTTCTTCACTATATCCTTTATCTTCAGTAGTAATAGCACAAGGGCAAGCGTGTTCCCAACATACGTTCCAGTAACCACAGCCATATTTATATTCTAATTCTTGAAATTGTTCTTTTGAGATCATATGTAAAACTCCTTTCCAAACAAAAAATTTTTCAAAAACATATTCTTTTGGCTTCATCAACAACAAAAAGGTCTAATGGTTCTCCATCCTCTCCATCAACAACCTTATAATGTCCTTTGCCTTGTTTTTGCAACTTAATTAATTCAATAATTAATTGATCTAGTGTCTCCATTTTACCTCCCAAGCAAACAATGATTTCATTCAATCTTGGTATTGCATAAACCAAGTTTCACATTTTATATATCCACGCCTGATTTTAAAGTCTACAATAGGATATTTAAAACTAATCGTTAAAAGATACCATAATGCTTTTAATATATTATTTGTTTGCCTATCGAATTGATAATTACAAGTTCCATTTCTCATAAATCGTATAGTATACTTACATCCCATTATTTTATCTCCTTATTATATTATATTTTATATTCCAACCAAATATGCTTTTTATCTACTCAATTTCTCCCATTGCCTGATTAGCTAATTCGTCTGCTCTATTATTACCTTCATTATTTGCATGACCAGCACACTGAATAAACTTAATATCCTTAAATTGTTTCTTCAGATTAAGAAGTTCAATCCACAATTCTTTATTCTCAACAGGTTTCTTTTGTGAATTTCTCCATCCCTTCTTAATCCAACCGTCAATCCATTCATTTATACCTTTAATAACATATTGGCTATCCATTGTGACTTCAACAGGAATGTCTTTGTTTTTAATTGCCTTTAATGCCTCAATACAAGAAGTCAATTCCATAATATTGTTTGTGGTATCATTTGTTGAACCATAAAATTCTTTTATATTTCCTTTGTATTTCAAAACTACTCCCCAACCACCAACATTATGTTTAAATTGGTTTCCTCTGCAACCACCGTCACAATATATTAGAATCTTATCCATTTTTACCTCCTATAACATCGAATAAAATACATCTTTAAATTGTTTAATAAACTCTTTTAATTCTTCTTTAACTTGTTCTATATCTTTATACTTTCCTGCATCAAATATAGGAATATCATATGCTTTTGCTATCCTAATCGCCTGTCCTGTGCCACCACTACCACTTCCGTTTTTAGTCCAACAGATAATAAAT
>JAAZKG010000044.1 GCA_012799935.1 Erysipelotrichia bacterium | reverse complement strand
GCCGCTGTTAAAGCATCAAATACTTTTGGATTAGCATCATTTACATCTAAAATGCCATCTCCATCATCATCGTTATCTAAGTAATCTGGTGTTCCATCACCATCTGTATCTCTTAATACTGTAATTTGAACATTTTTGGTTTCTGTTGAACCATCAGTGTTGTTAACTACTATATTAAATTTATAAACTTTAAATTCTTCTGTATTATCCCAATCAATCACATTTAATGTACCTGATATTGTCTTAGGACTTTCATTATAAATCACACCATTTGGAAATTTTGTCGTCTCAACTACTATAGTTGCGTTTGGATCTCCAGGAGTAATTACAATATTATCAATTGGTTTCTTATCAATCTTTTCTTGAACACTATTGGTTATCACTGAAGGTAAAGCTTTCCAAATGGCAAATACCTCTTTATCTATTGTTAGATTGTTTAAAACTCCTTCTTCAGGTGTTTTGGCACTAGGTGTAGATGCCCAGCCTAAAAATTCATAACCTTCTTTTATAGGAGCATCTGGTTCAATTACTGTACCATTAATAATCTCTACTAATTTATCTTCAGTAGACTCATCACTCCACTTACCACCATTAACATCAAAACTCACCTTATATGCTCCAACTAAGACAGTTTGAAGTGAAATCATAGGGTTATTCCCATCTGGAGAATACGCGACTAAAACAACTTCGTCACCATCTGCAAAAGTGCCAGCTGGTATATTCAAAGTAAAATTACCATCTACTAAATCAGCAAAAGATATTGTTGTTTGTCCTTTAATCTCATTATCTGAATAATCAGTATCTTCTTCAACATATAGGTATGCTCTGACAATAACTTCACCTGCATCAGGATTTGTAGCAGCCAATTGTTCTGTTGGATTGGCAGGATTATTATGAATCGTTTTTGGAACTGTTCCGATAATTGCTTGATTTAAATTCGCATTTATCTTTGTTGTAGTCACTATTGGAGCTACAACTAAGTACGATTTAGGATCTATTGGATTAGTATTATCAATTAATACTTCCACATTATCAGGAACTCCATCACCATCTGAATCAACAATAAATTTATTTGAACCTATTTCATCTTCCACAAAGTCAAATAAACCATCTTTATCAGTATCTATTACTTCTAAAAAGCCATTTGCATATGAATTTTGAAGCATTTTGTTTGGCTTACCACCATCAGGATGTCTACTCCCAGCTAAAACAGATGTATAATCTACAAAATCTGCCTCTAGCCATGATTCAAAATTTAAATGATTATTATTAGCTTGAATATATTCATTTAAAATCGCAACAAGATCAATATTGCTATATTGAGATTTAATCTTGTATTGAATTGTATATGATCTTCTTTGACCTAATGTACCCCAAAAAACTTGATTATCCAAAAGTTTTCTGACAGTATCAGTTTTTTTCCAGTCTCCACCTACAATGCTTAAAGCAGGAGTATCTTTAGTAGTAATATGACCACTTCCGTTAGGGTCAACCACAATTCTGATAGGACTAGATCTTGTAAAATTTCCCTGAGGATCAGAAGTTCCTAAATATACATTATCGGTGTCAATATATTTCAATAATTCCTGAGGTATCACTTCATTTATATAAAGAACCCAACCAGTATTTGCCTGTAAAAAATTTTCGGTAGGCTTAAAAGATACCGTTGATCTAATAATTTGATTTTTAGCATCATAACTTACTACTTTAGTTAAACTGCCATAAGTGAAAAGTCCATCGGTAGTTTTTGTTCCATCTGTTACACCGATAGATGCTATAGAACCTTTATGAGCTAGATAGTACTCATTGCCAACATCAGGATTTGCTGGTAAAGGTTTAATGTTTGGATTATTCTTTAAAATAAATCCATTATCATTACCATTAATATCAGCATAATTATCTCTTCTAACCCAGACAGTGGTAAAATCTATTTTAGTATCTGCTAACCCTAAACTTTCTAAGGTAGCACCATTTTTTAACTTAATTATTATTTCATCATTAGTGACTACTCCTATTGCCCCTGAAGAAAAAGTAGAAACATTAATAGGAACTTTCCATAATGCACCATTGGCTTCTTTTACAAATTGAATTCCATTAACTTCAACAGAAGCAATTTGACTATAAAATTCTCTTAAGAAGAAATTTAATAGATATCTTCCTCTATATGGACCATCTTCAGTCCTGCCCCAGCTGGTTGACATTGTTGCCCATTTGGTAACATTTAAGTGGATTCCCTCAGCATCTTCATGAGTAAAGTCCGTTCTACCATAAACTAATACACCTTCAACTTCACCATCTATTGAATAATGAACTTCATTATCTATGGTTAATGTTGGTGGATCAGCAAAAACTGGTATATAAGATAGCAACATCGAAAACACTAAAATACTAGTCATCATACGAACTGATATTTTTTTCAGTTTGCTACTAGTTCTTTTTTTACTATTTTTACTTAATTTCTCTTTATTAAGCATCCTAAAAAAATCCATTTTGCATCTCCTTAAAACTCTTTGCTCTTGTAGTCATCAAGCTTTACCATTTTTTAAATGTCAGGTATTACTTAAGGGCTTTTTTTATAATTTAATACATCACAAAGCAGTTTTATAGAAGTGTTTTTACAAAGTTTTTATTATATTTCTGCAAAAACATTGCTTTTTTAAGATGTTTCATTACAAATCGACTCCCCCATTTAAAGCCGAAATACAAAGTATCACAATTACCGACTTTTGTCAAGCGATATATTTAAATATTTTAATGCATTTTTTCATCGTTTTTATAGTATTTCCCATATGTCTACAAACTATTTAGAAAATATACTATTTGTTTTCTCCACCATGGCCAATCATGATGAACATCATAACCCCAAAAATCTATCCAAGCAGGTACTCCTTTATCATGAAGCACTTTACCGAGCAATTCAGTATCTCGAATAGAATCCTCTTCCCAATTTCCTTGACCTGTACAGATTATTATTCTACCTTTTCTATATAAATCTAGATAATAAGAATCTTGCATCCCTTTTAAATAATCAACTGGACTATTTAAATAAACATCCACATCTGAAATATTGTTTCCAACAAAAAATCTGATATCATAGATGCCACTTAAAGCAATGACAGTATCAAAGACATCTGGATGCCTAAAATAGAAGTTGGCGCTGTGAAATCCGCCCATACTACATCCTGTTGTTACCATTGGGCCATCCCAGCCTGAATGTTTTTTAACAAAAGCAATAAACTCTTCAACAATATATCTATCAAAAGCATTATGCATCCTAGCCATATCACCTGGCCATTTTCCTTTTGCCAGCCAGCTTTCATTATCGACACTATCAACTGTATAAAAGATAAATTTACCATCATTAATAAAATCTTTAACAGCATCTATCATCTTGAAATCTTCATATTCATAAAATCTTCCCCCCGAAGATGGAAATACTATTACTGGTTTTCCGCTGTGTCCATAACTTTTAAATGCCATTGTTCTATTTAGATTCGAACTAAAAAACTCATGATATTCTATTTTCATATTTGCCTCCAAATTAAAAGTCACTTCTGCAGGTAATATATTCTGCAGCATCCATTAATTCTTTAAAATCCTTAGACCTAATGATATAGCAATAATTACCCATCACACCAGCAAAAATATCAGGCATTGCTCCACTTTTAACTATCAAATGGCCATATTTATTATAACTATCTTGATGATTGTGTTTTAATTCATTTTCCAGACCATATCTTACCCCAACAAAAGCACAATGATATTTGATTTCTGGTTTTTCTAAATTCTCTTGACCTAAAATCATTTTTGCGTATAAGTCAAAAACACTGATATCGCTGGTATAGTTAAACATATCTAATGACCAGCCTCCAGGAGGTCTAACATTAATTTCTAAAGCTACCAATTCATCCTCTTCGGTTCTGAAAAATTCTAAATGGAAAAATCTATTTCTTATCCCAAACTCTTTAATTGATCTCAGTCCTGCCTCCATCAAATCTTCAGGAATTTTAAATTGATTATAATAAACAGTATCAATGGCATCTCTGACCGTTTCCATTACCCCACCATAAACATAAGAGTTCAAATATAATATATTGCCATCTTTATCTATCAAACCATCAAAAGTATTGATTTCTCCACTAATAAACTCCTCCATAATGTAGTCAACATTTGGCTTTATTGCAAAAAAATCTTCTAATTGTTTATCAGTTGAAATTTCATAAGCTCCCTCAGCACCAACACCAATATCTGGTTTTACACATATCGGATAACCAACTTTTTTGATAAACTGTTGTGCATGTTCTTTATCTTTTATAATCTCACCTCTAGCAACAGCTACTTTTGCCTTTTGGAAAACTTTTTTCATTTCTGATTTCTTTTTAATTGGTGGCATATCTTTACTTTTCAATCCATTTACGTTGAAATCTGTCCTTAACTGAGCTTCTTTTTCCAGCCAGTATTCATTATGCGATTCAATAAAATCAATTTTCCCATATTTGAAAGTAAAGTATCCACACGCTTTTAAAAGTTGATTATAGTCCTCCATGTCATCAACTCTATAATATTCAGTTAATCCTTCTTTTAATTCATAATCTAAATTTTCATAAGGTTCTGAAGCTATTCCTAGTACATTAATTCCATATTTGTTCATCGCAGTAACAAAATGTTTGAAATTATCAGGAAAATGTGGTGATAAAAATACATAATTCATAATACTTTTCCTTTCTTAAGAATTTTTTAATAACTATATTTTAAAACCAATTACATTAAATAATCGGCTTCAATAGATACTCAAATTCTTTTGTCAATTTTAACCAATAAACTAATAAATAGCAATAATTAAAGTAAATTTATTTATAATAATTAAAAATTTGGTTTTACCCCTAAAAACTTCGTTTGTAAATAAGACGAAGTTTTATTTTCATTTAATCATATCTATTCCACGCTTTAAAGTTGCTAAATCAATAGCCCCAGTAGCATAAGCTACAAGGTAACCTTCAGAGTTGATAAAGAAAGTTGTTGGCATTGAACGTACACCATAAATAGAAGATGCATTTGACTTTAAATCATATAATACTGTAAAAGTATACTTATTATCAGCAATATAATCTGAAGCAGTTTTTAATGTTTCTCTTGAACCATCTGTCACATTAATCATTAAAAACTCTATATCTTCACCTAATTCTAAATGCATTTCATGAAAATCTGGCATTTCCATTTTACATGGTGGACACCAACTAGCCCAAAAATTAAGCACAATAGGCTTTCCAATATAATCACTTAATTTAACTTCATTACCCTGCACATCATAGACAACAAAATCTGGAGCTTGTTCTAATTGTTTAGAATCATCTTGATTTTGCTGCTTGCTTAATTGATCTACATTAGTTCCTTTAACTAATTGTTTGTAAAGCATACTGGCTCCACCAACAAATAACGCAAATATCAGTAATATAGTAAATATCTTTTTCTTATTATTCATATTTTTTCTCCTTAACCTAACAATCCTAATATTTTTTTCATCATACCAGTTGCCATAAGCATACCGATTAAAACAAGCATGATACCACTAATAGTATTGATAACTTTATAGTTTTTCTTAATCCAATCAAATGCTCCTTTTAGATAATCTATTAATACAGCACTAAGAATAAAAGGTATTCCCAGTCCCAAAGAATATAATAGCAGCATTAACATTCCTTCAATTACATGAGCTTGTTGAGAAGCAAGCATTAAGGCAGAACCAAGAAATGCTCCCACACAAGGTGTCCATCCAATCGAGAACACTACCCCAAATAACATTGCTGAGAAAAATCCCATACCATCAGTATTAACAGATTTTTGACTGTCTTTAAATAAATTAAGTTTGAAAACACCTAAAAAGTTTAATCCAAAAACAATTACTATTAAACCTGAAACAATATTGACCACTGTTTGATATTCTTTAAGGAAACTACCAACCGTTCCAGCTAATGCTCCTAGCATTACAAAGACAATGGTAAAGCCAGTAACAAATCCAATAGCACCTTTAAATGTCTTTGATGTAGTTCTTTGTTCTCCACCAGCAAAATAGGAAATATAAATTGGTAGCATTGGCAACAAACAAGGAGAAATAAAGGTAATTATTCCTTCTAAAAACGCAATTACATATTGCATCCTCTACCACCATCCTTATCAAATGCACCCGATAACAAAAATCCCATTACTCCTATATAAGCCATTGAAGTATATGGGTTTGATGTAATTATACACCCTCCTGTTGAACAACCAACCAATTTATAATATATATATCCAACTAATGCCCCTACAGCAGTAAACAATACAGTCCTTAGCCATTTTTTCTTTTTGTTACTCATACAAGTATCCTCCTTTAGCTATAACTATTGCAAAAATATTATATTATAGATCTATCCTAACTTCTGTGATAATATCACCTTTTATAATTATCCGACAAATCATTTGTCACTAGTAATTATATGTACTATAATCAATGCAATGCACAAAAAAACAATGTTATTGCTATCAATAATATTATCCTTTCAAGCATTACATCAATTATTAATCTTATAAATAAAATATTTAGGAAAATAAGCTACTTAGTATTATAAACCCACTTTCAAGATCGTAAAATTTCTTCTTTCTTGAAAGTATTGTTCCAAAGTCTATCGAGACTTGCAATATTTTGAATTTTTAAAAAAATATTTGAATATTTTCAAAAAAGATAGTCATAATCCTATTATCAAATCAATATATATCATTTTTTATTACTGTTTCAACAAATTCTTCATACCCACACTTTCTTATCAAATCATTAATTTTAGGCAAATTATTCATTAGTTGTTCTTTTTGTACAATAGATACTTTATTTAATTCGTTTGCTACCTTTCTAGCTTCCACCTTTAAGTATTTATGACTTTCTTCATTTCTAATATATGACATAAGCATTTCCTTTTTTCGCTCACTCTCTTTGACAAGTTGTATTAAATTTATGAGTTCAAAAAACGGAATACAAGTAAATAATACAGTAGGCAATTCAATATCAATATTTAACTTTCTAGATAAAAAATATAAATATAGAAATTCAATAAATATTAATGAACATTTCATTTCTCTGGCAATTATTTTTGAAGTGTTTTTTTCACTAGCAACATAACTTGCAACTTCTTTTAAATTTGTGACGTGAACAAGTTTTGATAAATAACCATAAATTTTATATATATCTTTAGATGTTGGTGCTTCTCCAAATATTTTTTCTGATTTTTCTGTAACATAATTTATAAAGTGTCCTGCTTTTGTATTTACACTTGTTTCAATAGCATTATCTTCAGAAATAGCGATTATATACATCATTTCCTCATAAGCATTTCTTAATAATGCTGTTGCCATTAAAGTTTTTCTTCTATCTAATAATGAATATATTTCTTTAAACTCATCTATCAATTCATAAAATATATATTTAGCACGGCTATCATTCAATATATCTTTATAGTTTACTTTCTCTATGTAGTCAATTATAACATAGTGAGTAACTTTTATATAATCTTCTACCTTATCAATATCTTTAATTTCAATATCTAAATTCATAATCCATTCCTTTTCAAATCTTATTTTAATTCAAAACATCCATGTTTTCTCTACATTAAAGTTTAATTTGAGACAAAACATAATTACTATCAATCCAGAAACTTTGAGTTGTCATCCACTCTCCATTAGGCAACTCATTTGCATCTCGTTCAACATTTCCCCTAGTAAATCCATTTTTTAACCTATAAGCAGATTTTGTTACATTTGATCTTATAAATAGAATTTTATTGTCAGCAATATCTGGTAAAATATATTTTACTTTATTTAAGTATTTTCGATATAAATAAATTTTCACTTCTTTCAATTAGCAAGCTTACTTATCAATTATAATTTAACTTTCAAGGAAATTAATAAGATACTTACATTAGTAAAAAAAACTAAATATATTAAAGATTTTTGCACTAATATTTGCATATGATTACAATTTTTGAAAAATAAACATAAAAAGAAATATGAAAATAAGCAACATTAATTTTACAATACACAAATTATAAAATAATGTAATTAATCAAAGAATTTAATTAATCAAAAATGGTTAGGAATTATATAGTAAATAAATTTTGTGTTCCTTAACAAAGCCTTTAAAACACAGTAATTCCTTATCATTATACAAATGTGCATCAGAAAAAATCAAATAATTATAACACTCATTTTTTTCTATATTATCAAAAAATCAATACTACGCGGAATTAAAAAGTTAATTCTGTTTTTTTTCGCGAGCGGAAATAAGATATTGTTTTAATAGTGGTTTTTTTGCCATTTTTAGGTTAAATTTAAAAACTTATTTCCAGTTAAAAATACTTAATCGGAAATAAGTTCAATAATTTAAAGGCTTTTTTAAAAAACG
>JAAZKG010000043.1 GCA_012799935.1 Erysipelotrichia bacterium | reverse complement strand
CGGATACAGATACTACGACAAAGAGCAAGCCTTAGAATATGTAAAGATTAAAAATCTTCAAGAAGCTGGATTTTCTCTAGAAGAAATAAAAACACTTCTAAAGCAAGATGACAACTCCATCTTTGAAGCATTTGACAAGAAAATCAAAGAACAAGAAGATAAGCTTGAGCGCATAAAGACAATTCAAAAGTCATATTGCAGTGAACTACAAGAAATGAAAAAAAGAATTGAAGAAATCAAAACACAGGTTATTGATGAAATGGAAAATTATGATCCAACCGAAGAATTTGGTATCAGTGAAAACAAATACCAAAACATCATTGGTAGAGTTCGTGGGTTCTTTGACGAAATCATTGATAGTGGTGATGAATCTCGTATAATAACAGCTGAAGAAAAAGTCTCTAGAGAGCAATTTCTTGAAAATCCTAATTATATTAAATTATACGAAAATCATAGTTGGACAAATGTTAAAGATTTTTCATCTGAAATTCCAGAACTTGAAGAAGGGAATAATTATATCCTCTATCTTGAAGTAAATGAAGATAAAATCAGCAGCGCATTTGCGACAACCATGATTAACCATTTAATGAAAGAAAATCAAAATAAAGGTTCTATCGCTTGTACAGTTGAAGCAAGCATAGATAACAACAATCATTTCTGGCTTTTTGAAAGTAAGGAATAAATAATAAAAAGTTCTTGAAAAATTACTTTAACAATTCAAGAACTTTTTTTATTTTTGTGTTTCTTTAATATTGAAATGCTTTTATAATAATTGTAAAAGGAAGGTGCTTACTATGATATATAAAATAAAAGCATCGCTTAGAAATATCAACTATAAACTTTATTTTGCACTTATTATCTTAGGCTTATCACCTGCAATCTACAACACAGTAAGAGTCTTTTTCTTAGGTCAATTACCTGGTGATTGGTCTTATTCTATCGCTGGACAACTTTCTTGGGTTAATCTTCTTTACGAAATACTAAATGAAGCTATAATCTTACCTTTATTCTTTTTTGTTGGTAAAGTTGTAGATGAAAAAGAAGGCTTTGCTAATCGTATACGTACAGGATTATTAATATCTTTAACTCTATACTCTTTTCTTTCAATAATATTAATAATATTTATTAAACCTATTTTAACTTTAATGGCCACAAACACAGAAATTATTGAAGCCTCAGCTTCATACATCCGTATTGAAAGTATTGCCAATATTTTCTCAATATTGACCCAATTTATGCTTGTTGCTCTTGTTACCATTGATAAAAGCAAATACCTTTATATTCTTACAGCAGCAAAACTTGTTCTTAATATTATCTGTGATACTTTTCTTGTTTCAACATTACCAATATCATTAAACCTTGGTGTTAATGGTATAGGATATTCAAACATTATCGTAAACTTACTACTATTTATCGTTATGATTATCTTACTTTCAAAAGAAGGAATCAAAGTATTCGCAAAAGAAAAACTCAACTTTAACTGGACAAAACATTTTGTCAAAGTTGGAGCTATTTCCGGATTAGAATCATTTGTCCGCAATCTTGCCTATATGGTAATGATTGCTCGAATGGTAAATGTGGTTGGAGAACAAGGAACCTATTGGGTAGCAAACAGTTTTATCTGGGGCTGGCTGTTACTTCCTGTCCTTCAACTTGGTGAATTAATCAAACAAGAAGTCGCAACAGATCAAGATAACATTAGAAAAAACTCACTTGGCTATTTTGCATTAACAGCTATCATATCTATACTATGGATTATAAGTATTCCTTTATGGAAACCATTTATGAGTAATATCCTTGGTTTTAATGATGTTGAAAAATTATTTAACCTAGTTCTAGTGCTAATAGGTTTTTATGTATTATTTGCTTTTCAAAATGTCTTCGATGCTACATTTTATGGCCTTGGTAAAACTCACTACATGTTATTTGAATCAGTAGTAACCAATACCATCTACTATGGTATCGCATTTATCCTTTATCTCAATAATATATGGACACCATCATTAACTGGCATAGCTTTGCTGTTTGGATATGGAAATGCTTTTGATAGTGTTGTATCTTTACTCGCATACATTTTTTTGTTAAAAAAAGAGAAGATGAATATTCTTCAATTTTAATTAATATTGATGACTAATTATAAAATATTAATTAATCGCAATCAAAATTAAGCAAGGTTTCAAACAATTCTTCTTTACTTTGTTCATTTATTTTTAAATAGTTGTCATTCATTTGTAAAAAAGCAATTAATTGTGAAAATGGGTTTATATGACTGCTTTTATCAGTAACCGCTAATACAAAGATTGCTTTAATGGTTTTTTGCCATTGTTTTACAAACAAACCATCTTCAATTAGAAGGATTGAAAACATTGGTCTAACTACATTACCTTCTGGAATAGCATGAGGAACTAAAATTCCCTCAACAACTTCACAATATGGTCCATATTTATTAATTGTGTTTATCATATCTTCGCAATATTTCGCATCAATAATTCCATCAATTATTAGTGGTTTAGATGCATTTTTAATTGCTTCTTTTAAATCAT
>JAAZKG010000042.1 GCA_012799935.1 Erysipelotrichia bacterium | reverse complement strand
CTTTGATTAAATAAAGCAATTTTCTTGTCAAACATTTAAATTTCCTCCTTGTTTACTTCTTGAAGTAATATCGCAAATTGTTCAGTCGAATCAATTTTAATCAACATATTTGTTTCATCCTTAGTTTCAATTAAGTCATAAAGTTTAGAAATGATGCTTTTAACTTCCGTAACATCTTCTTCCGCTAAAGCAATCATTATGATGGTGTTAACATCATTTTCTTTCCATTTAACACTCTTCTTTAAAGTCATTATTGATAATAATGTCTTTTTTACTGTACTAGATGAAGCATGTGGCATAGCCACTCCAGTATACATACTTGTGGTTCCTTCTTCTTCTCGAGCATAAATACTTTCTCTAAAACTTGAAGTAACTAAGTCAGCTTTTTCATACTTATCTATCAAAAAATCCAACACTTCTTCTTTAGTGTTAAAATCATATTTCCAAAATAAGAAGTCATCTCTGAGATAGTTTGTCAATTCTACCAAATCTTTTTTCCCAATATTTCTTAAGGAACGTAATTGTTCATTAATAGAGCCATAGTAATTGGTAATCTCATTAAGCTCTTGTTGAGTAATTAAAGGTGAAACATAGAATACCTTCTTATCAACATTGGCAAACTTTTCTTTCTCAACTAATGAAATAATAAACTCAACATCTGAGATATCATTGTCTAAAACTTGATCAATAGTAACCACTTCAATATGATCAGTAGCTGGCAAGATATCTTTTACTTGTGAGTACACAAGCTCTGATGTAGCTAAACCTTTCGGACAGACAATTAAAATATTCTTTGGTTTAATCTTTTTATCAAAAGCTACTTGAAAATGAATAGTAAGAAATGATACTTCATCATCATTTAAAGTGACATTGAACAAATTTTCAAAAACCGCTGCCACATACCAAGTTAAGGTAAACATTACAAGGTATTGTCTTTTAATAGAATCCAATAATGGATTTTTGACTGTAAATCCATTTTTCAAACGATAAATCATTGGAATTATATGAGCAAGCAAAGCTTCATGGAGCCTTTCATCATCAGTTAAATCTACTTTTAATGTTTTAGACATTTTTTCTACAATCTGGCTAACACTTTTTATATATAAATCATTTAAAAGTTCTTTATTAACTGTTGGTTCAATACCATGACCTAACAATAACTCTGAAAGAAATTCAATATCTTTATCAATGAGCATAATTCCTAACGAACTATTTACCATCGCTGAAATATTTAATGCCATCATATAAGTTTCCATTTTTTCAATATTCTGGAAAGCAAAATTCTCTACCTTTTTAATAAAATGATGATTATTTTTCACTCGAGTCAATAATATACAAAGGGCTAGAAATAATGAAGTAACATAACTTTGTCCAATATCTCTTTTTGCATGATAAAAGCAATTGTCAATAATTCTTTTTGATATATCTACAATTGGATGAATAAATATTTTTTCAGCTTCACAAATATATTCATCTAAAGTGGTTAAACCATTCTTTTTAAAACCATCAATTTCAAAGCTTTTATAAGCATTTTGAATATCGTTTTCCATTCCTTTGATATAAAACTCATTTGAATCACACACAAATTCAACATTTCTGCTAGAAAAGAATTTTCTTATTGTTGTTAAGTCATTTCTTAATACAGTATTAGATATAAACAATTGTTCTTCCAAAATTTCATAATTTACTATTTCATCTTCTAAAATTATCTTTCTAACAATTGTTCTTTGCCTATTTTTAGGACTATATTTTTCCTCTGGTTTAAAAAGTTTATTGTTTCTTTTATATAACTCAATTTGATTTGACTTTCCTATAAGGATTATTCCCCTTCTTGGAGTCTTTTCAACAAATATATCGTACTTAGAAAATGTTTCGTTTAAATAATTTATATCTGAGTAAAGCGTTTTTTCTGAGACATTTAATAACTTTGAAAAATAACTGGCTGGTTTATAATCATCTTCAGTTTCTAGCAAAGCAAATAATTTGTTTCTTCTCAGTGTTTCTTTATTCATCAACACACTCCTTCAAGTCTTATTATATAATAAAAGCAATAAAAAAACGCACTGTTTTTTTCCACATTAATGTGGAAGTTTTCACAGTTGCGTTATATTGATGATTTCTTTACCACTGATAGTTTAGAAAATAGTCATCATACCATATTTCTTTAGAGCT
>JAAZKG010000041.1 GCA_012799935.1 Erysipelotrichia bacterium | reverse complement strand
TTAATTCAAATGATGGCACTTATAGTGCTGAATATGAAGGTGAAGCAATTGTTAAAGATGGAGAACTTACATTACAAAAAGTAGTAATCAATATAATATCAGATGATGATTCTGGAACTGGTGAAGGTGAAACATTGTTGAGTAATAATTATGATCCAAATAAAAAAGCTGCAGATTATGGTTATAAAGCTCCAGCTAAACCACAAATTGATAGTGAATCTGTTAAAAATTTGATTGAAGATAAAAAACCTGATTTTGTTGTAACAAAATTAAAATTTTTATCAAATAATCCTCCTATTCTTTTATATGAAGCAACTCTTGAAAAACGTTACAAATATGTTAAAGATGTGGAAGTATGGAAATATGGAGTCACTTTCATAGCTATGAAACATTATATTACAGGATCAGAAAAAATCAGTGCAACAACAAATTCAAATTTTGAAGGTGTTTATGTCAATAAAGCCAATGGAAGTTACATAATTATGCATGAAAACTGGAAGTTTGAATTACATGAATTTTATATAGATGGCAGTACAATTAATAAAGTTGTGCTTAAAGAATACTATCGTATTTCAAGTTCAACTATGAAATGGCAAAACAGAAATAAAGCATTTAAATCGGTTTGGTCAAATGGAACAGAGCCTGATGGTTTTGCTATAACTATTAATTCAATAAATGAGTTAAGATTAGATGCTGATATATTATCATCTAAATCTGGAGATACATTTGTAAAAGTAGAAGAATAAGAAATATTTAAAAAGAATCTATTTATTTGATGATAGATTCTTTTTCTTTGGGTTTAAATATTTGAACTTTTTTATAATTTCTAAGCATTAACTGGAAATTTTCACGACATTTATAAATATTATAAATATTTTCTAACAAATTTTTAATATTTTCACGTTCAGTATTGCCATCATTAATACAGTTTGATTTTACAATTGGAATTTTTAAATCTTTAATGGTTTTTGAAATATCGCTTTCATAAGAGTATATTAATGGTCTAATTAAATTAATATCCATCCTAGATAAATACATATCTGGTAAAAATGTAGCTAATCTACCTCCATGAATCATATTCATAAATAACGTTTCCACAGCATCATCAGAATGATGGCCAAAAGCCAATTTATTGCAGCCATATTTTTTAGCTGCTTCAATTATTGCCCCTTTTTTAAGTTTTGAGCATAGTGAGCATTCATATTTTTCTTCTTCTGTTAAATGAAGTTCTAAAATTTCTTTTATTTGAGTGGAGTATATGATTATTTCTAAGTCAAATTGTCTAAAATATTCAATTAATTCATTTATATTATTATCCCCAAAGCCTAAGTCACAATAAATAGGGATTAATTGGTATTTTTTTCGAGAAAATTTTTGATATAAATATAAGCAATATAAAAGAACAGATGAATCTTTACCACCTGAAATACCAACACAAATTTTATCTCCATCAGTTATTAAATTATAATCATTGTCAGCTTTTCTAAGGCAACCTAAAACTTTTTTTATATTATTCATATTTTCACCATTAACATTATATCTCATTTTTAAGTAAAATATGCTATTATTTAGGGGGAATTTTATGAATGGAATTATTTTAGTTAATAAACCAATAGGAATTACATCACATGATGTAGTTGTAAAAGTAAGAAAAGCATTAAATCAAAAAAGAATTGGACATACTGGGACTTTAGATCCAATTGCTGAGGGTTTAATGATTTTAACTGTTGGTAAAACTACAAAAATACTTCCTTATCTAGCTGATCAATTTAAAGAGTATATCTGTGAAATGAAATTTGGTCAAAGAACTGATACTTTAGACATTTCTGGAAAAGTGTTAGAAGAAAAAGAAAGTAAATTAATTTCAAAAGATGAGTTAATCAAGGTATTAAATTCATTTTTAGGCAAATCATTACAAGTGCCACCAATGTATTCAGCTAAAAAAGTTGCTGGAAAAACATTATATAAATTGGCTAGAAAAAATATCGAAATAGAGCGTAAGAGTTGTGAAATTGAAATAAAAGAGATTGAATTGTTAGAATATCATGATAATATTGTAAAATTTAAAGTTTTATGTTCGTCAGGCACTTATGTTAGAGTTTTAACACAAGATATTGCAAATAAAACTGAAAATATAGCCGTAATGACCAAACTAACAAGAACAAAAATAGATAACTTTAATCTTGAAAATGCTTTTACTTTACAGCAGATAAAAGAAGGAAACTACAATTTAATTTCTGCTTATGATGTTTTATCAAATTATAGATATATAGAATTACAAGATTTAACTAGAGTTTATCAAGGAAAGAAAATGAAATTTGATTTTTGCAATGATGAAACTGTTATGATTACTAAAGATAATGAAATAATTGCTGCTTATCAAAGAAATAATGAAGATGGTTTATATTATTGTAAAAGAGGATTGTGGTAATGAAAAAAGTAGCATGTATTGGAAATTTTGATGGTGTTCACCAAGGTCATCAAGCATTAATAAAAAAAGTAATAGAATTATCTGACAATAAGTTTGTTCCTACTATTATTACTTTTGATCCTGATCCTGAAGTAATTTTTTCAAATGAAGAAAAAAAATATTTAACAACGTTAAAACAAAAAAAGGAGTATATGTATAATTTTGGAATAAAAGAAATTATTGTAATACCTTTTACAAAGGAATTCGGTTTTATTGATAAGGAAAAATTTATAGATGATGTTTTAAATAAATTAAAACTAGATACTTTAATTTGTGGAAAAGATTTTAGATTTGGCTATAAAGGTAAAGGAAATTCAGATTATTTGATAAAATCAGAAAAAAAGAATTTTAAAGTCGAAGTTTTAGAACATATTATGTTTAATGGCGAAAAGATAAGTTCAACTCTTATTGGCAACTTAATAAGAGAGGGAAATTTAGATTTAGCAAAGATATTATTAAATCACGATTATTATATTGAAGCATCAATCTTAAATAATAAAGTTAATACCGAGAATATAATTCCTCTAAAAGGTGAATCTAAGGTTTTGATTAATTCAAAAAAGTATATCTTAAAAAATAAAACCATCAACTATCCAGATGAAAAGAAAGTTAAGATTGTCTTTATATAAAGTTTTATTATCTAAATAAATATGGTAAAATATTTAGTGAGGTGAAATTTATGGCTGATTATATCGTTGCGAAAAATCGTGAACACAATATTGGTATTATTGGTTTATCTACAGCTGTTTTTGAATCAATAGCAGCATTTTCATTAGAAGATATTAGTGGAATCAAAGTAGTACCATCTACTAGATTTAAAAAGAATGTAACATGTAAAGTTGAAGAAGGAAAAATTAATATTAATTTAAATGTTACGGTAAAAACAGGCAATAATATCAATGAAATATGTAGAAAAGTACAAAATCATATTGTTAATGTTATTGATAACATGACCGATTTTAATGATGTTGTTGTTAATCTAGATGTAAGAGGTTTTTATATATAGTTTTTTATGACTAGACGCGAGCAAAGAATTCGTATTATGAATTGTATATATCAGCACCTTTTAACTGAAAAAAAGATTGATGATATACTAGAAGACAATATCGATATCAATGATAAGGAATCAATTGAGTTTATAGTAACTAATACG
This sequence comes from Erysipelotrichia bacterium, assembly GCA_012799935.1. GTDB lineage: Bacteria > Bacillota_I > Bacilli_A > Erysipelotrichales > Erysipelotrichaceae > UBA1783. The sequence continues at coordinate 1,670 of JAAZKG010000041.1, read as the reverse complement.
ATAGGAGTTATTGGTGAATTAGATGCACTAATAAAACAAATTGAACCATTATTGATTGACTATAGATTCAAAAGATTGGGTTATGTAGAACAAGCACTTTTATTATTATCTACTTATCAATTAAATTTAAAACAAATTGATAAACCTATTATCATTAACGAAGCTATTGAAATAGCTAAAATGTATTGTGATGATGAAGCACCAAGGTTCATCAATGGAATATTGGATAAAATATGATGATTAATAATATTTGGACCATTAGTCAATTAGTTAGTTATATAAAAAATGAATTAACTAATAATATAACTTTAAAAAATATCAGTATCCAAGGAGAGATTGGAAATTTTACTAATCATTACTCAGGACACTGGTATTTTACTTTAAAAGATAAAGATGCTCTTATTAACTGTGCTATGTTCAAAGGTTATAATCAACATTGTTTATTTATTCCTAAAAATGGAGATAAATTGATTGTTAATGGAAGTGTTAATGTTTTTGAAAAGCAAGGTCAACTACAATTAATTGTTACCAGTATGAAGGAAGATGGTGAGGGTAATTTTTATATTCAGTTTGAAAAAACCAAGAAAAAACTTGAACCATTAGGATATTTTGATGATAAATATAAAAAGCCAATACCAGAATTTCCAAATGAAATTGCCATCATTACTGGAGCAAATACAGCAGCTTTACAAGACGTTTTAACAACAATAACTAATCGATGGCCAATTGTAAAAACAACCGAAATACACGCTTTAGTGCAAGGACAGCAAGCAATAGAATCAATTGTCAGTGCTATAAAGAAAGCTGGTAGAACAACAGCTGATGTAATTATCTTGGCTAGAGGTGGCGGTTCAATAGATGATTTATGGTGTTTCAATGATGAAAATATAGCCAAAGCGATCTTTGAATGTGAAATACCTATTATTACAGGTATAGGACATGAAATAGATTTCACAATTGCTGATTTAGTTGCTGATTATCGTGCTCCAACACCAACTGCAGCAGCAACTAAAGCAACACCAAATTACAAAGAAGTTTTAAACACTATTAATAAACTTGAAAATTTAATTATTCAAACTATTAATAATGATATAAACAGACATTATCAACTATTAGATTATTTTAATAATAAATTAGTAAATTATAGAAATGTTGTAAATAATTATCAAATAGAAATTAATAATTTGCAAAAATTAAATGCTTTAAATTTAAAAAAGAAAAGCGATTTATACATTCAAAATATTTTAAATAAAGAAAAGATATTAGCATTATCTATTAAATCTTTAATCAAACATAACGATGATTATTTAAGAAATAGTTTGTATTTACTTAATAAATCACTGGATGACATATTACAAAAAAATAAGATTACATTATCTAAAAGTATTGACTTACTTGATTCGTATTCTCCATTAAAAACCTTACAAAGGGGTTATGTAGTTACTAGTCAAAATAATAAAATTATTAAATCAATTAAAGATATTGATTACTTAGAGAATTTAGAAACGAGATTTGTTGATGGAATCATTACATCAAAACCAATAAAGGAGATTAACTATTATAAATCAAGTAGAAAATAAAATTAATTAAAAATCCATTATGAAAACAACCTAAACAAATAGGTTTTGAAAAAGATGATGATTCTAATAAAGGCTACCTGACTTTATTAG
>JAAZKG010000040.1 GCA_012799935.1 Erysipelotrichia bacterium | reverse complement strand
TAATGTAGTATTCACTAATTTCCGATATATGAATTAAACCTGAAGTTTTCTCATCAACTTTGACAAAAGCACCATATGGTTTAATTCCTGTAATCGTTCCCTGTATTACCTGTCCTACTTTATACATTTCATCCTCTGAAAAATATTATATCATAACACCATTCATAATTGTATTTTTGCAAATAAAATAATATAATAAGTACGGTGATTTTATGAATAAATTCTATGTACCAATTGCAGCTTCAACAGCTTGCATACTAGCACAACTTTTAAAACCAGTAGGCCATTTTCTAATTCATAGAGATTGGAATCCAAGACTTGTCTTTTCAAGTGGTGATATGCCCTCAAGCCATTCAGCATTAGTGTCAGCTTTAACTTTAGCGATTGGCCTAACTGAAGGTTTTGATACCAATGCTTTCTATATTTCACTATGTTTTTCAGTTATTATCTGCTATGATGCTGCTAACGTTAGATTTTATGCAGGAAAAAATATCACAGTAACTCAAAGACTTATCGATGATTTAAAAGATTTATTTGGTTCCGATATTGTTTTAAATGATAAAATTTATATGGATAAAATGAAAGGTGTTTTAGGTCACACTTATTTCGAAGTTACTGGTGGTGTTTTATTAGGTTTATTTGTATCATTCATTTTTTACATTTGGTTTGGAGGTGCAATCTAATGAATACAGTTGAAAATATTAAACATGTTATTAATCTTATCAGACCATATATTATGGCTGATGGCGGTGACTTAGAGTTTGTTGATTATGTTGATGGAATAGTTTATATTCGCATGCTAGGCGCCTGTGCTGGCTGCCCAATGAGAAAAATGACTTTCAATAATGGGATTAAAGCCAACATAATGCAACAAATTAGTGAAGTCAAGGATGTTGTACTAGTAACAGATTAAGCAGAAAACCTTAAATTTATTGTTTCAATTCAACTAATGATAAAGAGAGAATTAGTTCTCTCTTTTTCAAAAAGAAATTATTGCCAAACATTGACTGAAAAGAAATAATATCTTATATTTTAACCGTTATATAAAGGAGTTTTATGTTCGGATATCTAATAGCTAACATTGACATTTTGGATAAAAAAGAAAAACAACAGTATAGAAGTTTTTATTGTGGTCTTTGTAATAGGCTTAGAAATAAATATGGTTTAATTGGTGCTTCTACCCTAACTCATGACTTAACCTTCGTAGCTATGTTATTGACTGATGTTTATAAACCAGTTAATAAATCAATTGAAGAAAGATGCATTGCTCGTCCAATTAAAAAACATCTAGCACTCTTTAATGAATATACCGATTATGCTGCTAGTATGAATATCTACTTAAGTTACTACAAACATCTTGATGACATTAATGATGATAATTCTTTAAGGGCTAAAATCAAAGCTGATAAATTACATGTTTTTTTAAAGGAAATTGAAGAAAAATATCCAATTCAGACTGAAGTAATAAAAGAGAATTTAAATTATATCAGTAATATTGAAAAAGAAAATATTTTAAATCCTGATTTGGGAAGTAATGCTTTTGGCAATATTATGGCTTGTCTATTAGATAAAGAAAATAATAATGCAAACTTGAAAGGTTGTGGTTATCATCTAGGAAGGTTTATCTATATTGTTGATGCAGTCATAGACTTTAAAAAGGATTTAAAAAATGAATTATATAATCCACTTGTAGCGCTTGAAAACTACGACCATTATGAAATGTTATTATCTATAATGGATGATTGTGATAGTTATTATAGTAAATTACTATTAAATGAAAATAAAAGCATCCTAGACAACATCATCTATTCAGGAATCTGGTCTCAATATCAGTTACATAAAAAAAGACAAGAAAAAGGAGCGAAAAGATGAAAGATCCATACCAAGTATTAGGTATTAGTAGAAATGCTAGTGATGATGAAATTAATAAAGCTTATCGCGCTTTAGCTAAAAAGTATCATCCTGATTTAAACCCTAATGATCCATATGCAGCAGAAAAAATTAAAGAAATAAACGTTGCATACGATACCATTAAAAGTGGTAAAGCCTACCAATATCAACAATCATCTTCTAATTATCATAATCGTACTTATCAACAGTACGGACCTTTTACATTTTATGATTTTTCTGATTTCTTTAATCGTCAGCAAAATACTGCTTATGATGATTATGATGTAGCAGAAAACTTTATTAGAAATGGAGCATATCAACAAGCTCTTAATGTTTTAAAAGATATTTCTGTTAAAACCGCCAGATGGTATTATCTCAGTGCTATCGCTCAATATAATGTTGGGAATAAAATAACTGCCACTGAACATATTGAGAAAGCCTGCCAATTTGAACCTACTAACATGACCTATCAACAAACTAGAGAAGCAATTAAATCTAGTAGAAGTGGTTATAGAAGTTCATATTCGAGTTTCTCACAACCATATTCAGGTAACAGGTTGTGTATATCATATATATTAATGCAGTTATTTTGTGTTTTCTGTGGTGGAAGTCGATTCTGTTACTTTTTACCATGTTTCTTTTGTTAATGGGAGGATTTAAATGGACAACTTAAAATATTATTGGCATAAACTTAAATACAATCTTTCTAGTCTTATGCATAAATTATTAGCTGGAAGGTATGGTATTGACCATTTTTATAGATTTTTGACTAGCGTTATTTACTTTTTATTAATAATACAAATATTTTTTAGACCAAAATATCTTTATTTATTTACAACGATTCTTTTATTTTATAATATGTACCGAGTTTTTTCTAAAAATCATCAAGCTAGACATAAAGAAAATCAAATTTATTTGAAATATCAAAGAAAATTCAAAAGTTGGATTAATCTGCAAAAAAGGAAATTTGAAGAAAGAAAAGAATATCGATTTAAAGTTTGCCCTAATTGCAAACAGAATTTAAGAATTAAAAATATTAAAGGCAAACATACTGTTAGTTGCCCTAAATGCAAAAAAGATTTTGATGTTAAGATTTAAACTGAAGGAGAGAAAAGAATTCTCTCTTTTTTTTACATAAATAATATATTTCATATATAATTTAAGTATGAATTACCAACTTAATGAGAAATTGACATATATAATCAAAACATTAAATAATCAAGGTTTTGAGGCAAATATTGTAGGAGGATGTGTCAGAGACATTCTTTTAAGTCGTGAACCAAGTGATTTTGACATCAATACAAATGCAACGCCTAATCAGGTATTAGAAGTATTTAAAAATCATAAAATATTTAAGACAGGTTTAAAGCATGGGACTGTTACTTTAGTGCTGGATAATGAAAATTTTGAAATAACCACCTATCGAATCGATGGAAACTATATCGATTATCGTAGACCAGAAACTGTAAAATTCTCCTTAAATTTAAAAGATGATTTAAATCGAAGAGATTTTACAATCAATGCTTTAGCATACAATAATAAAGATGGACTAATTGATTTTAATAATGGTCAAAATGATTTAAAAAACAAACTGATAAGGTGTGTTGGTAACCCTTATATCCGTTTTGAAGAAGATGCTTTAAGAATATTAAGAGCAATCAGATTCGCAAGTGCTTTAGGATTTAAAATCGAAAAAGACACACAAAAGGCCATATTTGATAAAAAACATTTACTTTCAAATATATCAATCGAAAGAATATACATTGAGTTACTAAAAACACTTATGGGAGAATATGTCTACAATGTACTTCCATTATATAAAGAAATTATAGAAATTTTTATTCCTGAGTTTAAATATGTTGCTGAATATAAATTTATTGAAAACTTAAAACATCTTTCTAAAGAAAAAAAAGATAAATCAATTATCTTGGCTATTTTTCTTCAACCAGTTGAAGAATATAAAAGCATCTTAAAAAGATTAAAAACTGATAACAAAACCTATCAAGAAACATCTTTTCTAATTGAACATTACTATCATCTAATTGCATTAGACAACATTGATATGCGCTTTAATTTAAACAAAATGGGGAAAACTATGTTTGCTAAACTTTTAAGATTTCAATTTTATGTAGAACATATCGATAAATCATATTATGAGTTATGTCTTTCAACACTGGATTATATCAAAGAAAATAATCTTCCTTATCAATTAAAAGATTTAGCTATTGATGGTAATGATATTAAAAAATTTGGTTTTATCGATGAAGAAATTTCAATTCAATTAAATAAAATTTTATCTTTGGTAATAAAAAACCAGTTATTAAACACAAAAAAAGATATTTATAATTACTTAAATACTAATAATATTAAACCTTAACAAAAAGTTTTCTTATCATAAACATTTTATAAAAAAGAGTCTTGTTAACTCTTTCTTTAATCAAATAAACTTATATTTTCATATGAAGCAGTGTTTTCAACTGGTTTAGCAGCTTTTTCTATCTCATCAAAAGCTACCTTAGCTTCATTTAATGCTTTATTTACTCTTTCTGTATCAAATAGTGTACTATTATCAATTGGTTTTTCTCCAACATAAGTTGTAGATTTTTCTTCAACCGTTAGTTTTGTATATAAAGGTTTAGGTGCTTCCATTTCTTCATCAAATACAGGATTAATTTCCTCTTCTTTTTTTTCGCTTTGAATAGAATCACTAATAAAATCACTCGTTGTCATATTAGCAATTTTTTCATCAACTTCATCAATTGTATCTTCTATAATTCTATCCCTGCCAAAAATTGGTGAAAATACTGTGCCGATAACACTTCTTTTTGGTTTTTCACTATCATATTCAAGATTATTGATTGATATTGCATAACTATCTTTGTCACTGCCAAAAATTTGTGAAATAACTCTCTGAGGTACATATGATGATTTAGGCTTTTCGTTACCTTCTTCAACTTTTCTTTCCGACTCAATACTTTTCATATTATTTAAGTCAACAAACATTGAGTGTTTTTTTATTTCTTTTTCCTCTTGTTTTATTTCTTTTTGGTTTTCCACAGTCTGTTCAGATAGTCGTTCATTAGTCAGTGGTTCACTTTTGACTTTTTCTAGTAAATCATCTTCAAAACTATCTTCAATTTCTATATAATTACCAGTAATTACATCAATTCTTGAAGAAGAATTATCATCTATACTACTTTCAATAATTTTCTCATTTCCGTGTTCGTCAACTTCAACTTCATCAATTAAAAAATCACGAACTCTCTTTTTTAATTTTTCAAAAAAACCTGCCATAGTTACTCACCCTCTTCTAAATTTATTTGATCTGAATCAGATTGTTCTTCTACCGTTTCCTCATCTGGTTCTATTGAACCTTGTTCATTTAAATCTATTATAATAAATGTTCCATCATCTTTCCAGTCATCAATATAATCAATAAAATAACCAGTTTCTGGAGCAACACTTTCAAACAATGTAATTATACTTGTAGTATATGATACTAATGTGTCTGAAGCATAATCTAAAATCAGTTTTTTCTTTTCTACTTTACAACTTCTAAGTAGCACCAGCATATCATGAATAGTATTAGAACATCCACCTTTATTGATTAATGAAATAAAAATAAATTCTGAAGTTTGAATTAAAACAAAATAGCCATCTTTAGTTTCTGAAACTGATATATCAAACAAAATTGTTTCACCAGAACTATTTAAAAATCTACCACTTCTAGTATAAAAAGGATTTTTTACTGATCCTATATCGCGCAAAGAATATACATCGGTTACAATAATTGCATCATTAACTATAGCCGTAACATCTAGTGAAAGTGAAGCAATATTACCATCAATATTAAATTTGTTAGAAATTTCATCACCATCAACTTTTCCGATACCTTTTGGCAAATAGTATGAATAATAGTTTTTTATACAATTATTATAGCTGTGATCATCAATTTTTTCATCAATAGCATTATTCACCGCTCTATTTAATTCATTATAAAAAGCATCTTCATCAGTTACACATCCTGACAAAACCATTAAAACTAAAAATAATGTGAAAATCTTCTTAATCATTAATTTCTCCAGTTGGCACTTGAAAGATTGCCCGATAAATTGGTTGACCTAATTGCATAAAGTTATTTTCATATTCAGTTATTACATCTTCATCATTAGTCTCTCTTCTAAAGTCAACACTTACTTCTTTTAAAGACCATTTATTTTTACAAAAAGTAACTAGTGAATACTCAAAAAGTTTTGCGTTGTCTGTTTTCATAATAATACATCCACCTTTTTTTAATACTTTTTGATATCTATTTAAAAATGTGTCGTAAGTTAATCTTCTTTTTGTATGAGCTTTTTTAGGCCATGGATCTGAAAAATTTAAATGTATTCTATCCACTTCATTATCTTCAAACCACAAATTGATTTTATCAGCATCTCCAACAATAAACTTCATATTTTCTTTTGTACAGTCAATACTCTTTTTTAAAGCCATTGCTGCAGCATCGATATTTTTTTCAATTGCAATCCATAACTCTTTAGGATTTTTTTTACCCATTCCAATCCAATAGTCACCTTTTCCAGCTCCTATTTCAACAACAATTGTATCATATCCAAAAGTTTTCCAGTTACTTTTTAAAGTTGTAGGATCACTTATAACACAATCTGTTCTTTGTTTGATCATCTCTTTAGCCCATGGCTTTCTTCTCATTCTCATCAAGTATCACCTAGACTATTGTATCATATTTTTCTCAATAGATATTTTCCGCTATTTTATAAATGTAATCATTTATAATGATTATATTTATATCTATATTTTAAGTGAAAATCAATGTTTATTCAATGAATATGGTAAAGGACTGTAATTTCAGTCCTTTAAATCTCGTTATTCACTTTTTTTAGTTGTTTTTTTAGGTCTTTTGACCGTTCTTCTACCAGTAAAGAGTTTATTCTTTGAATAATCTCTAATTGGTTCTTGATAGTTTTCAGGTTTTTCCAGCAAATCTTTAATAGAACCACTAACTTTACCATTTTCATCAACCGTTTTAACAACAACTTTCACTTTATCACCTATTTTATATAGACTTGATGGTTTATCTACTCTTTCCCATCTTAAATCTGATACGTGAACTAAAGCATCTGTTCCAGCAAACAGTTCAACAAAGATACCATATGACTCTATTCTATTAATAACAGCTTCTTCGAAAATTTCTCCTACCTTAGCCACTCTTGTGATTTCTTCAATCATCCTGACTGCTATATCAATACTTTCTTGATCAGCATGGTAAATTAATACTCTACCTTCATCAGAAATATCAATTTTCGTGCCATTACTAGCTTCAATAATTTGATTAATAGTTTTTCCGCCAGTACCAATTACATCTCTAATCTTGTCTGCTGGAATCTCTAACATTGCAATCTTTAAAGCATATTTAGAAACATTTTCTCTTGGTTTAGCAATAGTTTTATCCATTACATCTAAAATTTGTAATCTCGCTTCTTTTGCTTGAGCCATAGACTCTGCTAAGACTTCTTTACTTAAACCTTGAACTTTGATATCCATTTGTAATGCTGTAATACCTTCTCTAGTGCCTGCAACTTTAAAGTCCATATCACCAAAGTGGTCTTCCATGCCTTGAATGTCTGTTAAAATTGTATAGTTTTTACCATCTTCTACTAAGCCCATGGCAATTCCAGCTACTGGAGCTTTAATTGGAACACCAGCTGCCATCAATGATAACGAACCAGCACAAATAGACGCTTGTGAAGAAGAACCATTTGACTCTAATACTTCAGCTACTGTTCTAATTGCATATGGGAACTCTTCTTCAGATGGTAAAACATGTTTTAATGCTCTTTCACCAAGTGCACCATGACCAATTTCTCTTCTTCCTGGATTACCCATTCTTCCTACTTCACCTACTGAATAAGGTGGGAAATTATAATGATGCATAAAACGTTTTTCTTCCACTTCTGTTAAATCATCAATAATTTGATTGTCACCCAATGCTCCTAAAGTAGTAGCTGATAACACTTGAGTTTGTCCCCTAGTAAATAAACCTGAACCATGTACTCTTGGCAGAATATCAATTTGAGCATCTAATGGTCTGATTTCATTTACTCTTCTACCATCTGGTCTAATTTTTTCTTCAATGATTAATCTTCTAACCTCATCAGAAACAATATTATTACAGACTTCACCAACCATTTTTAAAGTTTTATCCTTGATTGATTCAGTTTCATATTCCTTATTTTCAAAAAACTCCACTGTTTCATTTGTTAAATCATCAATTGCTTGATAACATTCTAGTTTGTCCTTAATTGAAACAGCTGCTTTTAATCTGTCATATACATAATCGTATATTTCTTTTTTCAAATCAGCAGGAACTTCATATAATTCAACTTCCATCTTTGTTTTTCCAACTTTAGCAACAATTTCTTCTTGAAACTCACATAGTTTGGCAATATGCATTTGTCCAAATTCTAAAGCATCAACCATCAGTTGTTCACTTACTTCTTTGGCTCCAGCCTCAACCATCATAATGGCATCTTTTTTACCGGCCATTGTCAAAGATAATGTACTTTTTTCAGTTTCTTCAACAGTTGGGTTGATAACAAATTCTCCATCAATATATCCAACGACAACGCCAGCTATTGGTCCTTCAAATGGAATATCAGAAACTGATAGAGCTAAAGATGCTCCTAACATAGCTGCCATTTCTGGTGAATAGTCATAATCACAGCTCATTGCAGTGTTAACCACTTGAACTTCATTTCTAAAACCTTCAGCGAATAATGGTCTAATTGGTCTATCAATTAAACGTGCTGTTAATGTAGCGTGTTCGCTAGGTCTACCCTCTCTTCTTAAAAATCCTCCAGGAATCTTTCCAACAGAATACAATTTTTCTTCAAAACTTACCGTCAATGGGAAGAAATCTGTATCTTTTGCGACATTAGATGCGCATGCTGTAGACAAAACAACTGTATCTCCATATCTTACTAATACGGCACCACTTGCCTGTTTGGCTAATTCCCCTGTTTCAACAGTTATTTCTTTACCGTTGAAATCCATACTAAACACTTCTTTAGCCATTTCTTTTTTTACCTCTCTTTAATAACTATTTAATTTTAACACAAATACATTATTTTTTTAATAGATAATGGTTTATAATTAACTAGTAGAAGGTATGTTGTATGAAAAAAAGCAAAACTCTTTCAATTTATATGATTATCATGATGATAATATTTATCATTACTTTTTCTGTATCCATACCTATTTTATTTAGACCATTCTATTATTTTCATATCGATATTTTAGATTTAACAAATAAAACTGGACTTGATTATCAGACAATTAAAAATGCCTATGATGAAATGATGAACTTCTGTCTTGGATTAACCAATACCTTTTCAACTGGGACTTTGAAATATTCTACTGAAGGCATGAGTCATTTTATTGATGTAAAAAACCTATTTATTTTAAATTTAACACTACTATTATTCTCTACTTTAAATATCATAATAATTCCAAGATTTCTTAAAAAAAGAAATATTACCCCCTACAGGTTTAATGGACATAAAAATAGTTATTATGCTGCAACAATTTTACTAATAATATTTATCATTATTGTTTTATTTACTTTGCCAAATTTCAGTAGAACTTTCACTATTTTTCATCAAATCTTTTTCCCTGGTAAAACCAATTGGTTATTTGATCCTAGATATGATGAAATAATTGTAATCTTACCAGAAATATTTTTTATGAATTGTGCAATTTTAATAGTTTCTATTATAATTTTCATCTGTTTATTTTTAATTATAAAAAACAAAAAAGATTCTTTAAATATTAAGTGATAAGCTTAAAATTTATTAACTGCATATTTTTTATTAAGAGGCATAAATAACAATTGAAAAAACTCACCATTTTCTTTTTGGCTAACTTATCATATAATTAAGGCAAAGAAGGAAAATTTAAATCAACATAAATCAAAAATAGATTTATTAAATCTCTAAAAAATTTAGGAGGCTCAATGGAAAACATAAATATAAAAAACATCAAAATGAACCAAACTGCCAAAGACTGGCAGCAAGCACTTACAATCACCTGTAATGTTTTGGTAGACAGTGGTTCAATTACTAGCGAATACACCCAAGCGTGTATTGATAGTGTTTTAGAATATGGACCTTACATTGTTTTAAGCCCTGGTTTTGCTTTAGCACATTCTAGACCTAGTGAAGCTGTTATAAAAAGCGATATGTCATTAGTTGTCTTTGATAATGATATAATATTTGGCAGTGATAATGACCCTGTTAGAGTCATTATTTGCCTTGCTTGTACTGATCATCATCAACACGTTGAACGTTTATCAAAAATCGGTGAAAAAATGTTTGAAGATGAACATTTAATTGAAAAAATCATTCAATGTAAAACATTGGAAGATATATCTGTTTTAATTAACGGATAAAAAAGAAGGGGGGGATAGTATGAAACCAAAAATTCAAGCCGTTTGTGGTTTTGGAGTTGGATCTTCAATGATGTTGAAAATGAACATTGAAAAGATTGCCAAGGAACATGGATATGAAGTAGATGTTTTTTGTGGTGATATCACAACATGTACTGCAAATGAATGCAATGTAATTTTTACTTCAAAAGAATTAGGAGCTAGAATTACTGAGCGTGCTAAAGTTCCAGTGGTTATCTTAAACAATTTCATGAACAAAAAAGAAGTTGAAGAGAAAGTTTTAGCTTATTTACAAGAACTGTAAAAAAAATAGAAAGGAAATAATTTATGGCTATTTTTAATTTTATTATTAACGAAATATTTGGCCAAGGAGCTATTTTCTTAGCACTTGTTGCCGCTATTGGGTTAATTATTCAAAAGAAAGATTGGGCAGAAGTCATTCGTGGTACAGCTATGACAGCTATCGGTTTCTTTGTATTAAATGCTGGTACTGGTATTATTGCTGGTGAATCTATCAGTGGTATTGCTGCTGCATTTAATGTATTGATGCCAGAAGCTGCTGCTCCTCCAGCAACAGTCGATATTGGTGGGACATACGGTACTCAAATTGGTATCGTTATGCTGGTCGCTTTCGCTGTTAACTTATTATTTGCAAGATTTACAAAATGGAAATCAGTTTTCTTAACAGCTCATATGTTATATTGGTTCCCATTTGTCTTTATTGCTGCTGGGGTAGATGCTGGTCTAACTGGAAGTAAACTAATTGGTTTAGCTGCAGTGTTTACAGCTGTATATATGATTGTTTCACCAAACTTAATGAGACCATTAGTTAAAGAAGTTACTGGTGATGATTCATTTACAATTGGGCATCCAACTACTGCTTTATCATTAATTGCTGGTTATCTAGCAAAATTTGTTGGTGATAAATCTAAATCAACTGAAGAATTAAATATTCCTGCAAGTTTGGGATTCTTAAGAGAAGTTTCTATCACAGGTACAATTGTTATGGCACTAACTTACATTGTTATGGCTATTATTTTAAAAGTTAATGGTTTAAACCCTGGTGAAGTTTGGGGTTATGCTGGTGGTGCAACTGGTATATTCACTTATATCTTTACACATGCAATTAAATTTGGTGTTGGTGTAACTATCATGATGCAAGGTGTTCGTATGTTAATTGCTGAAATCGTTCCTGCATTTAAAGGTATTGCTGAAAAGGTTGTTCCTGGAGCTATTCCTGCACTTGACTGTCCAATTATCTTTGGATATGCACCTAATGCATTAATTATCGGTTTCATCACTGCGATGATTACTTCAACAATTACAATTTTATTAACTGCTGGAATGTTCCCAACAGTTGTTATTCCATTAACATTTACTTGTTTCTTTGAAATCGGTACTGCTGCAATTATTGCTAATGCTACCGGTGGTGTTAGAGGATGTATCATTGGTTCTGCAGTTGCAGGTATCGTAATGGTATTCTTAGTAGGTTTTGGCGCATACTTCTTCAACAATACAATCCAACCTTGGATGTTAGTGTATGGTGGCCAAGACTTCTCACTGTGGGGAATTGTCATGGGATTAATCGCAAGATTAATTTCTTAATCTGAAGAAAAACTTAAAGTTATAATTTGCTTTCTTTTAATGATATATATTTTATGTTTAGTATCAACAAAACAATCTAGTTAATACTACCCTTCCAAAATAAATATAAAATATTTCAATGTCATGAAAGCAAATAGCTGGTAATAAAATTAAGACTAACTTTCATCAAAAGTTAGTCTTTTTCATGCTTAAATAAAAACAAAGCGAGTAAATTCTCGCTTTATAAATTTAAACTTTTAAATCAGAAACTAATAATAATTTTTCTTTATGTTTTAAAGGACGACAAATAATAGCTTTATCCGTTAATTTGTACTCATTTACCAATGGTTGTTGGTAAACATTTAGTATTTCGTTTTCGTTTTCAACTACAAATGATAAACTTCCTGTGGTAAAATATGCTTTGTTATCTAAACTATTTACATAAAAATGATGGGTATGTCCTGTAAAGATGGCTATCGTATTACTTTGTTTTATTATTTCCTTTACTTTATCAGAATTTATAGCTGTTTTCATTACAAACTGCTCTTCCAATAAGTGATGATGGGTAATTAAAAGTATTTTTTTATCTGTTTCTTTTGCTAATTCTTTTTTAAGTTTCAATATGGTTTCTTCATTTATCATGCCATCATCGTTTTCTTTATCTGCACTATTAAAAGAAATAATCTTTAATTTTTCTACTTCTTTTACATAAAATAAAGCATTAAAACCTTTTTCAAAGTTATCAATATTATCATGATTTCCAGCAGTTCCTATAACTGGACAATTAAATAATTTTTCTAAGTAACTTTTTACTTCTTTATACTCTTGGACTGTTCCATACTCACAGATATCACCTGTAACAAGAATAAAATCATATTTCTCATTTTGGTTGATTACGGATTTTAGTTGAATCAACGGATTAGTCATTTTAGTATAAACTTGATTAAACGAACCACCTTTATTTTGATAATCATTTGAATAATGTAAATCTGAAATATGTAAAAATTTCATATTAATTACCTAATTTCATAGATTCTTTTATTCTCTTTTCTTTTAATCGTTTATACCTGATTGATTCAAAGATAGTTGCTAAAATTGTCGCTACATATGGAATAGAAGCTGTAATTTGACCTTTCAATTGTGTCTGTTGCAAGAAACTTCCCACAGACTGGGATACTCCAAAGAATAGTGAAGCTAAAAATACACCAATAGGGTGAGACTTACCTAAATTATTCGCTGTCATAGCAATATATCCCTTACCACTAGCGATATTTTGGATAAATAAGGTAACAGAACCCATTGATAATAAAACTCCTGCTAAACCACATAAAACGCCTGAAAGAGTCATTGTTATAAATTGATATTTTTCTACTGGTGTTCCTAAAGATTTAGCTGCTTCTTGATTGATACCTATTGCTCTTAATCTATAACCTAAAACTGTTTTATATAAGAAAATATAAATAACTATTACTAGTATCCAAGAAAGATAATCAATAAAAGTTAAGCCAAAAAACATCTGGGCTAATTCTGGAAAAGCTTCAGCGAAAAATGGCGTAATCTTTTTAAGACCCACTAAATCAGGATGTTGGAACAAGCCTTTAGTTTTGAAAAAGATATACATAAAGAAGGTTGTGACAGCACTACTTGCAGTATTTATGGACATGCCTACAACAACAGGTGAAGCCTTTAACTTAATAATAAAGAAAGCTAATAAAGCAGAAACAACCATTGAAGAAGCAACTGCTGCTAAAACTGAAAGTATTATACTTCCACCTGAAAAGTAGTTAACAACTATGGCAAAGAAAGCACTAATCATCATACATCCTTCCATCGCGATATTAAATACACCAGTTTTTGAGCATAAAGCTGCTGCCAGTGAACAAAGTAAAATTGGAGATACCATTCTTAAAGTTGAAGAAATTATGGCACTGATATACTCAAAATTAAATATCATCTTTGTCACCTTCTTTCTTTTTAAATTTAGGCAATTTGATTACAAACTTAGCTGTTACTAACATCGTAATAATACCTTGAATAATTAAAGTAATTTCTGATGGTATCGACATTAATAATTCGATACTTGAACCACCAACAGTAATGCCAGCTAAAAAAATTGAACTGATTAAAACACCTACTGCACTATAGTTACTCATCAGCGAAGCAGTAATACCACTCCATGAATAACCAGGTGAAGTAATCATTTTATCAACATATCTAAACTTGCTTCCCAATACTTCTAGTGCTCCACCAAGACCTGCTAAAGCACCTGATAAAAGCAATACTTTATACATTGTCTTTCTAGATTGAATACCACCATATTCTGCAAAGTTTGGATTTAACCCACTCATTCTCGCTTTATAGCCAAAGCTTGTTTTATTGATTATAAAGGCAACAATTGCCACACATAATAACGCAATAATAAAACCATAATGCGTTGTATATCTACTGAAAATTCTCGGAATTGTTCCATTTTCAATTAGTTGTGTTTGAATTGCTAATTTATCTAAAGCATATGGATCTAAGAAAACATAATTGGTTAAATAAGAAGCAAAATAATCGGCAACATAATTAAACATCAATGTGATGATCAATAAATACGCATCAAATTTGGCTGAAATATAAGCTGATAACAGTGAATATAACGCTCCAGCCAGCATGCTCGCCAATAATGTGACAATTACTACTAAAATTGCTGGTCCTTTTATTAATGGAGCAACAATAGCTGCAGTAATCGCTCCCATAATCATTTGACCTTGAGCCCCCATTGAAGAATATCCGCTTCCCCAAGCTAAAGCAGCAGATAAGCCTGCAAAAATTATTGGTGTAGCTCTAGTAAATGTTGAGGCAATAGCATATGGCGATAAAAAACCACCTTTTATTAACCCAACTATACCTTCAATTGGATCAAAACCAGTTAATGCCATAATAATCGCTCCAACAATTAATCCTATCACTACCGCAATAAGTGAATAAGAAATATCATCAAAACGATGGAAGAAATTTTTAATTGACAACTTTGTTTTCATCGACTTTTCCTCCTAGCATTAAGACTCCTAATTTATGGTCATCAATATCTTCATTTTTAAACTCATAATTGATTGAACCGTTGTACATAACATAAATTCTGTCACATAGTTTCATGATTTCACTTAATTCAGATGTGACTAATAATATTCCACCATATTTATCACGTTTTGCGACTAATCTTTCATGAACAAATTCCATAGCACCAATATCAATACCTCTTGTCGGTTCACAAGCTATAGTAAATGGACAGTCTCTTTCTACTTCTCTAGCAGTAATTACCTTTTGGGCATTACCACCTGATAGTTCCTTTATTTTTTGCTTATTATTGTCAACTTTAATTGAGTATTCTCCAATCAGTTTATCAGCATAACCATCAATCTCCTTTTGTTTCAAGATACCGTTTTTGCTGAATCTAATAGAATCTTCTTCACCCATTAAAATATTATCTGAGATAGTAGCTTCTCTGGCACTACCCCACATATATCGATCTTCTGGAATATGTGACAATCCTGCTTTTCTTATTGCAGCAACATCAAAGTTTGACACATCACTGCCATTAACTGTTACTTTTCCTTGATAGTTTCTTTCAAGTCCACTAATACAACGAACAAGTTCAGTTTGACCATTGCCACTTACTCCAGCAATTCCAACAATTTCTCCAGCATTAACATAGAGATTGACATTATCCAAAACTTTCTTTCCTAACTCTGATCCAAGTGTCAAGTTTTCTACTTTTAATAAAGTTTCATTTGAATCATGTTCTACGATTTCAAGGTTTGCTACTTGTCTACCTATCATCATATATGATAATTGCTCAATTGAAGTGTCTTTCTTATTAACCACATCAATTAATTTACCAGCTCTTA
Source organism: Erysipelotrichia bacterium (assembly GCA_012799935.1). GTDB lineage: Bacteria > Bacillota_I > Bacilli_A > Erysipelotrichales > Erysipelotrichaceae > UBA1783. The sequence continues at coordinate 15,223 of JAAZKG010000040.1, read as the reverse complement.
AAACAACTACTCTGTCTGCAACATACATTACCTCATTAAGTTTATGAGTAATGATTATTAAACTTTTCCCTGCTGCAGCTAAGTTTTTCATTGTATCAAGTAAATCATCAACTTCATTTGGTGTTAAAACCGCACTAGGTTCATCAAAAATGATAATATCAGCGTTTTGATATAGTGTCTTTAAAATTTCGATTCTTTGTTGTGTTCCTACAGGACAATTATCCACAATTGCAGTTGGATCAACTTTCAAACCATATCTTTCAGATAATTCTGCTACTTTTTCTTCATTTTTCTTTTTGTCAAAAAAGCTATATTTAGATATTTCATTATTATAAACAATGTTTTCTGTAACTGTCATTGGCCCAAATAACATAAAATGCTGCTGAACCATTCCTATTTGTAAATCCATAGCTACTGAAGGTGAGGTAATTTTAACTGGTTTACCATGCAAAAAAATTTCACCACTGTCAGCTTTTTCTAAGCCATACAAAATCTTCATAAGTGTTGATTTGCCAGCACCATTTTCACCAACAATAGCTAATATCTCACCTTTTCTTAAGTCAATGCTAATATCATCATTTGCTACTACTCTACCATAGGTTTTGACAATATTTTTCATTTCTAATACTTTTTCCATCTTATACCCCTTAAATAAAAATTGATTATTTTTCAATAATCAACCCTTTAAATAGATGTGTGAGAATTACTCACACATCTATTGTTTTTAAATTACTCTTTGTAGTCGTCTTCCATTACATACGGTAATTCAACTTTACCATCTTTTAAGTCTTGAGCAGCTTTTTTGCCAGCATCAATTACTTCTTTAGTCATGATTTCAGCATTTAGATAGTTAGCTTCAAAGTTAACACCAACAACGCAGAATGCATCTTCATTAACACCTAAAGTTGTTTTGCCAGGTGTGATTTTACCATCTTCTAAGAAGTCTTTGACGATTGTTTCCATAGCAATCGCTGTATTTTTAGTTAATCCTGTTAAAATGTAAGGATTATCAGCAGTAGTTTGGTCAACAGATAAACCTGAAGTATAGATTTTATTTCCTGTTTCACCACGTTCTAATGCATATTGATAAATACCAGCATTTGCACTGTTTGCGACTGAACCCATAATGAAATGTCCATTATCACCTAAAGCAGCTGCAACTTCTACCGCTTTATTGTATGTAGCTTGAGTATCACTATATGTATCAGCATAAGCAGTTATAAATTTAGCATCTGGATTAACTGATTTAACACCTTCCATAAAACCATATTTGTATTCAAAGTTAGATTGTTGTTGGAAGTTGCCAATATAGCCAAATACTGTATCATCAGGAAATGCAGTAGCAACCATTACGCCAAGAACATAACAACCATCAGTAGTATTAAAGTTAATACTCATAATTCGTTCATTAGCTGCAACTGTATCAATGACTCCAAATTCAACATCTGGGAATTCATCAGCTAATTGAGATAATGGAGCAGCTGCAACCCATCCTACACCAACAATTAAATCATAACCAGCTTCACATGCATTACGTGATTTTTGTTGCCAGTCATCAGTATTTGAACATTCAATAATGGTGTGATGGAAACCATATTCAGCAGCTAATGCTTCTAAACGATTTTTCGCTTGCAAAATGAATTGATCTGTTCCAACAGTGTCAGATATCATAGCAACCTTATAATCAGCATATGGATTATCATTGTTGTCTTCCTTACCTGTCTTGTCGCCACAAGCTGCTAATGATAAGACCATCATTGCAGAAATTAATAAAATAATAAATTTTTTCATCATGTCTCCTCCTTGTAGACCATACTCAACTTTATAATACTTTTGAAACGAAGAAAATTATATGACAAATGTCATATTTATAGTAAATTTATGGTAAAATAATAATATGATAAAAATATATGATAAAGGTATTATTGACTATTATATCAAAAAAACTAATTATCGGGATTATTTTAAACATGATTTTGTCAAATATACCGAATTACTTTATTTTGACAAAAATGAATATTTAATCAAAGAAGGAGAACTTTCACCTTATATTTTATTTATGGTTAAAGGTAAAGTTGTCTACTCTTCTATTAGTGAAACAGGAAATACTATTATTTTTGGTTCAACCAATGCCTTTAAAGTATTTGGAGAAGCTTCTGCAATTTGGAATGAAATACCAGATAATAGTGTTAAAGCTTTAATTCCCACCTATTGTTTAGCAATAAATTTAAATAATTATCGGGATTTGTTGATGAATGATATCGATTTTTTAAGACATATGTGCAAGATTTTATCTGATCGTTTAAAAAATGCTAATAAGAGTTATGCCTTTTATTTAAGTACCAATGCTGAAAACCGTTTAGCTTCTTTCATACTACAAAATCAACAAGATAATATTTTTAATAATAGTTTAATTTCAACAAGTGAGATAATTGGTGTAAGTTATAGACACTTACAAAGAGTCATTTCCTCCTTTTGTGAAAAAGGCATTTTAAAGAAAGACAAAAGAAAATATTTAATTTTAGAAAAAGAAAAACTTAAAAGCTATGTTAATTCAACTTTTGTATACTATGATTAAAAAGAATTTTAAAAGGGTTAAAACTCAAAAGTTGCACAAACAAAAATCATGAAATCAAAATCAAATTAAAAGGAATGACTCTCTTACAGTGTAGGAATCATTCCAATAATTTAGTATTAAATGCTTAAACTGAAGTGTTCAACAAAAAGGTTCAGTTCATTAATCACATCTTTTTCTTCCCTTTTTATTTAACTTTTATCAGGAGCAAATTCAATTATTTCCTCATAAAGTTCCATAATTAATATATCATGAGTTGGATAAAAATACATAGTGTATTCCATTGTATATGCATCATAAGGGTCTGTCATTTCATCACCTTCATAACCAGGGAAATCCACTGTTAAAGTGTAAGTCATTTGTCCATGATACTTAATATCAGCGATAGTTCCTTTAATCCAAAAACCACTTTGTGAAAGACCCAATTCAAAAGTATCTTTATCATATACTCTGATGAAATATTCCCTTGGCGAATCTTCAGTTGCTAACCAGGTAACATATTTGCTTAGTTCATTTACTACTTGGTCAAAATTTAACCCCACGTCTGGAGCAAACTCCACCGTCTCATCATAAAGATTAATTATTAAAATTTCAGTATTTGGATTATAGTAAACAATATAATCTACAGTATAAGGGTCATAAGGATCTGTCATTTCATCTCCTTCATATCCTGGATAGTCAACTGTTAAGGTATAAGTCATTTGTCCATTATATTCAATATCAGAGATAGTGCCTTGAATCCAGAAGCCACTATTTAAAAGACCTAATTCAAGTTTATTCTTTTCATACGCTTTTATAAAGTATCCTCCATATAAATCAGCACCTACTTCTATCCAAATGTCATACTTGCTTAATGCTGCAAATAATTCATCATCTGTTAAACCTATTTCTGGAGCAAACTCTACTACTTCCTCATAAAGTTCTATAATCAATTCTTCAAAGTGAGGATTAAAGTACATATAGTAATCTTCGGTATAAGGGTCATAAGGATCTGTCATTTCATCTCCTTCATACCCTGGATAATCAACTGTTAAGGTATAGTGCATATATCCATGATAAGCAACATTAGAAATAGTTCCAATAATACCAAAACCACTATTCATGATACCAAAAGCAAATTGATCTTTATCAGATACTGCAACAAAATATCCTCCGTACATATCTGCATCTACATCAACCCATCTTTCATATTTATTAAGAGCCTTAAATAATTCATCTGCTGTTAATCCTATATCTGCAAATACTTCAACATAATCCAAAGAACCACCATAGTACATTCCAAAATAGAATGCGTTTTCATTTTCTGAACTACAGTCAATATAGAAAATTGCTTTTTCAAAATGTTCTGGATAAGGATTCTCATACTCAAGCTTATATAATTTGTCATTTTCTACTTCAAAACTTTTCAATTCAGTGAAATAAAAATTATATTCTTCTCCCATGTAAACTGAATAATCGAATGTTAAATCATCACCATTATCAAAAACAAGTGCACAATCATCAGCACCATACTTAGATAAATATCGTGGATGTTTACCCAAATATTCCCACAATTCCTGTTGATTAAAACTCTTACTTGGTTTATCAGTTCCAACATTACATCCTGATACACCTATAACTAGTAATAAAACAACTAAAAATAAACTTATTATTCGTTTCATTTATTGTCCTCCATGTCTTTATTCAATTATACCTAATAAAAAAGATGAATTACAATAGCAATTCATCTTTATTTTTTTATTTATATTGATAAAACTGAACTAATTCTCCAGCATACTTAATAACCAAACAATTTTTCATAGGATCACAGTACACATTATAATTTTTTGTAAAAGCATCATAAATATCAAGTTTATGATTATAAAAATACCCTGCTGGATTTGTTTCATTGTATCTAATAAAAAAATGAATTCAACAAAATTCATCTTTTTTACATTTCGGTTTTTACAAATTTATCCGCCTAAATATGCTTTTTTGACATCATCATCATCTAAAAGTTCTTTCCCTTTCGCACTTTTTACAATTCTTCCTGTTTCAAGCACATAGCCTCTATCTGTAATTTTCAAAGCTTTTTGAGCATTTTGTTCAACTAGAAGAATAGTAGTTCCGTGCTGATTTAATGTTTTGATAATATCAAATATCTCATCAACTAAAATTGGTGACAAGCCCATTGATGGTTCATCTAAAAGTAGTATTTTAGGATTACTCATCATTGCTCTACCCATTGCCAGCATCTGTTGTTCACCACCAGACAATGTTCCAGCTATTTGTCTTCTTCTTTCTTTTAAACGGGGAAATCTTTCAAAAACTCTTTCCAAATTTTCCCTTATTGTTGAATCAGGTTGAGAATAAGCACCCATTTCCAGATTTTCCAAAACTGTCATCTGTTGAAATATTCTTCTGCCTTCACAACATTGAGCTAAACCAAGATAAACAATTTTATGTGCTGGTGTTTGAGTTATATCTTTGCCATCAAAGATTATACTACCCGTAGTGCTTTTCAATAGACCAGAAATCGTTTGTAAAATCGTCGATTTCCCAGCACCATTGGCACCAATTAAAGAAATAATTTCTCCTTCATTAACTTCAAAAGAAACTGATTTTATCGCATGGATAGAACCATAATAAACGTTGATATCATTTACTTCTAATAATGCCATACTTAGTCCTCCTGTTCAGGTTTACCTAAATAAGCTTCAATAACAACTGGATTGTTTTGAATGTCTTTAGGTGTTCCCTTTGCTATAATTCTGCCATAATTCAATACTGCAATACCTTCACAAATATTCATAACCAAAGACATATCATGTTCAATTAAGATAATCGCAATATTAAATTTATCTCTAATATTTCGAATTGTTTCCATTAGTTCTTTAGTTTCATTAGGATTCATTCCGGCTGCTGGTTCATCTAATAGTAACAATGATGGTTTTGTGGCTAATGCTCGAACAATTTCTAGCCTTCTTTGTGCTCCATAAGGAAGTGATCCAGCTTCAGTTTCAGCTAAATCTGACATATTAAAAATATCTAATAATTCTAAAGCTTCTTGATGAATTCTTTTTTCTTCTCTGTAATATTTTGGAGTTCTAAATATTGCGCTTAGTGGATTGTAGTGCATTGAATTATTCATTGCCACCTTAACATTATCCACCACACTCATCTTTTCAAATAATCTAATATTCTGAAAAGTTCTAGCCACTCCTGCTTTATTTACATCAACAGTTGTCATTTTACTAGTATCATGACCATTTACTAAAATTGTTCCCTTTGATGGTTGATAAACTTTGGTAAGAAGATTAAAGACTGTTGTTTTACCAGCTCCATTTGGCCCAATTAAACCGGAAATTTCAGTTGGACCAACTATAATATTAAAATTATTAACTGCACTTAGTCCACCAAAGTCGATACCTAGATGATAAGTTTCTAAAACAGGTGTGCTATATATATCTCTTTCTAAAACATAAGCACCACTTGGATATTGCACTAATTTAGTCATTTGCAGCACTTCCCTTCTTTAAAAACCTAGTTTTAATTTTCATAATTAAAGTCTCAACTTTTTCTTTTAAATTTTGATTATTAGTAACTAACATAATCAAAATTAAAATTATAGAGTAAATCAATATTCTATAATCTTGAAGTCCTCTTAATAATTCTGGTAAAACATATAGAATAATCGTAGCAAAAATTGTACCTGTCATATTTCCAAGACCACCTAAAACTACATAGACAAGTATTAAAATAGATAAATTAAAATCAAATTTTGCTGGCTGTAAAGTAGAATAATTTAAACCAAACAAAGCGCCAGACATTCCTGCTAAGATTGCTGAAATGACAAAAGCCAACATTTTGGTATTTCTAATATGAATTCCAACTGATTCAGCTGCAATTCTATTATCTCTAGCAGCCATAATAGTTCGACCAAAACGAGAATATGTCAAGTTATATATTATTAACAGAGAAAATAAAATCAACAGAAATCCAGCTGTAAATGTTGCTATTCGCGTAGTTGCTGTTGCTCCCATTGGTCCAGATAATAACATTCTTCCACCATTACTTAGAACAACCTTATTTTGAATAAAACTGAAATGTAAACCATTGTTGGCAACACCCAAATATATATTATTCAATAAACTTTTGATAATTTGACAAAAAGCTAAAGTTACAATTGCCAGATAATCACCCTGTAATTTTAACACTGGTACTGATATAAATAAACCAACTATACCTGCAACAAGACCACCAACAAACATTGCAATTAATAATCTCAGCCAATTTATTGCTAAATAAGGCTCTAACAAACCACTAATGATAATGCCTACAAAAGCTCCAACTGACATAAAACCAGAATGACCAAGCGATAGTTCACCTGAAACACCCACAACTAAGTTAAGTGACAATGCTGCTACTATATAACAGCATGTAGGTACTAATAATGATCTAAATAAACTTTTTATACCAACCGTATTCATCATTAACTGGATAATAATAAATCCAGCAATAACAACTAAGTATGAAATTGTACGGGAGATATGTTTTTTATCGAATATTTTTTCGCACATTTTTTTCATAATGACCTCCTATACTTTTTCATGAATACGTTTTCCTAATAAACCACTAGGTTTAATTAATAAGACAATAATTAAAACCATAAAAACAATCGCATCCGATAATTGCGTAGACAAATAGGCTTTTGTAAGTGTTTCAATAATACCTAATAATAGACCACCAATAAATGCACCTGGTATTGAACCTATCCCACCAAATACTGCAGCAGTAAAAGCTTTAATCCCTGGCATAGAACCTAATGTTGGAGTAAATGTTGAATATGTTATACATAATAAAATTGCTGCAATAGCTGCTAATCCTGAGCCAATTGCAAAAGTAATTGAAATAGTATTATCAACATTAATTCCCATTAATTGAGCAGCTTCTTTATCCTGAGAACAAGCTCTCATGGCTTTTCCTGTTTTGGTTTTATTAACAAAAACAATTAAAAATATCATAATTAAAATACAAACAATAATCGTAAGTAATGTTTTAAACGACAGTGTTAATTGTTCATCAAACAATGCGAATGTTGAGTTTCTCATCAATTCTGGAAAAACCTTAGGATCAGTGCCAAACAAAATCTGAGCTAAATTTTGTAAGAAATAACTTACACCTATTGCAGTAATTAGTACCGCTAAAGAAGAAGCTTTTCTCAATGGTCTATAAGCCAGTCTTTCAATTAAGATACCTAAAACTGTACACAACACAACAGTGATTACAATACTAGCAAAAGTTGATAATTTAAACACTGTTAAACAATAAAATGCAGTGTAAGCACCTATCATGATTACATCTCCATGAGCAAAATTAAGCATCTTTGCAATTCCATATACCATCGTGTAACCTAAGGCAATAATTGCATAGACACTTCCTAAACCCATTCCGCTAATTAAATATGATAGAAATGCCATAATCTCATCTCCTTTTCTAATATTTTCAAATACATTTAAAGGTTGCCATGCTTTCAGGCAACCTTTAATTTTTATTAAAATAATTTATTAATTATTCAGCATTGACATAAACGCCATTTGTGATAACAACAGCTTTTGGTGCTTTACTAACTTCACCATTAGCTGACCAAGTAACATTAGTTCCTGTTACACCATCAAATGTCATTGTCGTAAATTGAGCAATCATGATATCAGCGATTGTCTTAGCATTCATATCATATGTAACATTACCAGCTACTAAAGCCTTATATAATGCATAAACTGCATCATAAGCATCAGCTGCAAATTGGTTAGGGATTTCGCCATAAGCTTTTTGATATTCTGTAACGAAATGTACAGTTAAATCATCTGTTGCATCAGCTGCAAATGGTGTTAATAAGTATACACCTTCAGCTAATGAAGTATCAAAACCTTTCATAGTTAAGATTCCATCCATGCCATCAACTCCAAAGAAGATTGGAGCATAACCCATATCAGATGCTTGTTTTAAAATTGAAGATGCTGGTTCATAATAAATAGGTAAGAATAATAAATCTGCACCAGCAGCTTTTGCACCCTGCAACTGTGTTGTGAAATCAGTAGCACTTGAATCATCAAACGCACCTTGGAATACAATCTCTAAACCAATTTCATCTGCTCTAGCAACAAACTTTTGCATAATACCAGTTGAGTATACACAATCACTCTTGTAGATGATTGCTACTTTAGTTCCAAGATTGTGGTCTTTAATATAATCAGCAGCACCAACACCTTGGTTAGGATCTGAGAAACACATTTGGAATGTGGTTTCATAAACCTTAGTATCACTATATACCAAAGTAGTTGCACTTCCAGATGGTGTTAAAGCAAAGATATGGTCTTCATCATATCTAGGAGCTACACCAGTTCCTGCACCAGAAGTAACGGTAAATAAACTAACTTGCATACCCCAGTCTAATAAGACATCATATGCTGTGTCAGCTTTTGTTGAATCAGCTTCATCATCTTCCATTTTAAAATCAAGCTGTAATCCATTTTTAGCATTTATTTCTGCAATAGCTAACATTGCGCCATTTTTAACTGCTTGTCCATAAATTGCTGCGCCTCCTGTCAATGGGCCTGATGCACCTATTTTAATTGTTTTGGGTTCATCCTTTTTGCCACCATTATTACAACCTGCTAAGGTTGAAAGAGCTAATAATGATACCAATAATAAAGTAATAAATTTTTTCATAAATCTCTCTCCTTCCCTAAATCTAGGATAATGTATATATAATAATGCTTTAATGAATAAATTTCAAGAATTTCTTCACATATATTTCACAATTTTCATATTTTTTTCATTTTTTTGTAAATTTTTTCATACAAAATCACTTGTAAGCGTTTACCTACAAAGACTATAAACTCTTATATTTTAGTTTTTTATAAAAAGTGTTATTATAACAATGGAGGTATATTATATGTGGTATTATTACGCGGCCCTAGCATTATTAGCTATATCATTGTTTTCTTCTTTTCTTATTAAATCAAGATATAATGAATATATAAAACATGCCGTTGCTAGCAACTACAATGGAACAATTACTGCTAATGCTATTTTAAGAAATCAAAATATTTCAGATGTAAAAATTGTTTCTATACCAGGAAACTTAACTGATAACTATAATCCATCTACTAAAACACTTTCACTTTCTGAAGAAGTTTATAATGTCAGTTCTATTGCTTCAGTGGCAATTGCTGCTCACGAATGTGGACATGCTATTCAACACGTTGAAGGATACATGCCAGTTATTATTAGAACCAAGATGGTTCCAGTAGCTAATTTTGTCAGTTTCTTTTCATATGTCGCTATTTTCTTAGGTTTAACTTTTGAATTTTTAAATTTAATTGAATTTGGAATTATATTATTTTCTGTCATTGTTTTATTTCATTTAATAACTTTACCAATAGAGATTGATGCTTCAAAAAGAGCTCTGAAACTGGTAGATGAATTAGGCATCTATACTAACGTGGAAAAAAGAGCCGGGAAAAAAGTGTTAGATGCTGCAGCATTGACTTACTTTGTTTCATTATTATCAGTTATATTGACTTTACTAAGATATATTTCGATAGTTTCTTCTAGAAGAAATAATCGACATTAATAATAGCATAATAAATGGTAAACCTATAAAAACTGTAGTTTTCTACAGTTTTTCTTATTATTCGAAGCTTTCTGCTACTTTTTCAAGTAATTCCCTGATTTGCAAATGTTGAGGACATACCTCTTCACAAGCACCACAGTGGATGCATTCACTAGCTTTAGCTTTATCGGTTGATGCTCTATTATATCTTCTTATTGCTGTATTCAAGAATGCTTTGCCATAACGATGATAATCGTTATAAAGTTCAAAATAATGAGCAATAGCTATACCCATTGGGCAGTTGTTTTCACAGTATTTACATTTTGTACAGGCAATAACTGTATAGTTTCTAATAGCTTCTCCAATTTCTAGGACAACATTTTTTTCTTCTTCTGTTAAAGCAATAAAATCTTTCATATAAGAAAGGTTATCTTCCATATGCTGCAGTGCTGACATGCCAGATAAAACCATGAATACATTTTCTAGACTAGCCGCAAATCTAATAGCCCAACTTGACAATGAGGCTTCTTTATTTCTGTCTTTTAAAACCTTTTCAAAGTTTTCTGGTAGACTAGCTAAAACACCACCTTTAATCGGTTCCATAACAACAACCGGTTTATTATGTTTAACAGCAACTTCATAGCATTTTCTAGATTGTATTTGTTCACTTTCATAATCTAAATAATTTATTTGCAACTGAACAAATTCCATCTCTGGATGTTTGGTTAAAAGATCATCCAGCACTTGAGCAGTATCATGGAAAGAAAAACCAACCTTTTTTATAAAACCCTGTTCTTTCTTTTTTAATACAAAGTCAAAAGCGTTGATTCTTTCGCAAGTTTCAATATATTTTTCAGTTAAAGAGTGTAACAAATAATAGTCAAAATAATCAACACCACATCTTTCAAGCTGCTCGTTAAAAATTTGTTCTAATTGACTTTCTTCCCTAACAATCATCATTGGCATTTTATTAGCAATAGTAAATTTATCTCTATCATATCTGTTAACCACTATCTCTTTAAATGCTGTTTCACTATTACCGCCATGATAAATATAAGCAGTATCAAAATAAGTTCCTCCAGCAGCTATAAAATCATCAACCATGGCACGAAATTGTTCCATGTCTATCTGTTTTTCATCATTATTAATGATAGGCAATCTCATTAAACCAAAACCTAACTTCATATTTATTTCTCCTTTTTATTTAATTATATTTTATCATAGATGAAAGTTAATTAAAAAGAAGTAGGCATGCTACTTCTGTAATTAATAATTTATATTTCACAATTTTTCGAAAAAACTCTTATAAAATTCTTATAATAAATTTTATCAATATCTTCTTCATTAAATCCTTCTTTTTCTAATGCTTCAGTCAATAAATTCATTTTTGAACAATCTGACAGACCATTAGGAGTTTTTATACCATCAAAATCGGAGCCTAAAGCAACGGTTTCAATACCACCAATTTTTGCTATATGTTTAATATGTTCTACTATCATTGGAATCTGATTTTTATCTGTTTCTTTGCCTATAAATGTTGGACAATAATTAATACCAATAACTCCACCATTTTCCTTAAGTTTTAAAATCATATCATCTGTTAGATTCCTTGGACAATAATTCACTTCCCTGCTATTAGAATGTGATGCAACTATTGGTTTTGTTGAAATTTTAATTACATCATAAAATAATTTGTCTGAGCCATGTGAAACATCAATAATCATTCCTAATTTATTCATTTCTTTAACAACTTCTTTTCCAAAATCTGTTAAACCTTTATCTGTTATTTCATGCCAACTTTCAGGGTTGCTCATATTATTTGGATAACCAATTTCGTTTTTAAAATTCCAAGTTAAAGTCATCATTCTAACACCAAGTTCATAGAAATGGTGAAGCTTTTTTAAATCACCTTCAATAGTAGCTCCTTCTTCAATTGTCAATAGCGCACTCATCATATTATTTTCAACATTTTTTACTAAATCCTCATAGCAATACACTTGTTTAATATAATCTTTATTGTTTTCCATCTCTTTTTTAAAATGATTAATATATTTTAAACATGTCTGATAAGGGCTTTCATTATCTTTTAAATGAACAAACATAGCAAAACATTGCATCATATAACCAGCTTGTAACATCTTTTTAATCGACAAATGGCAATCATTATCAAACAAATGTTTTTTCTCATGCAATATTTTTGTGATGGTATCACAATGCATATCAATAATTCTCATAAAATAACTCTCCTTTAAAAATAGTAGGGAACTCCCTACTATTTTAATCTTTTATCACTCTTTGTTGCAACAAAACTTCCTACACTTTGAAAAATTTGAACAAGTAAGACTAAGACAATCACCGCAAATAACATAATTAAATATTTGTAACGATAATATCCATAGTTTATAGCAATCTTTCCTAGTCCTCCACCACCAATAATTCCGCTCATTGCTGAATAACCTAAAATAGTAGTTGTCGCAATAGTTAAATTTTGAAGTAATGATGGAAAAGCTTCTGGCAACATTACCTTTGTAACAATCTGTAGCGGTGTTGCTCCAATTGACTGAGCCATTTCAATAATGTTTGGATCTACTTCCTTTAAAGAGCTTTCAACAAGTCTAGCAATAAATGGAAATGAAGCAATTACCAGTGGCACAATAGATGCTGTTGTACCAACAGTGGTTTTTACAATTAATCTTGTTAATGGAAATACTAAAATCATTACAATAAGAAATGGAATAGATCTTAATACATTTATAAATAAATCCAGAAAACGGTTTAACCAACTTGGCAGTGGTTTAATACCATCTTTTTTCCCTATAACAAGTAGTACTCCTAAAGGCAAACCTATAATAGTAGCAAAAAGTGTTGCTATTAAGGTAACATATATAGTTTCCCATAAAGCTAAAGGAAATTGAGTAATTACAATTTCTAAGGCTTCCTTAATCTTTTCGATACTAAACATTCAAGAACACCTCCTTAGCACTAACTTCATTTTGAGTAAAATATTCTAATGCTTTCTTTATAGTTTCATCATCATTTTCTACTGATAATAGTAATGAACCATAAGTTACTCCACCAATACTTTTAGTTGAAGCATAAACAATAGATGCTACAACATCTACTTCTACTGCCATAGAGGCAACCAGCGGTTTGCTTGTGGCAATATCTCCATCAAAAACAACACGGATAAATCTAACATTCTCATTTGAAGTAATTAGTTTATCATCATAGCCTTCTGGGAAAACCAGTCTTTTAGCAGCAGTAGATTGTGGATTTGAAAAGACACTACTTACTTCTCCTTTTTCTGCTACAATACCATCATCCAAAATAGCTACATGCTTACAGATACTTTCTACCACACTCATTTGATGAGTGATAATGATAATTGTGATATTAAATTTTTGATTAATATCTTTTAATAATTGTAGTATCTGAGCTGTTGTTGTTGGATCTAAAGCACTAGTAGCTTCATCACATAATAATACTTTTGGGTTAGTTGCTAAAGCTCTAGCAATAGCAACTCTTTGTTGCTGTCCCCCTGATAATTGACTTGGATATGCATAAGCTTTATCTTTAATTCCCACAATATCAAGTAATTCTAAAGCTCTTTTTTCAGCATCTTTCTTATTAACTTTGGAAATAATCAATGGCAAACAAACATTGTCTAGACAATTTTTTTGATTTAAAAGATTAAAGTTTTGAAAAATCATAGAAATTTCTTTTCTTTTTTCTCTTAATTGTTTTTCATTTAGTTTTGTTAAATCTATGCCATCAATTTCAATTGTTCCACTTGTTGGTTTTTCAAGCAAATTGATGCATCTAACTAAAGTGCTCTTTCCTGCTCCAGATAGGCCAATGATGCCATAGATATCTCCATCATTAATATTTAAGGAAATATCTTTTATGGCTTCAATTTCGTTGTTATAGATTTTCGATAAATTACTTATTCGAATCATAAATCGCATCTAAGCTAGTTTGTTTACCACCATAAATTCCAAGTGGCTCAACGTGAATAGCAGCTACAGAAACAATATGAGTCCCATTTTCCTTATTGAAATCATCCAAGTATGGTAGATGTTGGAAATAGTTAGCTAAAACCGTTCCATCTTCAACAACATTGTTAGGAACAACATAGTCAGTGTATTCTTGAATGTCCACTGTAATACCAACTTGCGCTAGAATTTCTTTTACAATGGCTAAAATCTCAGCATGTGGAGTTGGAGAACAAGCCACAGAAACTGTTTTACCTTCTAAAGCTACATAATCAATTGTTGGATCATATCCATCACCAGGATTATCCACAGCACTTACTACTGATCCACCATATTGTTCTAAGATAAAATCAACTACTTTTTGTGATTGTAAGGCAGCAATTAAAGCTTTTACTTCTGGTAAATTTTCATTTCCTTTTTTAACAGCTAAAATATTTGCATAAAAAGAAGAACCTCCTTCAATACCTAAAGAATCATTTACTGGATTTATACCAGCACTAATTGCATAGTTTGAATTAATAACTGCATAGTCAACATCCTGTAATATATTTGGTAGTTGTGCAGCCTCTACTTCATTAAATTTGATGTCATAAGGATTATCAACAATATCGTTAATTGTTGCTAAAATTGAAGCACCTTCTTTTAAAGTAATTAAACCTAAATTTTGCAATAATAATAATGCCCTAGCTTCATTAGTTGTATCATTTGGAATAGCAATTGTAATTTGTTGCTTTTTATTGCATCCTGTAGATAATAGTAATAATGTAATTGTTAATAATGTAATAAATAGTTTTTTCATGTTTTTTCTCCTTTTCTTATTATTTATGTCATAATTCAACTTTATTATTAATCTTTTCCCCCTTCACATTCGTCTTAGATTAAAGTTGGATTTTATTAGTAATTGAAGTATTCTACTCATATCCTTATCTCCTTTCAAATAAAAAAACGGGACGTCTAACAACTTCCCGTTTCTACTTTAAAAACAATCAGGATAATCAGACGTTAATCACACTTAAAACACATACGCATGCGCATGTCCATCATCATGTCCATCATCAT
>JAAZKG010000039.1 GCA_012799935.1 Erysipelotrichia bacterium | reverse complement strand
GTGATTTTGTCTTCAATTTAGCTGGTGTAAATAGACCAAAAGATAATTCTGAGTTTATGGAAGGTAATTTTGGTTTTGCTTCAAAATTGCTGAATACCCTTAAAAAATATCAAAACAATTGTCCAGTCATGTTATCTAGTTCAATTCAAGCAACATTAATAGATAGATATGGCCAATCAGATTATGGTAAAAGTAAGCTAGCAGGAGAAGAGTTGTTTTTTGAATATGGTAAAGAAACAAATGCTAAAGTTTTGGTGTATCGATTCCCTAATCTATTTGGCAAATGGTCTAGATCAAACTACAATTCTGTTATCGCAACATTTTGTAACAATATTGCCAATGATTTGCCAATTCAGGTTAGCGACGCAAGTGTTCAGTTGGAACTAGTTTATATTGATGATTTAGTAGAAGAAATGTTTAATTGTTTACAAGGGAAAGAACACAGATGTAGATATGATGGATTACAGCCAATTTTCGATGAAAATGGTAAATATTGTTGTGTTAAAACAACTCACAAAGTTTCGTTAGGAAGGATTGTTGAGCTACTAGAAAGTTTCAAACAACAACCACAAAATTTATTGATGACTGAGATTGGTAATAATTCATTTGAAAAGAAATTATATTCAACCTACCTGTCATATTTACCAAAAGAGAAGATTGTTTTTGACTTGAAAATGAATACGGATGATAGAGGTTCGTTTACAGAGTTATTAAAAACAAAAACTCATGGTCAGTTTAGTGTTAATATTTCAAAACCAGGTGTAACTAAAGGACAACACTGGCATAATACCAAATGGGAGCTTTTTATTGTAGTTAGTGGCAAGGGTTTAATCCAGCAAAGAAAAATTGGCAGTGATGAAGTTTTAAATTTTGAAGTAAGTGGAGAAAAAATTCAGGCAGTATATATGTTACCAGGATATACACATAATATTATTAATTTAAGCGAAAATGAAAATTTGATAACAATTATGTGGGCAAATGAAATTTTTGATATCAATTGCCCAGATACATTTTTTGAAGTGGTTGAATAAGAGAGGAGAAGTTTATGAACATAAAATTAGATTATTCAGACATTTCTTTTAAAAAGAATGGTAAACTGAAGCTATTAATTATCGTTGGAACAAGACCAGAAATCATTCGTTTGTCGCCAACGATAACTAAATGTCGTAAATATTTTGATACAATACTAGCTCATACAGGTCAAAACTATGATTATTATTTGAATGAGGTTTTTTTTAGGGATCTAAAATTAGATTTGCCAGAAGTGTATATGAATGTTGTAGGAGATGACTTAGGTGCTACGATAGGCAATATCATTAATTGTTCATATAAATTAATGAAACAGATAAAACCAGATGCTCTTTTAGTTTTAGGTGATACCAATAGTTGCTTGTCAGCAATTTCAGCTAAAAGATTACATATTCCTATTTTTCACATGGAGGCAGGAAATAGAAGTAAAGATGAATGTTTGCCTGAAGAAACTAATAGAAGAATTGTAGATATAATCTCTGATGTTAACTTAGCTTATAGTGAACATGCTAGAAAGTATCTGCATGAATGTGGTTTACCAAAAGAAAGAGTGTATGTTATTAGTTCGCCAATGGCAGAAGTATTACGTCAGAATTTAGAAGAAATAGAAAATTCAACCATCCATCAAAGATTAAAGTTAGAAAAAGGAAAATATTTCCTTTTATCAGCTCATAGAGAAGAAAATATTGATACTGAGGAAAATTTTTTATCGTTATTCAATGCGATTAATAAACTCGCTGAAAAATATGATATGCCAATTTTATATTCATGTCATCCCCGTTCAAAGAAAAGATTATTGGAATTAGACTTTAAACTTGATTCAAGAGTAATTCAACATGAACCACTAGGTTTCCATGATTACAACTGTTTACAAGTGAATGCCTATGCTGTCATTTCAGATTCTGGAACCTTACCAGAAGAAAGTAGTTTTTTCATCAGTATAAATCGTCCGTTTCCTGCAATAAGCATCAGAACCTCTACTGAAAGACCTGAGGCTTTGGATAAAGCTTGCTTTGTGTTGGCAGGAATTGATGAAAACAGCCTATTGCAAGCAGTAGATGTAGCATTAGAAATGAACAAACAAAAAGATTATGGAACTGTCGTAGCTGATTATATAGATGAAAATGTATCAACTAAAGTGGTTAAAATCATTCAGAGTTATACAAATATTGTTGACAGATTTGTTTGGAGAAAAAAGTAATTTAAGGAATAATTATGAAGGTTTATGAGATTAATATAGTATGTGGTAAAAGAAGTACAGGAAGAATAGTAACTGATATTTATCATTCAATTTTAGAAGGTGGAGGCAAGTGTAGAATAGCTTATGGAAGATATAAAACGAATTTATCTATTAATGCTATAAAGGTTACAAATGATTTTGAGGTATACTTTCATGCTTTGATGACAAGACTTACTGGACGTCATGGTTTATTTTCTAACAATGCAACTAAAAGACTGATTGAAGATATTAAGCAATTTAATCCTGACATTATCCATTTGCATAACATTCATGGTTATTATTTAAATTATAAATTATTGTTTGAGTTTTTTAAAAAATATAATAAACCAATAGTTTGGACTTTGCATGATTGCTGGTCATTTACTGGACACTGTGCACATTATGATTCTATAGGTTGTGAGAAATGGAAAAGGCAGTGTAATAAATGTGAAAACATTAATGCCTACCCAGCTTCTTTTGTTGATAATTCTAAAAACAATTATCAGTTGAAAAAGAAGCTCTTTACAGAAATAAATAAGTTGACAATAGTGACTCCATCAAAATGGCTTAAGGATGAATTAAAATTTTCATTTTTAAAAGAAAAGCGAGTAGAAGAAATTGTTAACGGAATTGATTTATCTAAGTTTAGTCCTTCTGAAAGTGATTTTAGAGAAAAACATAAAATTGAACATAAGAAAATGCTATTGGGTGTAGCCAGTTCTTTTGGAGCAAAAAAAGGATTTTATGATTTTATTAAATTGAAAGAATTGTTAAATGAAGATTATGTTGTTTGCCTAGTTGGATTAACTAAAAAGCAATTAAAACAATTGCCAGAAGGAATAATTGGAATTGAAAAAACAGATTCCATTAAGCAATTGGCTGAAATTTATTCAACTGCTGATATCTTTTTGAATTTAACTTATCAAGACACTTTCCCAACAACAAACATTGAAGCTTTAGCATGTGGCACGCCAGTATTGACTTATGCTACAGGAGGTTCGCCTTCCATTATCGATGATACTTGTGGTAGGATAGTTGAGAAAGGAAATTTATTTGAAGTTGTTGAAGAAATAAAAAGAATGATAAAAAATCCGCTAGAAAAACAAGCTTGTATTAAAAGAAGTAAAATATTTGATAGAAAGCTTATGGGAAAAAATTATGTTTCATTATTTAAACAATTAATTAAAGAAAAAAATTAAACTTGAAAGTAAAAGAAAGATAAATGACACCACATTAAGAATTGAAGTGTTTGGTAAAGAAGAATTTGATTTTTAATGTTAGAAAAACGAGGAAAAAATGGATAAAAAATCGGTAAAATATAACTATATAATGAATATGATATTAACTATTTCGTTAATAATTATTCCTTGGCTTTCTTTTACTTATTATTCGAGAATTCTTCAAGCAGAAGGTATAGGTAAAGTAGAATTTGCTAACACAATAATCAATTATTTTAATATGATTGCCCAAATAGGGATACCAACATATGGTATTCGTGCTTGTGCAAAAGTCAGAGATGATAAAAGCAAGTTATCAAAGGTTGTTCATGAATTGTTAATAATCAATTTAATTATGCTTTTGTTTACCTGCATAATAATGGCAATAACAGTGTTTTCTATTGACCGATTTTATGTGGACAGATCTCTCTATTTTATTTATTCATTTATAATGCTGTTTAATGCTGTTGGAGTTGAATGGTTATTTAAAGCATTAGAGGAATATCAATATATAACAATAAGAACAATAATTGCTAGAACTATGTCATTAATTGCCATACTTGCTTTAGTTCATAAAAAAGAAGATATTTTTATTTTCTCAGCAATAATTGTTTTTGTAGCACACGGGAGCCAAATAATTAACTTTTTTAAAATGAGGAAATATGTTTCGCTAAAAAAACAAAATGAGTATGATTTAAAAAGGCATCTTAAACCTTTGTTAGTTTTTTTTGGTATAACTATTACCACAACGATTTATTCCAATTTAAATATTACTGCTCTAGGTTTTATTAAGGGAGATATATCAGTAGGCTACTTTAATGTGGCGATAAAAATTAGAGCAATCTTAGTAAGCATAGTAACTTCTTTAGGTGTAGTTTTACTTCCAAGAGTCTCATATTATGTGGAAAATGAAATGATGAAGGATTTCGTGAATATTAGTAAAAAAGCTCTGAACTTTGTTGTTGTAGTTGGTGTACCTTTGGTTTTTTATTTTATAGCATTTAGCGAACAGTCTATTCGCTTTGTTTCGGGTGATAGTTTTTTGGAGTCTGTTACTCCTTTTGCGATTATAGTTCCAACGACTTTGCTTATGGGGTTAAGCAATACTATAGGTGTTCAGATACTTGTTCCTTTGGGCAAAGAAAGTTCAGTATTTAAATCACAAATATCTGCTTCAATTGTGTGTGCGGTTTTGTGCCTTATCTTGATCCCTAGATTTGGCCTTATTGGTGCTTCATTTGTAGCTTTACTTACAGAATTAACAGTACTTGTTGTACTGTGTTTTTGCTTGCCCAAAAAATATAGATGGATGTTGAAGGAAATATTTAATATTAAAGTATTAATCAGTTCTACTATAGCCTTATTAGTAGCATTAATGATTAAAGATTTATGTAATTCAAGTTTCTGGGTTTTAGTTGTTACTTTCTTTGTTTATGTTGCTGTATATGGTCTGATGCTAATTTGCTTAAAAGAAAAGATGACTTTGGAAATACTTCATATTATTAAAAATCTTGTAAAGAAAGTAATAAAGAAATGACCACTATAAACATAATAATAGTGGTCATTTTTTATTTTTCAAGGAAAAATGACCAAATATATTGACTGAAAGACGTGCGAAAGGTTAAAATTAAGTGGTCAAAGTATTGCTTGATACTTATGGGGAGCACATATGAAAAAAAGAAATAATATCCGATTAAGAAAAGATGGAAGATATGAAGCTAGATACGAAAAAGGTAGAACTTCAGATAATAAAATAATCTACGGTTATTGCTATGGGCAAACCTATCAAGAAGCTGAAGAAAAAAGAAATCAAATGATTGCACAGATTAAACCATTAAAAGAATTAAATTTGCTGATATTGGGAGCTGGAAGCCATGGTCAAGAAGTCTACGAAATAGCAAAATTGCACAGAATATTTGGCAAGATAGATTTTTTGGATGATGATGAAAGTAAAAATCCTCTAGGACCATGTAAGGATTTTGAAAAATATTTATCAGAGTACAAAGTGGCAATTGCAGCGGTTGGTGATGAAAGTTTAAGGATTAAATGGATGTATCAATTGGTTGAAGCTGGTTTTGTAATTCCAACACTGGTTCATCCAGCAGCAATTATTTCTGATAGTGCTCAAATAAACTGTGGAACAGTTATTTGCGCAATGGCTACCATAGGTACAAATGCTAAAATTGGCAAAGGATGTATCATTTCTTCAGGAGCAACCATAAAAAGAAATGTTATATTGGAAGATTGGCAATATGTTGATTATGGAGAAGTGGTTAACCACTAGGAAAGAGAAGTAAAAAATGAAAGATTTAGTGATTATTGGAGCTGGTGGTTTCGGAAGAGAAGTAGCAGAGTATGTTAGAGTAATTAATGAGGAAACCCCAACTTGGAATTTTTTAGGCTTTATTGATGATGATAAAGCTGAAACTCCAGAAGGATATAAAATTTTGGGGAATTTAGATTATTTATTGGGATTAAAAGAGAAACCATATTTTGCCATTGCTATTGCAAATTCAGTAGCTAGAGAAAAAATAGCTAATAGATGTCTTGAAGCTCAAATGCAAGCAGCAACAATCATTCATCCAACAACATTAATTGGACCAAATTGTGAAATTGGAGAGGGTTGTATAATTTGTAGGAATTGTCATTTAACCACAAATGTAAAAATTGGAAAATTCAATATTATCAATGGTCGTTGTAGTATTGGACACGATGCTGTAATGGGTGATTACTGTAGCATGATGACTAGTGCTTTAATCGGTGGTGAAACTAATATTGGCAACCACAACTATTTTGGTTTACGTTGTACAATGATTAATTTAATTGACACATGTGATCATTGTACTTTTGGTGCTTGTGCTTGTATTGTAAAAGATACAACAGAACCTGGAACTTATGTCGGTGTTCCAGCAAAGAAAATTAAACCTTGGTTAGGAAATGAATAATGATAATTATTTATTTAATAGAATAAAGAAAGGCAAAAAGAAAATGAAAAAGTTTTTATTATTATTGATATGTATTGCAATGACTTTTACACTTGTTGGTTGTGGTAATACAAATACAGGAAATGAAGAAGGTAAAACAACTTATGCAGAAGAAGTCATTGTTGGTTACAATAATGACTTGGATACAGCTGATCCATATCAAAGTACTTCTTCACAGACTCATTGGTATACCAATGCAACATTTAGAACGCTAACAAAATCTAATTATGATACAGGTGAATTAGATCCAGTGTTGGCTATTAGATGGGAAGAGTTAAGTGGTAATAACACTCACTGGCGTGTTTATTTAAAAGAAGGCGTTAAATTTCATGATGGCACAATTTTAAATGCTGATGATGTTGTCTTTACTTGGAATTATGCCAAAGATGCAGCAAATGTTGTTAAACCTATCGCTTCCGCTGATGCAATGGTTAAAGAAGTAGTTAAAGTTGATGATTTAACAGTAGATTTTATATTGAATTATTCAATTCCTGATTTTATGGTTTATTTGGAAATCAAAATATATTCAAAGGAAGCTTTCGATACAATGGATAAAGCAGAAGCTGGAATTATTGGTTGTGGACCATACAAGGTTGGTGAATTGATTTCAGGTGTTAGTTATGGCTTAGAACGTTTTGATGATTATTATGAAGGAATTGATGAGTTTCCAACAAAGAAAATAACTGTTAAAGTTATTCCTGACTTAAACATTCAAGTTGCAGCATTACAAAAAGGTGAAATTGATTATTCTTTCCGTTTGCCAAGTACAAGTTATTATGTCCTAGAGTCAGACCCTAACCTTGATTTTTATACTAGAGATGGGGTTCAATCGTTTTATATCGGCTTCAATTTTAGAAAAGAAGTTTGGAATGATTTGAATATGCGTAAAGTGATTGCTCATGCTGTAAATAAAGATGATGTTATCGCTATTCATTATGAAGGTGGAGCTACAGCAACTAGAAGTGATAACTTCTGTGTTCCTTCAGGAAAAGGTTATGTTGAAGTTAAAGCTATTGGTTATGACCCAGAAGAAGCTAAGAGATTATTGAAAGAAGCTGGCAAAGAAGGAATGAAGGTTGTTATTATGGTCGGCAAGCATAATAAGGCCTTTGCTGAAACGGTTCAAAATGCTTTAAATGCGGTTGGTTTTAATGCAGTAATAGATGAAGTTGATGCAACTAACTGGACAACTCTTAAAAAGACTGGTGATTTTGATATTTTTGTTGGTGACTATGCCTCATATACAGGTGCTCTATTATTCAATTTTGACAGATTTTTCACAGTAGGTGGACCATCAAATATGTATGGGTTTGTATCGCAAGAATGGGAAGATTTAATTGCTGGTGCTCGCCAACTGAATACTTATGATGAAATGGTTGCTGAGTTTGCGGTATTACAACAATGGGTTGCAGATAACATACCACTTATTCCAGTTGCTGTAAGTAAATCATTTGCAGCGGCAGTTAAGAGTGTTAAAGGAGTTAAATTAGCTCCATCTGATAACTTACAAGAAATTTATTATCTATATAAAATAGTTAAGAAATAATAGTCATGAAAAATTAAGGGAATGACTTCTAAAAAATTAATTCAAAGGAGATGTAATTATGTTGAAATATATTTTTAAGCGAATTTTAATACTCATTCCCTTAATATTTTTGGTGTCGTTTATTGTTTTCGCTTTAATGGACAATGCTCCTGGTGATCCAGTTAGAACATTAGTAGGAGAAAACATGACAGAAGAACAAATTGAACAAAAAAGAGAGGAGTTAGGATTTAACGACCCTCTTTTAGTGCGTTATGGAAGATATATGAAAGGTATATTTAGAGGAGATTTTGGGAAAAGCATATATGGTAATAAGGATGTTTTGAAAGAGTATTTGTTTAGGCTTCCTTATACAGTTAAGCTCGCTTTGCTTTCAATATTTTTCACTCTAATTATATCTATACCAACAGGAATTATTGCTGCAGTAAAGCAAAACACTTGGATTGATGCTATCTTTTCAGCTGGAGCAATTATGGGATTATCCATTCCTGGTTTTTGGCTGGGACTAATGCTGGTACTTATATTTTCAGTAAAATTAGGATGGTTTCCAGTCTATGGTGCTGATGAAGGTCTTAAAAGTTATATCCTTCCAGCGATAACATTAGGTGTTGCTAATGCGTCTTTGTTGACAAGAATGACTAGATCTTCGCTTTTAGATACAATTAGACAGGATTATTTAAAAACAGTAAGGGCTAAGGGTTTAAGCGAAAGAAAAACGATTTTAAATCATGCCTTTAGAAATGCTTTAATCCCTATTGCAACAATTGCTGGAAGCCAATTTTCAGGGTTATTGAGTGGTTCTATCATAGTTGAAAATGTTTTTTCTTGGCCTGGGATAGGAACGCTGACAGTTACAGCTATTAGAACCCATGATATCACGCTGGCAACTGGATGTGCAGTATTGACCACAATGTTTACTGCTGTCACACTTTTAATTGTAGATGTTTTATATGCTTTTATTGATCCGAGAATTAAGGCGCAATATACAGGTAAATAGGTGATTATATGAAAAAAAGTCATAAGAAAACAAGAAATAAATCGTTAATTTGGCGACAGTTTAAAAAGAATAAAGGAGCAGTTATAGGATTAGTTGTATTTTGCGTTATTGTTGTTATTGCTATCGTTTCGGTAATAGTGTTTGATTTTGAAGCAGATATTACCGCTGTTAAGGCTGCTGATAGACTACTTCCACCTAGCAAAGAACACTGGTTTGGTACCGACAACTTGGGTAGAGATGTTTTTGCTAGGGTGTGTTATGGTGCACAGTATTCTTTACTAATTGGAGTAGTTTCAGTAATAATTTCAGTAGTTTTTGGTTCGCTTGTTGGAGCATTTGCTGCTTTTGTTGGTGGTTGGATTGAAACGGTAATCATGAGATTGATTGAACTGTTGCTGATGATACCTGGAATATTATTGGTCATAATGATTGTTTATACTTTTGGAGCATCTATTCCAAATCTGATGCTAGCTTTGGGGCTGTCTACTGTTCCTCATTTTGCTCGAAATGCTAGGGCATCGGTTTTAACTGTTAGAAACAATGAATATATCGAAGCATCAAGAGCATTAGGAGCTTCTGAATTAAGGGTTTTATTTAAGCATGTTTTACCTAATGCTATTTCACCTATTTTAGTTCAAGCAACCTCAAGGATTTCTGGATGCATTATTTCTGCTGCTGGATATAGTTTTCTAGGATTAGGAGTTCCATCACCATTGCCTGAATGGGGAGCAATGCTATCTGATGGTAGACCATTTATCTATAATTATCCTTATCTGGAAATATTTCCAGGATTAGCAATAATGATTACAGTGTTGGCGATTAATCAGATTGGCGATGGTTTAAGAGATGCCTTAGATCCTAAACTGAAAAGGTAGGAAGTAAAGATGGAAATATTTAAACGAAAGAAAAAAACTGTTCAACAACCTAAAGCTTTTGAGGGTGAATATGTTTTAGATGTTGAAGATTTAAAAATAAGATATGAAACAGATGATGCAGTAGTGTATGCGGTCAATGGAATTGATTTAAAACTAAAAAGAAAACAGACACTAGGATTAGTAGGAGAAACTGGTGCAGGGAAAACCAGCACGGTGTTAGCTTTACTGAAGTTAATTCCAACTCCACCAGGTGTAGTCGAGGCTAAAAAAATTTTAGTTAATGGCAAGGATGTAATGGCTTTATCTGATAAACAACTTCAACAAATCCGTGGCAATGAAATAGCTATGGTGTTCCAAGATCCAATGACTTCATTAGATCCAGTTTATACTGTTGGAGAACAAATAGCTGAAAGTTATATGATTCATGATAAGTTAAGCAAAAAAGAAGCTTTGGAAGAAGCCAAAAAAATGTTAGAAATTGTTGGTATTCCTGCCGAAAGAAGTGGAGAATTTCCTTATCAGTTTTCAGGTGGGATGAAACAGAGAGTTGTTATAGCCATTGCTTTGGCATGTCGTCCAAACATTCTAATAGCTGATGAACCAACCACTGCATTAGATGTAACTATTCAACTACAAGTTCTAGAATTGATGAAACAACTAAATGAGAAGTATCAAACCTCAACAATAATGATTACCCAT
Source organism: Erysipelotrichia bacterium (assembly GCA_012799935.1). GTDB lineage: Bacteria > Bacillota_I > Bacilli_A > Erysipelotrichales > Erysipelotrichaceae > UBA1783. The sequence continues at coordinate 3,959 of JAAZKG010000039.1, read as the reverse complement.
GATTTAGGAATTGTAGCTGAAACTTGCGATGAAGTTGCTGTTATGTATGCGGGTCAAATTGTTGAAAAGGGAACGCTTGAAGATGTTTTTGAAAATACAAAACATCCTTATACTGAAGGACTTTTTAATTCGCTACCTAATATGAATGATAGAAATTCAAAACTAAACCCAATTAAAGGATTAATTCCAGATCCGACAATTGTTTTTACTGGTTGTCCATTTGCCGAGCGATGCAGATATGCTAAAGAAAAGTGTTTTAAGCAAAAACCAACTGTCAAACATTTAAGTGAAAGCCATCAGGTAAAATGCCTTAGATATGATGAGGCGGACTTTAAGATTGAGAGGTCTTTAAAATGAGTGATATATTATTGCAGGTAATTGACTTAAAAAAATATTTTAAAACCACTAAAGGAATGCTACATGCTGTTGATGGAGTAAGTTTTAATATCAAAAAAGGAAAGACTTTAGGTATTGTTGGAGAATCTGGATGTGGAAAATCTACAACAGGCAGAAGTATCTTAAGACTTACTGAACCAACAAGTGGACAAGTAATTTTTGAGGGAAAAGATATTTTGAAATTATCAAAAAAAGAAATGGTTGCTATGCGCAAGGAAATGCAAATCATTTTTCAGGACCCATTTTCATCTTTAGATCCAAAGATGACAGTCAGTCAATTAATTAAAGAACCGCTTGTCATTCATAAGATTTTTACTGAAAATGAAGATATTGAAAAAAGAGTTCGCGAATTAATGGATCTTGTTGGATTAACTCCAAGATTGTATGATTCATATCCCCACGAACTAGATGGTGGAAGAAGACAAAGAATTGGGATTGCTAGAGCATTGGCTGTTAATCCAAAGTTTATTGTTTGTGATGAACCAGTATCAGCCTTAGATGTCTCAATTCAAGCGCAAATATTGAATTTGCTAAAAGAGTTACAGGAAAAGCTTGACTTAACCTATATATTTGTAACTCATGACTTATCTGTTGTTTATTATTTTGCTGATGATATTGCAGTAATGTATTTGGGAAAACTGGTTGAGAAAGCTCCAGCTGAAGAGTTGTTTGCTAATCCAAAACACCCTTATACTCAGGCTCTGTTGTCTGCTATTCCTTCAGTAGATATCAGAAAGAAAAAAGAAAGAATTGTCTTGAAAGGGGAAATAACTTCACCAATCAACATGCCAAATCATTGTCGATTTGCCAATAGATGTAGCTATTGTCAACAAGATTGTAAAAACAGCGACCCAAAATTAGTGGAAATTAGTCCGAATCATTTTGTTGCTTGTTTTCACCCATTAGGAAAGGAAGGAATATTATGAAAAAACCATTATCTGGAATAAAAGTATTAGAACTTGCTGATTATGTTTCAGCACCAGTTTGTTGTCGATTATTAGCTGATTTAGGTGCTGAAGTGATTAAAATTGAAAGAAACACAGGGAATGTCTGGAGGATTACTGGTAAAAACTATGTTCCTACAAGATTTACAGATGAAGAAAATCCTGTCTATGATATTTATAACACTGGCAAAAAGCATATTACATTGGATTTAAAAACAGAGGAAGGAATGAAAATTTGCAAAGAATTATTAGCTACTTCTGATGTTTTTGTCACAAACAATCGTTTAGCAGCTTTGAAAAGATTAGGTTTATCATATGAAGATATTAAAGATGAATTCCCTCGTTTAATTTATGCCATCGGTCTTGGTTATGGAGAAAAAGGTCCATCTGCTGAAGATCCAGCCTATGACCAGACAGCTTTTTGGGCTAGAAACGGGTTTTTGCTAGATATGGCTCCATTAAATGAAAACTATATGCCTGTTTGTCCGCCAGCTAGTATGGGAGATACAGTGACAGGATTAACATTAATGGGGGAAATATGTGCAGCATTATTTAATAGAACTAAAACTGGAAAAGGAGATTATGTCAGAAGTTCTTTATATCATAATGGTATTTTTGCAATGGGTACGATGCAAATTATTGCTCAAAAACCATTTGGCCGTGTTTATCCAAGAACAAGAGCGGAGCACAGTCTTCCTAATGGTTATTATAAATGTAAAGATGACCAGTATATTTTTATTGCATCTGGTTATGCACCACAATTAGTGCCTGGTGTATTTAAAATGATTGGTTTAGGTCATCTTATTGATGATGAAAGATTCAATTCGATTGAAGCTAGAAATGAGAATAGAGATGAATTTTATCAGATTTTATGCGATAGTTTTATTGCTAAAAGTAGAGATGAATGGATAAATCTTGGAAAGCAATTTGATATACCAGTAAGCCCAATGACCCATTTCAGTGATATATCAGAAGATGAACAAGCTTGGGCTAATGGATATGTTCAATATGTTTCTTATGCTAATGGTAATACCGACATCATTGCTTCAAGTCCTATTGAGATGGATTCTGTCGGACCACTAGAAACACTTCCTTCTGGTGGTATAGGCCATGATAATGATGAAATCTTATCGAGATTGGGATATGATGAGCAAGAAATTGCATTATTAAAAGAAAAAAGGGTTATTTAATAGCATTTTTATAGAAAGTAGCAATAATTAAATCCAGTTAAACTGGATTTTTGTTCAATTTATATTAAAGGAAATTGTAGCAATTTCTTAAGAATATTTATAATAGGTGATGTATAGTTTTATCAGAAATGAAAACCATTATCAATACTTGTTTTTGTTGTGATATAATTTGATTAGGAAGTGTAAAAAATGAAAAAAGTTTTATGTATTGGTGGAGGAACAGGACAATCTGCACTACTTAAAGGATTAAAACAAGTTGATGGAATAGAGTTAGCAACCGTTGTTGCAACCGCTGATGATGGTGGTTCTACTGGGCAACTAAGGAGTGTTTTCAATCTTCCAGCAATGGGCGATGTGAGAAATGTTATGGTAGCCTTAGCTGATAGCGAAGATTTAATGACTAAGATAATGAATCATCGTTTTGATTCTAATTCTGGGCAACTATCAGGCCATAATTTAGGTAACATAATCATTTCAGCTTTAGCGATTGATGAAAAAGATTTTTATCGAGCAGTTGTTGGACTATGTAAAATACTTAGAGTAAAAGGGAAAGTATATCCAAGTACCACTCAGTCAGTTACCTTAAAAGCACATATGAGTGATGGAAGCATAGTTTCTGGTGAAACACAAATTAGGGAAAGCAATAAACTTGTAAAAGATGTATTCTATGATGAACAAGTTAATACTTATCCACAGTTATTACAAGCGATTAACGAAGCAGACTATATCATTGTCGGTATTGGTTCTTTATATACATCGATATTACCAAATATAATTATTGATGATATTAGAAAGGCTTTATGCAATTGTAAAGGCAAAATAATATATTATTGCAATATCATGACTGAAAAGGGTGAAACAGACAATTATTCAGTTGAACAGCACGTTGAAACCATTCATAAACATATTGGATCAGACATTGTAGATGCGGTTGTTATCAGCTGTGATGTTTTCCCTGAAGTAGTCATAAAAAGTTATTCTTTAGAAGAAGCAGAAATTGTTAGATTGGAAAATAATGAACATTCATATAAAGTTTATCATCATAGTTTATTGAGTTTTGAAAACAATTTGGTAAGACATGACCCAATTAAGGTTAGGGATAGCTTTTTAGAAATAATGAGGGATATTTAAATGTCGTTTGCATCAAGAGTAAAAGATGAAATTACCAGATTGCAGTTAACTGAAGGACCTAAAAGAGGTCTTCTTTCAGGTTTGCTTCAATCTTTAGCGAGTATCGGAATTTCTAATAGCGGTATATCTTTGACTTTAAAAATCTCAAATGGTCAAATTGCCAAAAGAGCTGCATTAGATTTAAGAGATCTTTATGATGTAAGAAGTCAGTTTTCAGTAGTAAAACAACAAAAATTGCACAAGAGAAATATTTATCGTATCACAATAACTGAAAAGGTTAAAGAAATTCTAAATGATT
>JAAZKG010000038.1 GCA_012799935.1 Erysipelotrichia bacterium | reverse complement strand
TTATATGAAAAAACATTCAAATATTTAATTTCTGTTCTTTTATCAGCAATAGAACCAATATTAAAAATGAATGGACAATTCGTTTGTGTATCAAAAATTAAATCATTCTTAAATACTCTTAATCTATAAAACTTTTCGTTTATTTCTTCATCTTTTAGTAGTTCATCAGCCTTATAATAATCAGTTATTAATTTCTTATACAATTCTTTATTTATTTGACCATCAGGATTAACTATAAATTTTGGAATATGAATAGCAATATGCTGCCTTTTACCTTTGTCATTAACAGATTTATAAAAATCCACTGCAACACATTCAACACTACTAAATACTCTTTTATCGTTATTTACACCTAAGATTGATAGAACTGAGTTTTCGTTTCTTTTTTCTTGTTTATAAATTGTTGCATCAAAAAACTTTCCTTTCCAATTTTTTTCAACTTTTATTGAATAAAATGGTGCTTGGTGTTTTATTTGACCTATGAAAGAATCGTGTTCATACCATTTTTCATTAAATGTTCTTTCATACATAATTCTTATAAATTTTTTATTTTCTTCATCAGAATTTTCGCCTTTAATTTTATTAACAAAACTAAAGTACAATTCTGGTTTAATTTTTCCTTTACCATAGTCAGGATAATATTTTGATAAAGTTTTTTCAGCTACAATCAATAAAGCTGCATCATGTGCGTGATGTTGTACACCAAAATCTCTATTTTTCTTTAAATTGAAAGCTTTTCTATATAGATTTGTGTAAGCTGATTTTATCCCTACAATATTTGAATTATAGTTGTTGTATTTAGAATAGGCATTTAAAATAGCCATAAATTCTCTAATGATATATCTTGTATCAACTAAATTTCTATTTACAAACTCAGTTAATGCAGGATAGCTATCTAGTAAAAGACGATTTCTTTTTTCTTCAGAAATAAGTTCCAATTCAAATAATTCTTTGACAGTTCTAATAAATTGAGAAGAACTAACTGTTTCTCCTTGTGGAGTATTTGAATCTTCAATATACATCAGTGGCAATCTGTCACCTTTTCTAGAATTAGATAGTTTGCTGACAAGCATTTTATCATCCTTTGAATCATCACCAAATCCTCTTGGTAAAATATGATCAACTTCATAATTACTTAAATTATTAATATTAATTCTTTTTCCAGTCAATAAATCAATCCCATTTTGTCTAATGTATAAATCTATTTTCAATTTATTCTTTTCAACATAATCATCTATATCTTTCCATTGCTCTAGATTAAACTTGATTTTCTTTTCTTTCGATTTGCTTTGAACATATTCATAAAGCTTTTTTGCAGTGTCTCTAAACTTTTCTGGTCGTAGGCCTTCTCTACTACTATCTTTTAAATCACGAGCAGTTTCAATTACTACTTTGTCAGGAACACCAAAAGCATCTATCATGGCTTCATATAATTTCATGCATTCATTTAAAGCTCTAATTGTTGGTCTTGAAATAGGAATAAATGGTTTTCCATCTTCAATTAGCAAATCAATGGTAAGTCTCCCATCATTTTTTTCTAATTTCTTAAAATATTTATTTGAAAAATATTCTCTTTTAACACCATTTAAATCTGTTGCATTATAAATAATAGTCATTTGTTCATTTTTATAAGTTGAAACATTATCACTAAAGAGT
>JAAZKG010000037.1 GCA_012799935.1 Erysipelotrichia bacterium | reverse complement strand
TAAAATAATTATTAATTAATTTTATTATATAATTTTTTAAAATTTACATTATAACCTTAATAGCAATATATTGAAGCAAATTTTTAAAATGTTTTGCTTACTATGATATTATGATTATTTACTTGTGAATTATCTGACAAATTGATTTCTATCAGTCTTCTTTTTTAACCAAAACACTGATTTTATTATGGAAAGCAAATTCATTAACTTTTGTAAAATTTTCATCAAAATTAATCTTGTTTAAATCATTTTTAATCCACATTTGAGACCAGCTATATCCTTTTTCAAGTAATCCTTTTACATTTTCATCTTCAATAGTTTTATTATTTTCCTGGTTATTTATATCAACACAATTTCCTTCATCATATAGTTTAGCTTGTAAATCACATTCCAATTTGTCGCATTGATAAGCAAAAACTGCTTCTTTTGTCTTTCTAGCATCAAATTCTATTATTAGGTCAATCCAGTGCTGCTTATCAGCAAGTGGCTCTAAAGCCTTTAAAATGGCTTTGTGGCCAATTTCTTGTTTCTTTTCTTGATTTAGTTGAAAAGGTGTAAAATCACCAATTATTGTTTCTTCTAATTCATGAATTGCTAGCATTTTTAAAACTTTTGCTAAATCAATATCATAATTAAACTCAGAATACATGGCTATTGCTAACATTTGTGTCGAATAAATATGTTCAGCTACCGACTCTACTCTATCTTTTTTTACATTCCAAGCAATCCAACCACTTCTAATTAAATGTTTTAATCGATTACAAAGAACATAAAATTGTAAAACATTTTTCTCTTTCATTTTTACACCAATTTATCTAAAAAAGATATTCCATGACCAGTTGATTTAATATTAAAGTTATCTGCAATTGTGGCACCAACATCAGCAAATGTTCTACTATCTTCTAGTCTTCCAGAATTAGTAAATGATTTACTATAAGCTAGCATTGGAACTGATTCTCTGGTATGATCTGTACCGTGCCAAGTTGGATCATTACCATGATCTGCTGTTAAGATAATTAAATCATCTTCTTTTACTTTTTCCATTAATTGGCCCAAATAACTATCAAATAATTCAATTTCTTTAGCATAGCCTTCAACATTTCTTCTATGACCCCATAAAGCATCAAAATCTACTAAATTTGTAAAGCACACCCCTGTAAAGTCTTTTTCTGTTTGAGCAATTGTTATTTCCATTCCTTCTGCATTACTTTTAGATTTTAAGGCTTCAGTTATCCCACATCCTGAAAAAATATCATAGATTTTACCTACAGAAATAACGTCATAATTAGCATCTTTTAAGAAATCTAAAACTGTTTCATCATAAGGAGAAATAGCATAATCATGTCTATTAGCTGTACGTATAAATGTATCAGCTGTTTCCCCTATAAAAGGTCTTGCGATAATACGTCCTACTCTCCACTGTGGTTTCATGGTAATTTCTCGTGCAATTTCACAACATTTATATAATTCATCTAAACCAAAATATTTTTCATGGCAGGCTATTTGCAAAACCGAATCAGCTGAAGTATAAACAATCATTTTTCCAGTTTTTATATGCTCTTTTCCTAATTCTTTAATTATTTCAGTTCCGCTAGCAGAATAGTTTCCCAACCAACCATGACCTGTTTTTTCTGACAATTCATCTAATAATTCTTTTGGAAACCCAGTATCTGTAAAAACAACAAAAGGCGTATCTACATGAAGTCCCATCAGTTCCCAATGACCTGTCAAAGTGTCCTTTCCAACACTCGATTCATGTAATACATTGTAATAACCTAGTGGATTTCCAACTTTTTGAACACCTTTTAATGGATGTAAATTACTAATTCCTAGTTTTTGTAGATTAGGAATATTTAACGGATATTCTTTAGCAATATTTCCAAAAGTATCCGCTCCTTCATCGCCATATAAGTGAGCGTCTTTTGCCTGTCCTATTGCTAATGAATCCATTACAATCACAAAAATTCTTTTATATTTATTCATCTTCGATCTCCTTGTTTGCTCTTTTTAATTTAGAATAAGCATGTTTTAATTTCTTACTTTGTATATGGGTATATATTTGTGTCGTTGATATATCTGAATGCCCTAAAAGTTCTTGGACACTTCTTAAATCTACATCACTTTCCAGTAAATGAGTAGCAAATGAATGCCTAAAGGTATGTGGTGAAATTTCTTTTTTCATACCTAATTCATGTTGTTTTCTTTTAATAATTTTAAAAATATATTGCCTATTTACCTTTTTACCCAAATTATTCACAAAGAAATAATTACTATCTTTTCCCTTTAACCATTTAACACGAATATTACTATAGTAGTACTCTAATCTTTCAGCTGTATCATTATCAATTAAGACAATTCTTTCCTTATTACCTTTACCAATAATTCTTAAAAGTTTATGAGTTATATTTACCTGTTTGATGTTTAAATCACATACTTCAGAAACTCTGGCACCACTTACAAAAATTAGTTGTATTAATAATCTTTCAAATAAGTCTTTTTCCTCATTTTCATCAAAACTGTTCAAAATCAATTCAACTTCCTCAAATGATAAAAATGAGGGTAAATTTTTTTTGTTATTTTTCAATGAAATATTGCATATTTCATTGTGGATATTGTGATTAATAAACAGATAGTTATGCAAATTTTTAATCGAAGTAAGTAAATGTGCTTGAGAACTTTTTGCTAAATGATTTTGTGAAGTGATAAAATCCAATAATATTGAACTATCAACTTCTTCAATCTTTGTAATATTTAATTTTTTAAGATACTCTTGATATTTTTTTAGGTCATTTCTATATGACTTTACCGTAGAAAGTGGTTTTTGTTCAATTACCTGAATATGATAGAGGTAATTTTCAATTGCATGAACTACTTGCATAGTTTTTGAGCCTTTTCCAGCAATTCTTTTGCTGCACTTAAACTAGTTTCAGAAATAGTTGAACTGGATAAAATAGCTAACTGTTCAACACGTTTATGATTTTTAATTTCCTCAACAGTAGAACTGGTGCTAGTATCAGTTTGCACTTTACTGATTAAATAGTGATATTTACCACAAGCTGCCACACTTGGTAAATGAGTAACACCAAACACTTGAATATCTTTAGCTAATTTTGACATTTTTACTCCAATATTCAAAGCTACATAGCCACTTACTCCAGCATCAATTTCATCAAAAATAATTAATTTCGTTCCTTGAAGTTTGGCAAAAATTACCTTCAATCCCAACATTAGTCTTGAAAGTTCACCACCTGAAGCAACTTTATTTAATGGTTGAAGTGGCATTCCTGTATTCATTGAAATCATAAATTTAACTGAATCAATACCTTTTGAAGTTGGTTTATTTTCTTCAAATAAGACTTCAAATTTTGCTTTTTCTAATGATAAATCTTTTAATTCATTTAAAATTTCCTTTTGCAGTTTTAAGGCTTTATTTTTTCTAAAATTGCTAACTTCAATAGCATATTCATAATATTTTCTATAAGCAATATCTTTTTCTTTTAACAGTTTTGACAGAATAAATTCTTTATTATTATATGCTTCTAACTGATTGCTTAAATCTTCTTTAATTGTTATTAACTCTTTTAAAGAGGAATTATATTTTCTTTTAATTCTTTGTAAATCATATAAACGACTATTTAAGTAATCTATTTCTTCGGTTGATATATCAGTTAAATCTAGCTTACTTAATATTGTTTCATAATCATCAGTTATTGAATAATAACTATTAATAATGTTATCTATATTAGTTTGAACATCTTCAAAATTTGATAAATTATGAGATAACTTTGTAAAATAATATAGTTTATCCAGTATTCCATCTTCAGTGAATAATTCTTTTATTTCAGCAATAGTTTTTTGCTGTTTTTCAAATTCTGAAATTACTTTCAATTTGCTTTGAATTTCTATATCCTCTTCGATATTATCAATATTCAAATTTTCTATTTCCCTTAGTTGATACTCAATTATTTCCAGTTGTGCCTGATTAAAAGTTGTTGAAGTTAACTTTTCATATTCTTTTTCTAAGTTATAGTATTCTTTATAAAAATCAGCTAGATTCTTCAGATTTTCATCAAATTGACAGTACTGATCTAATAAACTTAGATGATATTTTTCGTTTAATAAATATTGATTATCATGCTGACAGTGAATATCAACATAATCTTCTAAACATTCCTTAACAAAAGATAAAGTTGTCGTTCTTTGGTTTAATCTTGTTATACTTCTACCATCTATACCAATTTCCCTTGTTACAATAAATGATTCATCATCATAACCTGCTTCTTTAAGTTTAACTTTTAAATTATCATCAATTTCAAAACTACCTTCAATAATAGTTTTCTCACAATCTTTTCTTATCATTGATACATTTAATTGATCTCCAATTAAACAACCAATACAGTCAATAAAGATACTTTTTCCAGCTCCCGTTTCACCGGTAAAAACACTGAAATCATTTTTGAAATCAATGTTTAATTCATCTATTAATATAAAGTCTTTAATGTATAAATTATTTAACATAAAATCTCCCTTAATTAATTTTTTTGAAATATAGCAAGTATTCTTTATTTCCGTCTCCACCTTTGATTGGGGAAAGAGTTTTATCAACAAATTTTAAGTTAAATGTTTCCGCATAAGCTATTGTTTCGTTTAATTTAACTTCTATTATTTTATCACTTACTACAACACCTTGTCTATTTAGATAGTCACTGCCAACTTCAAATTGTGGTTTAAATAAAATAATAATTTCTTTATCGCAATTTAAAATGTTGGAAATTGCATCAAACATTTTGGTACAACTGATAAAAGAAACATCCATACAGATAAAATCAATGTTGTCTTTAAAATCATCTTTAGTCAAATAACGACAATTAATTTTTTCTTTTACCACTACTTTATTATCACTCAATAAATTTTTATCTAATTGAGAATGACCAACATCATAGGCATAAACTTTTTTAGCATTATTTTGTAAACAACAATCAGTAAAACCACCTGTTGAAGCGCCTATATCTAAGACAATTTTATCTGACAAATTGATATTAAAGTAATGTAAGGCATGTAATAATTTATAACCACCTCTACTTACAAACTGATAAATATCCTGCTTTATTTCAATAACATCATTTTCAGACACTATAAAACCAGCTTTAGTTATTAAATTGCCATTAACTCTGACTTTTTTTTCTTTAATAGCTAAAGCTGCTTTACTTCTAGAAGTAAAATATTTTTTTTCAACAAGATATAAATCTAATCTCATAAATTACCAGTTTCTATTTTCCATTGAGGTAATTATTTTTCTAGTTTCTGTAAAATTAACATCTAAAGTATCAAAAATTTCATATATTTCATTAAATATTAGTGAAAAAGTTTCTTTTGCTTTTTCTAGTCCTAATAAAGAAACAAAAGTACTCTTTTTATTATATTCATCTGATTTAGTCTTTTTTCCTAATGTTTCAAAATCAGCAATTACATCTAAAATATCATCTTGAATTTGAAAAGCTAATCCTAGTTTTAGACCAATATTAATGAAAGTATCCATATATTCTTCTTTTTTGGTAATTATTAAACCACATATTAAAGGTAAAGCAATCAACTTCCCTGTTTTTAAAGTTTGCATATCAGATAATTGTTCAATATTAACTTTTTTATTTTCATAATCAATATCAAATTGCTGTCCTTTAATCATTCCTTCTTTCCCAGCATAATTAGCAATATAATTAATTAGTTTAACTTTAACATCATTACTATAATCACTTTTAGCTACAATTTCAAAAGCATATGTTAATAATGCATCTCCTGCTAAAATAGCAACCTGTTCATTATACATTTTATGATTAGTTAGTTTTCCCCTACGATAATCATCATTATCAAAAGCCGGTAAATCATCATGAATTAAAGAATAGGTATGAATCATTTCTATCGCACTAGCACAAGGAAAACCAGTACTATAATCTATTTTTAAATCTTTTAAAACAGCTAATAATAAAAGTGGCCTTAATCTTTTGCTTCTAGCTAATAGTGAATAATTCATTGCTTCTTCAACAATGTAATTTTCTGAAATTAATGATTTTAAATAATCCTCAAAACTATTCTTCATCGTTTCTTTCCTTGGTTAGTTCTTCAAACTTTTCTTCAAAGAAAGATAATTTTTCATTGCAAAACTTTGAAAGTTTTAATCCTTCTTCAAATAAAGCAAAGCTTTCATCTAAAGTACACTCATTTCTTTGAATGATTTCCGTTATTTCATTTAATCTTTTAAAAGCTTGTTCAAATGTTAATTCTTCTTTCATAAACTACTCCGTATTATCAATATAGGGATGCCTATATTGATTTTTCCTTTCTAGCCGTCCCTAAGTTTAAGTATATCTAACGGCCATTTGATATACTTGATTTGCACTGTGGATTTGTTTCATAAAAGTACAGCCT
>JAAZKG010000036.1 GCA_012799935.1 Erysipelotrichia bacterium | reverse complement strand
ATTATTTATGCCATGATATATATTTATTTTGGTTACATATTTTTTTAATGGGAGGTTATTAAATGAAAATTAACGATATTGTTAAAGGTTTCAAAGTAGAGAAGGTTGTTGAAAGTGAAGAGTTAAAGGCAACTGCTTATTATTTAACTCATATAAAAACTAAAGCACAACTTTTATATTTAGATAGAGATGATGACAACAAGACATTCTCTATTGGTTTTAAAACAATTCCAACTGATAGTACAGGTGTATTTCATATTTTAGAACACTCAGTTTTAAATGGCTCAGAAAGGTATCCATTAAAGGAACCGTTTGTTGATTTATTAAAGAGTTCTTTAAACACTTTTTTAAATGCGATGACTTTTCCAGATAAGACAGTTTATCCAGTAAGTTCAAGAAATGATAAAGATTTTAAAAACTTAACGAGAGTTTATTTAGATGCGGTCTTTAATCCGCTATGTCTTAAAAATGAAAACATTTTTAGACAAGAAGGTTGGCATTATGAATTAAATGATAAAGATGAACCTATTATTTGTAAAGGTGTTGTTTACAACGAAATGAAGGGAGCTTACTCTACAGCAGAAAGTATGGTTAATGAGTTATTGCTTAATGCCTTATTTTCAGATAACTGTTATCAGTATTCTTCTGGTGGTAATCCAGATTTTATTCCAGAATTGACTTACGAAGATTTTAAAGAAGCTCATAGTAAGTATTATCATCCAACAAATTCAATGATTTTTTTAGATGGGAAGATGAATGTTGAGGAAATTTTGGAAATTATTAATGATGAATATTTAAATAAGTATTCTGAAAGTAATGAAATATATAGCATCGAAAAACAAAAACCAGTTGTTAGAGATGTTTTGCTAAGGGAGTTTGCGGTGCCAGCTAATAGTGATATAAACAATAAAGCACTGGCTTCTTTTGGTTTTGGTTTAGCAGATTATAATGATTATGAAGTAAGTATAGCTTTTCAGATTATCGCCAATATTTTAGCTGAAAATAATGAATCAGTTTTAGTTAAGGCAATTTTAGAAAAAGGCTTAGCTGAAAATGTAACGATTGGAGTAGAAACTTTCTTGTTACAACCTAGTCTTTTCATCCTAGCAAATAATACCAATAAAGAAAACTATGATGAAATAGTTTTAACTATTAAAGAAGTATTAACAAAGGTTGTAAAAGAAGGTTTAAATAAAGAAGAATTGATTGCTAATTTAAATAAGATGGAGTTTACTAACAAAGAAAGAGACTTTGGTTATGCTCCTAAGGGAATTATTTATAATATTTTGGCCTTGAGTAGCTGGAATTATGGTGGAGATCCATTAGATGGTTTATGTAATGAAAGTATTTATAAATCATTAAGAGAAAAGATTGATACTGATTACTTTGAAAAGTTAATTGAAAAGTATTTATTAAATCCAACTCACTATGCCTCAGTATTAATGGTTCCTTCAACCACAATTGAAGTTCAAAAGCAAAAGGAGTTAGAAAAACAACTTGCTGACTATAAAGCAACATTATCAAAGCAAGAAATTGAAGATTTAGTTGCTTTCAATAGACAGTTAGTAGAGTGGCAATCAAGTGAAGATACAGCTGAAGTTAAAGCAATGCTTCCAACTTTAGAGTTGAGTGATATTGATGAAAAACCAGCTGAAATTGAAAAAGAAATTACTGAAGTTGATAAAATAACAGTTATTAGTTATGCTCCTGAAGCAGAAGGAATTACTTATGGTGGTTTATATTTTAATGTTGAGGACTTGTCTTTAGAAGATTGCCAAAATTTAGCTGTTGTATTTAAGTTAATGACAGAATTACCATCTAAAAATCATTCAACTAGTGAGCTAGCAAGAATTAGAAACACTTATTTAGGTAGTTTCAATGTTTCTAATACTTTAGTTGCTCATGAGCATAATGATGGCTATAAACATTTAGCAACTGTTACTTATTCTTGTTTGGATAACAATAATGAGAAAGCTTTAGAAATTGTTAAGGAACATTTATATAATCTTTTGTTTAATGATGAAAAAGTAGTATTGAATGTACTAAAACAAGGTAAAGCGATGATGGAAATGGAAATTTCAATGGCTGGTCATAGCTATGCTGGCAATAGAGCAATGGCATCTGCCAGTGAGTTTGCGACTGTCAAAGAAGTGATGAGTGGCTATAGTTTCTATAACTATGTTAAAGAATTAATCACTAACTTTAACAGTGAAAAACTGGAGAAACTTCAAAATGTCTACAACTCAGTGTTCACTAAAAATCGTTTAACTTTAAGTGTAATGAGTGCTCAAAAAGAAGATGTTACTCAAAATATTCTGAAAGCAATTAAAGAGGATAATAACCCTATAATAAAAACGGATAGAGAAGTTATGGCTAAGGCAAATGAAGGAATTACTGTAGCATCACCTGTGGGCTATGCAGCAATGACAGCTAATGTTAGAGATAATATTAAAGATATCAAAGGTAATTTAGCGGTCGTAAATAAAGTTTTAGGTTTAGATTATTTATGGAATGAAATCAGGGCTAAAGGTGGAGCTTATGGCTGTGGTGTTTCTAGTAAAGCAGGTAATATAATGTTCTATTCATTCCGTGATCCAAATCCAAGAAGATCAATTGATGTTTATAAAGCAACTAACAATTATCTAGATAATTTTTATAAAAATGTTGATAGGATAGATAATTATATTATCGGTACTATTGGTGATAGCGATCCACTTTTAACTGCAAAAACTAAAATCAGTACAGGCAATGCTGAATATTTTGCTGGGCTAACTTATCAAGATAAATGTGCTGTTAGAACGCAGATTTTAACTACTACTAAAGAAGATTTCTTAAAGATAAAAGAAGTGTTTAAAAAAGTTAATGAAGAGGGTAGTGTCTGTGTAGTTGGTGGAGCCAATTTACTTGAACAGTGTAGGGATATTATTGATAAAACATTAGATTTATAAAAATAGAATCTCACATCATCGATGTGGGATTTTTATATTAGAAAATCTTTTTATAAAAAATACTTATAATACTATTAAATATTGTTATGCAATAGAAATTTGGTATAATAATAAAGAAGAAGGAAAAACCAAGTAGTTTACAAAACGATTATTGATATTAAAATTAGATGTTTCATAAAATTTTGAGCCATTAAAAGTTAGTAAACTTTTTTGGAATATAAATAGAAAATAGAAGGGAGAAAAAATGAAAAAACTATTAACTATTATATTAACAGTTTTGATGCTTGTAGGTATGGTTGGCTGTAAAAAACCTGAGGTTGTTAATGAAGGACCAGTAGAAATTACATATTGGCATACTTATACAGAACATCATAACGAATATTTAACTGGTATTGTTGATGAATTCAACGCATCACAAAACGAAGTAAAAGT
This sequence comes from Erysipelotrichia bacterium, assembly GCA_012799935.1. GTDB lineage: Bacteria > Bacillota_I > Bacilli_A > Erysipelotrichales > Erysipelotrichaceae > UBA1783. The sequence continues at coordinate 33,535 of JAAZKG010000036.1, read as the reverse complement.
GGTATTAGTTCAACAGCCTTATCAAGACTATGATGCTAATTTACTTCAGGCTTTACGCAATGGTGTCGGACCAGATATTTGTAGTCGTTTCCCAACAAATGTTGCTGACTACATCGATGAAGATTTATTGGTAGACTTTGCACCTTATATTAATGATGCAACTATTGGTATTCCTAATTTCAAAGAAAATTTAACTGGTTTTGTTTATGGTGAAATTACTCAATGGGGTGATGGTGCCATTTACATGATTCCTAATATTTGTACTTCTGAAGTATTCTACTACAATAAGACTTTGTTTGAAGAGTTAAATCTTGAAGTTCCAAAAACGTGGGAAGAGTTAGAAGAAGTAAGTCGTATTATCTATCAAAAAACTGGCAAACCTGGTTTTGGTACTGATAGTGCTATTGACACATTCCAAGGTTTATTAATTCAAAATGGTTCAGGTTATATCAATGCTAAAACAAAACAGATGGATTTGGATTATGATGTTGCTTTAGAACAATTAACTTGGCTAGCTGATTGTATTAAAGAAGGTATCTTCCGTTTACCTGGTGATGACTACTATCTTTCAGGTCCATTCTGTTCAGGTGCTGTAGCTAGTTATATTGGCTCAAGTGCTGGTGTTGGTTATGCTACTATGAATGGTGGAGCATTTGAAGTTGGATGTGCTCCAATTCCTCAAGCAGGAGATGTTTTATATTCTTCAAGCTGGGGCGGTGGATTTGTTTGCTTTAAATCTACTGAAGCTAAGGCCAAAGCAGCTTACACTTTCTTAAAATGGTTCACTTCAACTGAAATGACAGCTAGATGGGCAATTAATTTCGGGGCACTTCCTGCTTATATTTCAGGTATGGAAACTGAAGCATATCAAGATTATATCAACACAAATATTGCTGCTGAAGCATTATATGCTAGTAAAGATTTTATCAACTGGTTAAATGCTATTAAGGGTTCAGCTGGTGTTCGTACAGCAATTGATAAAATGATTTCTGAAGCATGTTTAAATAATGTAGATCCAAAAACTGCATTGGATGACATGATTGCTGCTGCAAATGCAGAATTAAATCAATAACAAAATAGAATCGTAACCACACCTTTTTAAGGTGTGGTTACTTATAAATAAAGTTGAAAAAAACGTTATTTTTTTAACGCTTAAAATATAGAAATAACATTTGGGGGAATAATAAAATGAGAGTAAAAGTAAAAAACTTGACTAAAAGGTTTGGTGAAGTAACAGCAGTTAACAGTTTAACTGCTGAGTTTGAAAGTGGCAAACTAATTGCTCTTTTAGGACCTTCAGGTTGTGGTAAAACAACTATGTTGAATATGTTATCAGGAATTTTGCCAGTAACGGAAGGCCAAATATTTTTCGATGAAAAAGATGTTACTGATTTAACTCCCGATAAAAGAGAAGTTGGTTTAGTTTTTCAAAATTATGCACTTTATCCACATATGACAGTACTGGAAAATATTTGTTTCCCATTAAAAATAAAAAAAGTTTCAAAAGCAGAAAGAATCGAAAGAGCTAAAGAGTTTGCTAAAATGGTTCATATTGAAGAATATTTAAACCGAAAACCTAAAGAGTTAAGTGGAGGCCAACAACAACGTGTCGCTATTGCCAGAGCCTTAGTAAAAAATCCTAAGTTGTTGTTACTTGATGAACCATTGAGTAATTTGGATGCTAAACTTCGTGTAGAGATGAGAGAAGAAATTAGAAGAATTCAAAGAGAATCAGGTGTTACTACTTTCTTTGTTACTCACGATCAAGAGGAAGCTAGTGCTATTTCAGATTACATTATGTTGATGAAACTTGGTGAAATGCAGCAATATGACAAAACTAGAAATCTCTACAATCAACCTGCCAATCTTTTTGTTGCTGATTTTATTGGTTCTCCGACAATTAATCAATTACATGGTGTTTATACTAAAGGTGGAATTAAAGTTGATGGTGATAATCAAATCATTAAAACTAATCATAAATGGCAAGTGGAAGAAGGCTCCAGAGTAGTTTTGGCTTCTAGAGCTGAAGCTATTACCTTCAATGATAAAGATGATGTTAAAACTAAGGTGGTTGAATCTTATTTATCAGGAAAAGATACCCTAGTTAATTTAAAAATTGGTTCATATAATCTTAGAGGATATATTGATGCTACTAAACCAATTAAAATCGGGGATAATTTAAATATTGGTTTTAAAACAGAAGGTGTTTTCTTGTTTGATGAATTAACAGGAGAAAGATACTATGAGTAAATTTAAAAGAGTTAAAAAATATAAAAGTGATGAAAAGGTTACTGCGAAAACCTTTTTAAAACCAGCTATCTATCTATTGCCTTTTATATTAGGAATTTTGGTTTTTACTGTGTATCCATTTTTCAATGCTGTTGCTATTAGTTTTAAAGAAGACTATAAGGTTATATCTGATACTTTTTCTGGTTGGGGGTTAGGAAATTACCAAAAGATTTTTTCTGATCCGACATTTATCAAAGCGATAATTAATACAACGCAATATGTTTTAGTCGTTGTTAGTATTTCACTGGTAATTTCAATTCTAATTGCGGTTATGTTAAACAGTGTTGAAAAACTGCAAGGATTATTTCAAACAGCATATTTTATGCCAATGGTTACTTCAAGTGCTGCTATTGGTTTAGTTTGGCGCTGGCTTTTTAACTATGATTATGGAATATTAAACTATCTACTATCTTTATTTGATGTCGATGCTATTAATTTTTTAAATAATCCTCAATATTCGATGATAAGTTTATGTATTTACGGTGTTTGGAGTATGTTGCCATTTACGATTATTTTACTTTTGGCAGGACTTCAAAATATTGACCCACAATACTACACTGCCGCAAAAGTTGATGGAGCAAAAACTATTGATATATTCTTTAATATTACCGTTCCACTTTTAGCTCCTACTATTGGATTGGTAGCAATAGTCAATATGATTTCATCATTTAAAGTATTTGATGCCTTGTATATGCTTTTTGGAGGTAAACCAGGACCAGCATATAACTTATATACAGTTATCTTTTATTTATATGAACAATTCTATACTAAGTTGAAGCTAGGCTATGCTGCAGCAAGTGCCATAGTTTTATTTGCCATCATTTTATTATTTACCATGGTGCAAAATAGAATTCAGAAAAAATATGATTATTACTAGAAGGGAGAACGACAATGAAAAATACAGAAAGAAATAAAAAGATTATACTTTATCTTATCTTAGCAATCGGAGCCTTTATTATGTTTTTTCCTTTCTTTTGGATGATTATTACTTCTTTAAAGACAGGCTTTGAAGCCAATAAAGTTCCACCAACTATTTTTCCAGCTAAAGCAACTTTGGATAACTATGTTTATGCTTTAAAAACCGCACCATTTTTAAAGTATTTTAAAAACTCAGTAATTGTTACGATTTTCTGTGTCACAATTACAATGTTTAATACCATACTAGCTGCTTTTGCTTTTTCAAAGATGAGATTTCCAGGTAGAGATATTATCTTTGCTGCTTTGGTGGCTATGATGATGATTCCTTTTGAAATGCTAATAATAACTAACTATTCAACAATTGTTAAATTAGGTTTATATGATACAATAATTGCTTTAATTATTCCGTTTACTTCAAGTATTTTCTATACTTATATACTAAGAAATTTCTTTATGTCAGTTCCTGATAGTTTATATCATTCAGCTAAAATTGATGGAGCATCTGATTGGCAATTTTTATGGGAAATATTAGTTCCTATTGCTAAACCATCTTTAGTCACTATCGCTTTACTTAATGCTATAGCTTGTTGGAATAGTTTCTTATGGTCGATTTTAGTAATTAATTCTACTGAAAACAGAACGTTACCATTTGGTTTATTTGCCTTTACTAATGAAACTGGAATACGGTATGAAAGATTAATGGCTGGAGCAACAATTGTGGTCTTGCCAATGATTATCTTGTTCTTGTTTGCAAGAAAGAGTATTGTAACTGGTGTTTCTCGAGGAGGTTTAAAGGGTTGATATGGCATTAATTAAGATAGATATTTTAAATCATGCAGATTATGGTGGAGAATTTAAAGAATATGAAAATGCTCCAGGATTGGCTAAGTTTTACAGTGCTATTGAGTCTGTTAGAAGTAAAAATAGAGATAATACTTTGCTTTTGGATGCTGGCGATAACATCAATCGTATTTTATGGCATGGTAAGGAAGTGTTTGAAGGATTAGATTTAATTGAAACAGATTGCATGGTTTTAGGGAATCATGAGTTTGATAGAGGATTAAAGCAGTTGGAAGAAAATATTGACTATATAAAAGATAAGTTTCCAATTTTGTGTGCCAATATTTTAGTCAAGGAAACAAACGATTTTATTAAAGGGGTAAAACCATATGTAGTTTTAGAAAAAAATGGTATTAAATATGGAATTATTGGAGTGACAACTGAATATACTCAGTATATGGTTGATTCTAATTATTTTGCTTCTTTTAAAGTTTCAAGTCAGGTTGAAGCACTAAGAAAATATATCACTGAAGCAAGAGATGATGGAGCAGAAGTAATTATCTGTTTAACTCACTTTCCTTTTTATTTTACAGAAGATAGTGAATCTGGAGAATTAATTGAGGTATTAAAACAAATTAGCGATTTAAAACCTGATGTTATGATTGGCGGTCATATCCCAGGAGATTATGCTAGAGTAGTAATGGATTGTGCTGTTACCAAAGGTGGATTTGGTGGTAAATCACTTCCTCATATTACCCTTACTTTTGATACTGAAACTAGAAAAGTTGTTGATAAAAAATGTACAGTTATCGATGTTTTAAATGGCAATTTTGAAGCTGATAAAAACATTCAAAAATTTGTAGATAGAGTAACCGCTCCTTATGAGTATTATTTTTCGGAAGTATTAGCTATTGCAACAGAAGATATACCTATGCGTTTGTCGGTAGAATCACCAATGGCTAATTTGATTACTGATGCGGTCAGAGAATATACCAAAACAGATATTGTTTATTTTAACTGTACAAGCTGTGGACGCAAAATCTCTAAAGGGGATATTACCAGATTTACTATTTCTAAAGCAATGGGATTTAATGACCCACTTCATCAGGGCTTTATGACAGGAAAACAAATTTGGAATCTATTTGAGTTAGTTCTTGACCCTAAAAGATTTGGTAATAATGCCAATATCATGTTTTCTGGCATGAAGGTAAAAATAGATAATACTAAACCTGCCTTTTCAAAAGTAGTAAGTATAACTTTAGAAGATGGTAGTTCTATTGATTTAGAAAAAAAGTATACAGTTACTACTAGTGCATATATGGCTTCTGGAGGAAATGAAACTGGAAAAATAACTAATCAAATTGATTGGAAAAATACTAATGTTCCTATTCACGATACTTTATTTGAATATGTAAAAAAACACAAAGAAATTAAAAGACCAGAATTAGGAAGATATCCTATGATAGGACATCCAGAAAATGATAATTCACCATGGTAATAAAGAGGAAGAAATTTAACTTCCTCTTTTTTAAAGACTAATCAGGTTTTGTTTTCATCACAACTTCTAAAAAGAAAATGAAGATATTTAAGTTTTATAACTCATTTATTTTTATATTAGGTTAATTTTGGTGATATCATCACAGAGTTAGGCAGGTTAAGTGATGTTATCACAGAATATAAGTGTTGAGAAATGATATTTTATATTTAAAGAAATCTTATAAAAAATAAACTTGATAAAAAAGGAGAGTTATAAATATGTTTAAGAAATTAGTATTAGGATTATTTCTAACCCTCACAGTAAGTGGAGTTGTTTCTCCACAGTTAGAAGTCTATCCAATAACGGTTATCCAGGTTAATCCTGAAACAGGGATAGAAACAAAAGAAGTATTTAATGTGAGTTTAAATGATGAAATAAAATATCAAAACATGGTATACGAAAATTTTACAATAGATCAATTAGTAGTGACTTTAAAACCTTTTGATACATATAGACCAATGTACATACCAAAAACTTATACGGTTACTTACATTGATGGTGAAAACCGATATAGTAATAAGTATACTTACGGAGAAAATGTTTCTTTAGATAAACCTTCAGAAGAAAATCATCCATATGAATATTTTTTGGGATATTTTGATATTAGTGGGAATCAATATCCGAATATGTTGATTAAACCAAGTGGAAATATCATTCTATATAGTAAATGGCAAGGTAAAGAATATAATATTATTTATGATGGAGTGATAGGTGATACTTATAGATATGGTGAAGGCGCAACACTAACAAATCCAACCAAATCGGGATACAAATTTGAAGGCTGGTATTTAGATGGCGAGAAAATAATAGCTATTGATAATATGACACATGGAGATATAAATCTAACAAGTAAATGGAAAAAAACGGTTAGTTCCAGTTCAAATACATCAGTTAATTGGAAAGTTAATTATCGTTCATATAAAAACTATGATGAGATGGTTAAAAAATTAGATGCTGGATATGTTGTCTATTATAAAGGTAATGTTTTGCTTGGACATAATCCAGGAGTGTTTAGTTGGTTGCCAAAAGTAAAAATGACGGATACAGTCACTGTTAATGGTGAGTTATATAATGTTGTTAAAATTTATAAGACTAAATTTTCTGCACAAGAATATAAGGCTTGGTGGCAACCTGGAGATCTTGCTTTAGTCACTTGCTATGGTGGTGGATTAAATAGATTGATAGTAATTTTAGAAAAAGCAAATAATTAAGTTTTATAAGTGCCATTGTCGGTTATTAAAATTATGAAAACAATAAGGTATAAGACACGACAGTGACACTATTTAAAAACAAAGATATACAAGATGAACTTCTATGTTTGGAAGGCCATCTTTTTTTATTTAATAAATTAAATAACAGTTATCGCAAATCAATCTTAGGTTTTATTTTCGTTTTTCAAAAATTAGAAATGGCTATTTTGTTTTTCGTTATTAGTGCTATAATTAGAACATGAGAAAACAAAACGGCTTATTTTTGATTATAGTTTTACTATTAGTTTTAATCTTAGGTACATCTTACGCATACGGTAAGTATTATTTTCCTAGTGCCAAATCATACTCAGCATATTTGGAAATTTTCCAAGAATATGAAAATGAAGAAATCAATTCTATCTATATTGATTCTATTAATCATAGTGTTGTGATTAAACCAAGCAACAATGAAAAGATTAAGGTTTCATATTATCAAAAAGTGGATAATTCAAACACTTTTAAATTAGAACAAAAAGTTTTAAATATGGAATTTATTGAAAAAGTTGAAAACTTTGATTCTTTACTTTTCCAACCAGATAGAAATGTAGCTGTTGTAACAATTTATTTGCCACAAGATTGCATAATTGATGTTAATGTTAAAACTATTATTGGTAGTTTTTCAATCAGTGATGTAGATGCTAGAAATATTAACTTTAATAATATTACTGGTGATTTTATAATGAGTAATGTTAATTGCAATAGCATTATTGTTTCATGTAATACTGGAGATATTAAAATGTCTGGTACAACTTTCAATAGATTTAATGGTTCTGTTGTCTCAGGTGATTTTGAGTTTTTACTTATGGAAAGTGTTGAGACATTTAAATTTGAAGTAACTACAACTTATGGTCAATTAAAACTAAACAATGGTTATATATATGAAACAAATCTAGTCAATGAAATTGAAACAGTTGAAAAAAGCAATAGTTTGATTTCTGATAGCTCTAAAGAAGGTAAAGTTTTTATTTTTAACACTTTAAGAGGAAATATCTTAATTAATACAATAGAAGAAAAAGAAAACACTGAAGAAAGTACAGAAGTTAAAGAAGTTAACTAGTAACTTCTTTTATAGATGTTGGAGGGTTTATGATAACTAGGATGATTGAGGTAATTGCTAAAGAGGACCAGCAAATAGCTGAGGCAATTAAGAAAGAATTAGAAAGACAAAATCGTAATATTGAACTGATAGCTTCGGAAAACATTGTTTCTGAAGCAGTTTTAATGGCAACAGGATCAGTATTAACTAACAAGTATGCTGAAGGCTATCCGAATAAAAGATATTATGGTGGCTGTTATGTAGTTGATGAAATTGAAACGTTAGCTATCGAAAGAGCAAAACAGTTGTTCGGATGTAAGTATGCTAATGTACAACCTCACTCAGGCTCTCAAGCAAATTTTGCGGTATATCATGCCTTATGTGAAGTAGGCGATACCATTATGGGTATGTCTTTGGATAATGGCGGACATTTGACTCATGGTTCACCATTCAATTTCTCAGGTAAAAATTATAATGTTGTTTTTTATGGAGTCGACAAAAAGACTTGCCAGATTGATTATCAAAAAGTTGAGGAAATCGCAAAACAGTGTAAACCAAAAATGATAATAGCTGGTGCCAGTTCATATCCTAGAATTATTGATTTTAAGAAAATGGCTGAAATTGCTCATAGTGTAGGAGCATACCTGATGGTGGATATGGCTCATATTGCAGGACTGGTAGCTGCAAAAGTTCATCCTACTCCAATTGGCTATGCTGATGTAGTTACTACTACAAGCCATAAAACATTGAGAGGTCCTAGAGGTGGTTTGATTTTATGCAATGATGCAGAAATTGCCAGTAAGATTAATGCCGCTATTTTTCCTGGGACTCAAGGTGGCCCACTTGAACATGTAATTGCTGCTAAGGCCATTTCCTTTAAAGAAGCCTTAACTGATGAATTTGTCGATTATCAAAAACGAATAGTTGCCAATGCTAAAGCAATGGCTAAAGCTATTGTTGATGGTGGCTTAGATTTGGTAAGTGGAGGAACCGACAATCATTTGGTGTTAATAGATTTAAGAAAAGCTAATATTACAGGAAAGGAAATGGAAAAAAGATTAGATGAAATTTATATAACGGTTAATAAAAACGTTATTCCATTTGACCCTGAAAAACCATTTGTTACTTCTGGAATTAGAATAGGATCACCAACTGTAACAACTAGAGGTTTTACAGAAGAAGACTGTTATTTAGTTGGTAAATTAATCGTTGAAGCTACTAAAGAAGATTTTCAGGATAAAAAAGAGCAATTAATTAAACAAGTAATTGCTCTTACGGAAAAATATCCAATATATGGTAAATAAAAGTTAAGTAAGACCTAAATAAAGGTCTTATTTTGTAATCTTAGCTAATATTTCTTTTAAATCATAATCATGTACTTGGCCACGGATATAATAGTCGTCACCTACATATCTAGGAATAACATGGAAATGGATATGCCCCACTGCTTGACCTGCAGCTTCATTATTATTAGAAACGATATTGCAACCATCAGCATTTAGTCTATCAGTAAGTAAGATAGCCATTTTTTTACATACTGCAATCATATGTTTCAGAGTTTCTTCTTCAACATCATAGATGTTAACGTAGTGTTTTTTTGGAATAACTAGGGTATGACCTTTTGTTGCTTGAGAAATATCCAGTATTGCTATAACAACATCATCTTCATAAACTAAGTTTGTTGGGATATCACCTTTTATAATTGAACAGAAAACACACATTTTATTCTACCTCCTTATTTTCTATTTGATTAAATTCACTAAGTGGAATATTACTTGATTGAATATTTTTTAAATGTCTATTGATAGCTTTAGTCCTGGTTCCAACCAGACTATCCAACTCATCAGAAGTTTTTTGAATATATTGCTGGGCATTATTTAAGACTCCTTCAAATTTTTCAAATTCAGTTTTCACTGATCCAAGCAGGTTCCAAACTTCGCTACTTCTTTTTTGGATAGCCAATGTTTTAAAGCCCATCTGCAAAGAGTTTAATAAAGCCGCAAAGGTACTAGGACCAGTAATGGTAACTTTATATTGTCTTTGTAAAACTTCTAGCATATTAAGATTACATGCTTCAGAATATAATCCTTCGGTCGGTAAAAACATTATCGCAAACTCAGTAGTGTGAGGCACACTAATATATTTATCTCTAATCGTTTTAGCTTGTATTTTTAAAGTGTTGATAAGTTGTTTTCGAGCATTTTCAATTTCTTCTTTATCACCAGTTTCAAGGGCATTTTGAATGGCGATATAATCTCTAGAAGGGAATTTTGAGTCAACTGGCAAATAGATAAAACTATCATCAGTTGAAGGAAGTTTAATCGCAAATTCTACTTTTTCATTACTTTCAGGATTGGTATTTATATTTTCCTCATACTGTGAGTTATTTAAAATATCTTTAATAATAGCTGACAGTTGGATTTCACCTAAAATTCCTTTAGTTTTAACATTGGTTAAAACTCTTTTTAAATCACCTACTCCAGTGGCTAAAGTTCTCATTTCTCCTAGTCCCTTATAAACATTTTCTAATTGTTGGGAAACAGTTTTAAATGATTGGCTTAATTTAGTTTCCAGAGTTTCTTGAAGTTTTTCATCAACTGTTTTTCTCATTTGTTCTAGTTGCTTATTATTGTCCTGTCTAATACTGTTTAGATTGGTTTCTATTGTTGTTCTTAAATTATCCAGTTTTTGTTCTTCAATTAAAGCATTAGAAGTTAGAGTTTTATTAATTGTTTCTAGTTTATTTAGTTGATGAGTATTATTTTGTTTTTGGGATTCTAAAAGATAGTTGGATAAAGATTTTAATCCTTCATTAATGTTTCTGCTAGAATTTTCAATTCTTTCAATTTGGACATTATTATTAGCCTGCAGGTAATTGAAAAGATTGTTTGCCAGGGTATTTAGCGAAGAATTAGTATTGTTGTTAATATCTATCAGATATTTATCTAATCTACTATCAATTAATTTTTCCTGCTTATTTATTTTACTATTATTGACAATTAATAAAATAACGATTAATAACAGTAATACACTGATAGTGATTAGAAGTATTTGATTTATATCTAACGAAAATGGCATTTTTATCACTCCTTGTATTTAATTATAAACTAAATGATGGGATTATAGAAAGATAATAAAAAAAAGCTTAATTAACCGATAATATACTTATATACATAAAACGCCCTCCATCAATAAAGTTAAAAATAAAGTATTTTATTACTGAAAGAGGTACATAACATATGAGACAATAGGAATTATTAAAAATCAGCTCAATTAACAGAAAACCAACTAATAAAGATATTTCACTACATTTAGCTAATAAGAATCTTTAATAAATCCGTTATTTATAGTGATGGTTTATTCTGTTACAACTAACTAGCTGAAGCAAGCGAAAGTAAGTTGGTTAATTTAAAGACACACACTTCTCGTAATAAGGTAGAACATTTAAATATGGTTAGTTATATTCACAGTTTAATAAAGAAAATGTTGGCTTACTATAAAAGTGTCGCTATTAAGTATATAAATAGGTATCTTTCGTTAATGGTATTTCTTAAAGGATTTGCCGATACCGATGACAATGAAAAAATACTAATTATGATTGGAATATCAAAGTGGTTTGATTTTAGAGTCAATTATAACGATACTAAAAATTATTGTTTATTCAATGGTGTTTAAAATGTCTAGGTATATCGTCCGTTAATTAAGCGTAAAATTTCAAAATTAAGAGTAGTTACTATTGATTCAAATAACGTAAAGTAGTTTAATTGAAGTTTTTAATTATTGTGGTTTATAATATAAATAGAAAAAAATATTTTTGTTTTGCTAAGTTAATAAATAATTGAAATTTTAAATATTGAAACAGTAAAATAAAGCTGAAGAATCAAGGAATAAATATTGTTAGCGCCAGTAAATATCGGAGGTAATATTATGTCATATAAATTAGCTGTTATTGGAGGAGGTAGTCTGTACACATTGCCTTTATTACATACCCTATGTCAAAAGAAAGAAGTTTTTCCTTTAAATAGGGTTTATCTTTATGATATTGATGAAAAAAGGCAATTTTTACGTTATCAGGCAGCTGAAGTAATGTTTAATGAAATTTATCCTGAGTGTGAAATTAAAGTTGCGCAGACACTGGATGAAGCTGTTAAAGATGTAGATTATATACTTGTTCAGATTAGAACAGGTGGACTTGATATGCGAGAAGCGGATGAAAAAATACCTTTGAAACATGGCTGTATTGGTCAGGAGACCTGTGGAGCAGGTGGTCTGATGTACGGAATGCGTTCAATTGCTGATACACTGGAAATAGTAGATGCTGCCAGAAAGTATTCAAAGGACAGCTGGATTATCAATTTTGGCAATCCAGCTAGTATGTTGGCTGAAGCAACAAGGAGGTATTATCGTGATGATAAGAGGCTTGTTTATTTATGTGATATGACAATACTGATGCTCGATGCCTTTGAATCAGCTTTGAATCTGAAAAAAGGTGAATTAGTTCCCAGATATTTTGGATTGAATCATTTTGGCTGGTTTAATAATATTTATGATTCAACTGGAAAAGATAGGATGCCGGAGATAATTAAAAAACTGACATCTGAAAATGTGGTCCCTGATGAATTGAAAAATGATTCAGATTGGGTAGCAACTTTCAAAAGGTTGGGTAAAATGCTGAAAGATTTAGGAGGATATATACCTTCGACATATTTTGAGTATTATTTTTATATGAATGAAATTGTTAAAGAATCAAATCCTGATTATACTAGAGCAAACTCTGTAAAAGATAAAAAGCAGGCAGGAGTAGAAAAAATGTGCCAGCAGATTATTGAAAATAACACAATTAAGGGAAGCGGTTTAGACAGCAAAGTGCATGGAGAATATATTTTTGATTTCATTGAAGCAACTTTACATCCGAAAAGAAATACCCAATTTTTAATTCCGGTAGTTAATGATGGAGCAATTCCCAACATTGACAGAGATGCAATTGTTGAAATTCCTTGTATAGTGACTTTTTCAGGTGTTGAAAAACTGTATTTTGGTGAAGTAGATATTTTCTATAAAGGTATGATTGAAAATCAGTATGCCTGTGAGAGACTGTGTGTTGACGGGGTGTTGGAAAATAATCTGAAAAAATGTGTTCAGGGGTTTGCGTTAAACAGAACAATCACTGATGTCAGTATTGTAAAACCATTGCTCTATGATTTATTGCAAGCAAATAAACAATATCTGCCAGAACTCTGGGAAAAGGCATGGCAGCTGTTAGATTAGTATGATTGGATTAAATAACAGAATTTTGAGAATTTTGCTGGAAATTAAAGACAGCAACAAGCCCATAACAAGTGAACAGCTGGCATTTATTACTGGCGTTTCTTCACGTACAATCAAATCAGATATCAGAAGATTATCTTCAGTCTTACAGAAATATGGTGGGAAAATAATTGCCAAGCAGGGTCAGGGATATAGCCTAGAGGTATTTGATGAAGAGAAGTTTTCTTTACTTGATGATCATCTCAAGACAAAATACAGAGAAGAAAAGAAACGTATTCCTCAGACTTCTGAAGAACGAATTAATTATATAATTATGAAACTTCTGTCCGTGGATTTTCCAGTAGATATGGATGATCTAGCAGATGAAATGTATGTGGAAAAACCGACTCTATACTCCTGTCTGAAAAAGGTTGAGATTATTTTAAAGCGTTACAAGCTATTTCTTCAATATAATCAGCATAATTCAATACTATTAGCTGGTTCAGAAATCTACAAAAGAATCTGTATCGCTGAGTTTTTCTTTCACAATTACTTTAATGATAAAATTCAGGCTGAAGACAATCTGATGTTTCCTGAAACTTCACTTAAAGTGGAAATAAAAAGAATAAAAGCGATTCTATTAGGAGTCTTAAAAGATTATTCAATACAGATTTCAGCGTATTCGGTAGAAAATTTTACTATTCATATCATGATCGCCTTAAGAAGATGGATGTTGTTTGACTATGCTAAAATTTCAGATGAGATAGCGGACAAAATTAAAGGAACGTTGGAAGAAAAGGCTGGGAAAGCCTTGGCAGACAGGTTAGCTGAATCATTTGGAATAGTGCTACCACAATCGGAAGCGATTTATTTTAGTCTGCATCTTAAAAGTAAAAGAATAAATGTAAAACATTCATTAAATGATGATACTTTAAAACATACCCGTTTAAGAATGGTTATTAATAAGACAATGCAGGAAATTAAAGAACAGTATGGTGTTGATATAGTTCAGGATCAGACAATTTATGACTATGTTTTAGTACATGTCAGTGCAATGATTGAAAGACTTGAAATAGGTTTTCCATTAAGAAACTATGAATCAGGCAATGCTGTGAAAGAAAATTTGGTGGCTACCATTTTTGCTAGAAGAATAATTTTTGATATTGAAAAAGAGTTCTCAGTTTTTGTTGATGAAAATGAGGAAGGTTACTTAGCACTGTATTTTTCTTTAGCTTTGAGCAGGAAAAGAATGAGTGAAGGATTAACAATAGCAGTTATCACAGGAACTGGCAGACCGGAAGGAATAATACTTTACAGTAAAATAAACTTTGCTAGGAAAGGTAATAACGATGAAATCAGGTTATTAGATGTTACTGAATTGGATAATATTGATGAAAGTCAATATGATATAATAATTTCTTCAACAGGACTGCCACAAATAAAAAATATTCCAGTTCTGATTTTGAAGAACTTTAATTATTATGATCCTGATAGACTTTCGGTTTTAATTGAAAAATCGCTGATTGGAAATGAGTTTTATAAATTACTTCTTGATGAAAATAATGTTTATGATAATCTTCAATGCTCGTATGAAAGTGAACTAATTAGTGAGATTAACAATTTATTATCTGAAAATAAAGAAGATGATAAAGATGTGATTGGTGATTATTCAATTACAGAATTAGGAAACGGATGTGCATTATTATGCACTAAAAGTCATCCTGATAAATCATTTGTAAGAATTTTCAATTTGAGAAAACAGATAGTTATCGATAAAAATTTGATACAGACGATTATTTATGCTGACTGTAATATTAGCCAAGCAAGACAGTTTATTTTACTGATGGACTTTATGACCAGGTGGTTAAAAAACGATGAACTTGTATTAGAGTATCGTAAAAATCCAACCTATGAAAATTTAATGAGGTGCATAGATTTGGCTAATCAACTTTCACTATTGATAGTGAAAAAATAGATTTGAAGAAGGTTTTAAAGAAAAATATAATATAAATAGAATAAAAGAGATCAGATTGTATGATATTCATTATTGCAACACACGGATCAATGGCATCAGGTACTTTTGATACAATCAATTTTATTATTGGTGATAGAAGAAAGTTTTTTGTAGTTGACTGCTATAAACCAGAAAGTGAATCAATTGAACAGACCATTACCGATATTGTAGAAAATTCAGATGAAAAGTTATTGGTTTTCACTGATATTTGTTATGGCTCAGTTAATAGAGAAGTAATGACAGCATTGCGTGGGAAAGATGCTTACATAATAACGGATTTTAATCTTTCAATGATTCTTGAGTTAGCTTTAATGAATGATGATGACATCAATGAAGACATTATTAAAGAATGCATTGAAAATGGAAAAAAACAGGTACACTTCTTTAATATGAAAGAATTATAGGAGGGAAAATAAATGATAAGTGTTATTAGAATTGATGACCGTCTGTTACATGGGCAGGTAGCGCTGTTATGGACACAAACCTATTCAATTCATACGGTTGTAATTGTTAACGATAAGGTTGTAAATGATGAGTTTCTGAAAATGACTTTAGGGCTGGCAAAACCTATTGGCGTTGAACTAAAAATTATTTCTGTAGCTGATGGTATTGCATATATGAGGGAACAAATAGAAACAACAAGAAGGGTCATGGTCATCATCAATAATTTACTTGATGCTAAAAGAATTTTTGATGAACTTGATTTACCATCGCTCAATTTTGGCAACTTGAGAGAAAGAGCTGATTCAGCTCGTTACGCACCAGCTATATCTTTGACATCTGAGGATATTGAAATCTGCAAATATCTGCTTGACAAAGGGGTAGAATTAGAAATTCGCAGAACACCTGATGAGTCGAAGACATTAATAAAAAAACTGTTAAATAAATAAGGAGGATAATATGTTACAGTCGATTTTAGTTGGATTAATTTCCGTAATTGGTTTATGTGATTATCTTACTGGTACCAGTATGATACAAAGACCGGTTGTATTGGGTGCTTTAGTTGGTTTAGTCTATGGTGACTTACCAACAGGAGTTATTATGGGCAGCTCAATTGAATTGATATTTATGGGACAGATGTCAATTGGCGGAGCTGTACCAGTTGTTACACTTGCTGGATGTGTTGCGGTAGCAATCGCAATGCAGTCAGGTGCAGGATTGGAAGCAGCATTAGCCCTAGCAGTACCATTTGGGGTACTTTATTCAATGCTGGACAACCTGCATTACATTTTAGTTCAGGTTTTTGTTTCAGGTATGGACAAAGCAGCTAAAGAAGGGGATTACAAAAAATACGAGAGATATCACTGGTGTGCATTTGGTCTTTGGAGTTTACTGTATTTTGTTTCTACTGTTATCTGTGTAAACTTAGGATCAACATTGGTTGAAAATTTCTTTAACAGTTTACCAGCTTGGTTAATGGATGGTATTTCTGCTGGAACAAAATTATTACCTGCACTTGGATTTGCGATTTTATTGAATTCTATCTGGAACAAAAAGATTGCTGCCTTCTTCTTCATTGGTTTTGTGCTTGCAGCATATTTAGGTTTGGATACTATTGCGATTGCTATTTTGGGTGCTTCAGTTGCTGTTTTATATTTCACTCTTGGTTCAACGGAGCTACCAGATTTTTCAGCACCTGCTGATTCAAAGCCAATGCTGACAAAAAAAGAAATCAACAATATGTTCTGGCGTGCCTTTACATTGGAAGCTTCATATAACTATGAAAAATTTCAGGGTACCGGTTTCGGTTATGCTCTTATTCCAGCACTGAGAAAAATCTATGGCGATGACAAAGAAGCCTTAGCTGAAGCTATGTCTCGTAACTGTGTAATGTTCCAGACTACACCTCAGTGTGCTCCTATCAACATGGGTATTACTTTAGCGATGGAAGAAGAATATTCTCGTAACAGAGACACGATGGACCCAGCATCAATCGGTGCAGTCCGTTCAGCATTCATGGGTCCACTGGCTGGTATAGGTGATTCAATTTTCTGGGGTATTCTGCGTACTGTAGCAGCTGGTGTTGCTTGTTCGTTAGGTGTTCAGGGTAATGTTGCCGCACCACTGGTATTTTTGATAATCTTTAATGTACCTGCTGTATTTACACGTTATTATGGAGCTCATAAGTCATATGAATTAGGTATGAACTTTGTTTCAAAATTATCACAATATAATTTACTTGAAAACCTGTCAATTGCTGCTGGCATTGTCGGATTGATGGTAATCGGCGGTATGACCAGTTCTATGGTCTGGGTATCAACACCATTAGTAATTACTGCTGGTGATATGGCAATTAGTGTTCAGGAGTTTTTAGATTCATTATTGCCAAGTATGGTTCCATTATTGACAGTGTATATAATGTCTAAATTATTAAAGAAAAATATTAAACCAGTAGTACTGATGATTTCTGCCTTAGTAGTAGGTGTTCTGTTGACTTATATCGGAGTTCTATAGAACTGATGATTATTAAAAGTAAAAGAGTTTGGGGAGAAAGTACTTTCTCCCCAGCAGCTTTACTTATCGAAAATAGCAAGGTTGCCAAATGGCTTCCTTATGATAGCAAAGCTGATGTGGATTACAATAACCATATGATTATTCCAGGTCTTATTGATATTCATACTCATGGAGGATTTGGTTGCGATGCAATCGATACTGATGAGCAGGGAATAAAAACATGGGTCAAAGGTGTTACAAAGTTTGGGACAACTTCATTGCTTGTAACAACTTTTTCATGCAGTCATCAGACACAGATAAAATCAATAGAAAATGTTGTAAATGTCGTTAATGACGGATACAGTGGAGCAGAAATACTGGGCATATATCTGGAAGGTCCATTTTTAGGAACAGAATATGTCGGCGGTATGGATATAAAATACATTATTAATCCGGATATTGATGAATATAACAGTTATCATAAAGTGGCTGATGGTTTGATTAAAATATGTGCAGTGGCGCCTGAAAAGCCTGGTGCAGCAGAGTTTATTGATCATCTTGTTAAATTAAATGTTATACCTACTGCAGCCCATACTGCAGCAACATTTGAACAGATAAATGAAGCAAATAAACATGGTCTTTTGAATATGACTCATACTTATAATTGTATGAGTCCGTTAAAACACCGTGATCCTGGATGTGTGGGTGCTGCCATGTTAAATGATAATTTATATGCTGAGTTGATTTGTGATAATTCAATGGTGTCAGTTCCGGCCTGTAAAATCCTGGCAAAGATGAAAGGAAAAGAAAAACTGATATTAGTAACCGATTCTTTGGCTCTGCAGGGAATGCCGCCTGGTATATTTGATTGTGGTGGTTTCTGTGCGGAAGTCACTCAGGATGGCAGTGTCAAAGAGGTTGGAACTGGGATGTACTTGGGCTCTACCCTGGGTCTGAATAATATTTTAAGGATTGCTGTACAGCTATGTGAAATGGATTTGGAAACTGCTATTAATGCCTCAAGTTATAATGCTGCCAGACTGCTGAATATTGCGGATAAAAAGGGAAGAATTTTACCAGGATATGATGCAGATATAGCTGTATTTGATGATGATTTTAATACTATACAGACTTACTGCAAAGGTGTTTCTCAACTTTAAGGAGGATATAGAAGATGAATTTAGGTGTTCTGGGTTCCGGATTTATTGTTACAAATTTTCTTCCTATTTGGAAACAGTATGATTTCTATCATTTAAGAGCTATCTGGGGCAGACATGAAGAAAAAATAAAACAGTTTGAAAATGATTTTGATTATTATACTACCGACTTAAAGAAAGTCTTTAATGATGAAAGCGTTGATGTTATTTATATCGGTCTGCCAAACAGTCTGCATTACAGTTATGCCAAAAGAGCACTGTTGGCAGGAAAGCATGTAATTGTTGAAAAACCATTTTGTGTAACTTATAAAGAAGCAGAGGAACTTATCAATCTTGGAAAAGAGAAGAAGCTATTTGTATTTGAAGCAATTGTCACTCAATTTGCTAAAAACTATCTAGATTTCAAACCCTATATGGAAAAAATAGGGCAGATAAAAATAGTTGATGGTAACTTTTCCCAGTATTCCAGAAGATATGACAGGTTTAAGGAAGGGACTGTTTTACCAGCCTTTAATAAAGAACTGGCTGGAGGCGCACTGATGGATTTGGGAGTCTATAATATTCATTATACGGTAGGACTTTTTGGAAGACCTGCTGGTGTTTATTATTATCCGAATATGTATCAGGGCGTAGATACCAGCGGTGTTTTGGTTTTAGATTACGGAGAGTTTAAAGCATCTTTAATTAACAGTAAGGATAGTAAAGCTCCCTGTTATATCAATATACAGGGAGAAAAAGGTTGTATGCGTTGTACTTCTACTGCTAGCAGAGTAGCAGAAATTGAGATGATACTAAATGATGGTGAAATCAAAAAGTTTTCCGATGGTATAGATGGTGAATTTGGTGCTTCATGTCATGAATGGATTGAATTTGAAAGAATGTACCTAGAAAAAGATTTCATCAGCTGTCACAAATATAATGAAATAACTTTGCATGTTCAGTATGTTCTGGAACAAGCAGCTAAATCTGCAAATTTACCTTTTTTGCTGAATAGAGAACTGGAATAAAATCTTTTATTTACTTTATGCTGATACGTAAAATAACATAATTATTTCTTGACTGACACCTGAAGGTTGAATATAAAGTTCAATTAAAAGGAGTCAGTTTTATTTTAAAGTTTTCCCAAAAAAAACGGTTACAATAGTTAGACGGAATATTATGCTTAATGAAGAATATAAAAGAAAGAAAAAACAGACACATTTATTTCTAAACATGTCTAATAAAATTATAACTTTTTTGGGATTGTATCAATTATTTTAATTTAATGATGTTATTTTTTTTCAAAAAGCCAGAAATGGTTAAAAAGCTACTCCTTTTTTTAAATTAAGATATGTAAAATTATTAGTATGTATGTTTATTAACGATAATTTAAATAATGTTTAATAATTTTTACTGCTTATTTATTTTACTATTATTGATAATTAATAAAATAACGATTAATAACAGTAATACGCTGGTAGTGATTAGAAGTATTTGATTTATATCTAACGAAAATGTCATTTTTATCACTCCTTGTATTTAATTATAAACTAAATGATGGGATTATAGAAAGAGAATAAAAATATGCAAAAACTAATTTATTAAAATATATTGTATAATTTAATTACAAGAAAGAGAAAATATAACGAAATAGACAAAAACTCCTTAACGATGAATTATTTTTATATACTTGTTAATTTTACATTTAAAATGCAATAAAACAAGTTTAATTTTATTTACAATATAGTTATAAAAAGACAGTAAATTATATAAACTTATATATTCACTAATGTTTTTAGATTATTTTACATGAATCACCAATGATATAATTAAAAAGAGGAGGATTATGAAATGAGTGGGAAAGAGTATCAAAAAATAGAAAAAGTAATAAAAGGAATTGCAACAGATTTATTGTTATTAAAAGTTGGAGATAGACTTACACCAATAAGTAACTATCAGGAAAAATATGGTGTTGCTAGAGGTACTGTACAAAATGCCATTTCTTTTCTTAAAAAAAAGCATGCTATTGAATTAGAAGGAAAAGGGCATTCAGGAACTTTTATTAGGAAAATAGATTATTCCACACTTCAGGAGTATAGTTCTCGAAAAAGAATAATGGGGGTTTTGCCTATCCTTTCTTCATATACATTTTATGGTTTATCTACAGCATTAAACCTTTTACTTAGGGATTTAAATTGCGATTTTGCATATTCAAGAGGAAGTGAAAGTAGAATCAGAATGGTAGTAGATGGCAATTGTGAATTTGCAATTTGCTCAAAACTTTCTGCCAATATGGCAATTGAAAGTGGTTTGAATATAAAAATCCTAGCCAATTTTGGTAAAAAATCATACCATTCTAATCATGCATTGGTATTTAGGAATCATAGTAAAACAAAGATAGAACCTGGAATGAAAATATTAATAGATACAAAATCTATTGATCATGCTGTGCTTATTAACAATTTAATAAAAGATATAAATGGGGTTATTTTAGTAAAAACTCGTTTTAGTCAAACACTTCAATTTTTGAAAAAAGAAAAGATAGATGTCAGTTTATGGAATTACGATGAATTGGGCTTAACTGGATTTGAAGGTTTTAACGTTGTGCCATTAGAAATTGGACCTGAATTAGAAGATTTGTCAACCGCAGTAATGATTGTAAGAAGTGATGATGAGTTTTGTGATAAAGTGTTAAGGAAATATATAGATTTAAGTGAATTTAGTAGAATACAAAAAGGTGTTATTGAAAAAATAATTGAGCCAAATTGGTAAATTAATAGTACAAAAATATGTACGTACATATTTTTGTAAATTGAAAGAAAAACAACAAAATTGCCAATATTTAAGGGCAATTTTGTTGTTTTTAACAATATGAAGCAATATACTTTAATTAGATAGTACTAATTAAATGTACAAGCGCTTGTACAATATTCATTAGAAAGGAACAGCAAAATTGTTAGAACATTAACAATTACTATTCAATTTTTCATAGTGAACTAATACTCAATATTATTAGCGATTAATTGTATTTTGTTACGATTATATGTAAATTTACATATTCATTGTTTATAAAAAATAGAAATAATTAAGTTTAATAAAAGTTAAATATTTGAATTTTAAGAAATGTAACCAAATATTTAATAATAATCAAGTTGAGAATTGCTTTCTAAAAAACTGATTGAATATTATGAAATGCTGTTCTAAGACATTTTAAAAAATGTAAATAATAGATGAAAATTATATTAATGACATTTAATAGGTAAAAAAAGAGAGGAGGATTAATATGTCAGTAGGATTGCAAGCTTTTTTACTTGGCTTGTTGGGAGCATACTGTTGGTTAGACTGGTGCATTGGATTCTTGTATTGTAATAGGCCAATAGTTCTTTGTCCACTAGCTGGATTGATTTTGAACGATTTTCAAACTGGTTTGTTAATAGGAGCTGTATTAGAAACATATTTTCTAGGTTCAGTTGTTATTGGAGCTTATGTTGCACCAGATGCTGGTATAAGTGGTATCTTAGCATGTGCATTTGCGATTAAATCTGGATTAGATGCTGATGCAGCTTTAGTTATGGCTGTACCAATTGCTGTTGTAATGACACAGTTACAGAATATTTTGTGGACATTATATTCAGTGATGGCTAAGATTGCTGATAAGCATGCTGAAAATGGCAATGATAAAGGTGTATATAGAATAATGGTCATCCAAATGATAGGTAACACTTTATTAAAATTTTTTGTTGTCTATTTTGCGTGGTTATTGGGTGCAGATAAGGTCAACGCATTTATGGATATGATTCCCCCAGTTATATTGAATGGAATGGCTAAAGCTGGCGGAGTACTACCTGCGATAGGTATGGCGATTCTTATGATTATGATTATGAATAAGGAAAATGTACCTTATTACATTTTGGGGTTCTTTTTAGCAGCATACTTAAAAATTCCTATTATTGGAATTGCTGTTTTAGGATTAATTCTTGTTTTTACTAAATACAATTTTGTAGGAGCATTTAAAACCGTAGGGAAAGAAAGGAAAAGTGATGATAATGAATACTAATATTAATGAAAATAAATATAACAAGATTATTACTCATAAAGATATTGTTAAATTAAATTGGCGTTCAATGATGGGTGCGAGTGCATGTAATTTTGAAAGATTAACAAATGTTCCTTTCTGCTTTATTGTTGGGCCAGCATTAAAGAAAATTTATGGTGATGATAAAGAGGCTTTCTCAAAAGCATTACAAAGACATTTAGTTTATTACGCAACTACTCCACAGGTTTACAGTTACATGGGTGGATTGATGGTTGCTATGGAAGAACAAAATAAACTTGACCCTGATTTTGATGAACATTCAATAAATGCTGTAAAATCTGCATTGATGGGGCCTTTATCAGGTATCGGTGATGCATTATTTGTAAGTACGATCAGAGTTATTGGAGCATCTGTAGCAATAAGTTTGGCACAGACAGGAAATGCTATCGCTCCGTTGGTATATTTTTTAATTTTTAATATTCCAAACAATATTTTCCGCTTTTATGGCGGTCAGGTTGGATACGAGATGGGTACTGGTTTATTAACAAAGCTTCAGGAAAGTGGACTTATGGATAAAGTTATGAGTGCTGCTTCAATATTGGGACTAATGGTAATTGGTGGTATGTCATACACTAGTATTGGTGTTAATTTAGCACTAACTTGGGGACCAGAAGGATATCAGACTAATATTATGGATGTTATTAATGGAATTTTCCCTGGTTTGCTTTCACTTGCTGTTGTATTTCTCTTTTATTGGATGAGAAAGAAAAATGTAAGTACTGTTATTATGCTAGTAGGAACAATAATAGTTGTATGTATTTTAACAGCAATGGGTATTATGTAGTCTAGGAGAGTTAAAAAATGAAATTATTTTGTTGGATAGTAGCTGGAAATCCAAGTCACGAAAGACTTGATGAAATAATAGATGCTTATGTTGCTGGTGGATGCGATGGAATAGAATGGAATTTACCAGTAATTGACCCATATTATGAAGTAGAACACCTTTATGATTTGGTAAAAACAACCAGAGAAAAGCAACCAGATTTGCAAGATTATTTTGATTATCTAGAAAAGGCTAGAAATAAATACCCAAATTTAGAAATTGTACCTTCAATCGCACAAGAAATTTTTGATACGTATGGAGAAAATGAAGTTATTGAAATTTTGAAGAAAAATAAAATACAAGATGTATTTTTAGTTGGAAAAATTCGTGAAGAAACTGCAGAAAATGTTAAGAAAAATGGTATTCGAAATTCTCCAGTTGTAACATATAAATGTTCGCCAGAAGAATTAGAAGGGGTAAAGAAAGCAGAACGATTCGTTTATTTGCAAACATTTCCATATGAGAAAGATAAAAAGGCAGGATTTACAACTGATAGATTTGCTGAAATTTATAAAGCAGTGAAATCGTTGAGAGATGATGTACAATTATTGTGTGGTCAAGGCATTTATACGCCAGAAGCAGTTGAGTTTTTAGTAGATTATGATATTTATGCATGTGTTCCAGGAAGTGCTTTGGGAAAACGATACGATAATCTTAAAAGCTTAACAGAATTTGTCAAACAACTGAAGAGCAAATGTTCTAAATAAAAAAGAAGGAGTATGCTTTGAGTTTAATTAAAAAGCTACTCCTTTTTTTAATTAAGATATGTAATATTATTAGTATGTATGCTTATTAACTATAATGTAAATAATATTTAATAATTTTTTCCTGCTTATTTATTTTACTATTATTGACAATTAATAAAATAACGATTAATAACAGTAATACGCTGATAGTGATTAGAAGTATTTGATTTATATCTAACGAAAATGGCATTTTTATCACTCCTTGTATTTAATTATAAACTAAATGATGAAAAATAGAGAATGTTTAAGATTTTTTGATAAAATAATCTTAATAAAATACTAGATATACAGTTATATATAGTATAATCAAGTTAAGAGAGGAAGTAGCTAAAATGAAAATAATAAAAAGACTAGTTTTACCAATTTTGGTAGTAGGTTTGTTAGTTGGGTTCATCTTTTTAAATCGTTATGAAATAATTGGTTATAATAAGCAGGTAATAACAATGTCGGTTTTTGACAGTATCAAGTTAGATATTTTAATTGCTTTGGAAGCTAAAGAAGAATTAACGGATGGAAATGATGTAACAGTTATGAATGGTTCAAGAATCTTTCGTAAAAAACTTACAAATAAACAATATTACTATTTTAATGCTTATGGTTTTTTAGGAAAAAACGATAATTGGCAGATAATTGATCCATTTGGAAAGTTGGCTAATTTTATAATGGAACTGTATATAAAATATCAGTTAGAAGAAGTTTATCAGATGTCTGTAGTATTAGAGATAGAAAAGGAATCATTGCCTAAAAAAATAGTATCTGATGCTAACTGGTATGCTATTTGTTCCAATGATAAACTAAAAGAAGCTTTTGAATGTGTATCTATGAATTATTCAGATGATGAAAACTTAACGATGTATGATTTTTGGATAAAAGAAAAAGGAAAAATTGAATTGAATACAGTTATTCAGTATGGAGGACTTAGATTTAAGTTGGTTGAGATAAAGGGTGAGGAATTTATTGTTTTGTTTGGACAATTAACAAGGTAGTTAGTTTTTTATTGTTTGTTAATGTATAATTGAAAAAAAGGAAGGGTATATTATGTCGATATTTAAAAAAATTGAGTACAATGCTCCAGTAACATTAACATTTTCATTAATTAGTTTAATAGTATTAATTTTATACTATCTTATAGGAGATGGCTTTTTATCATTTGTAGCGATGACATATAAAGACAGCTTATTAAACCCAATGATGTATGTTAGATTAATTACTCATATTTTTGGCCATTTAGGTTGGGAACACTTTCTTGGCAATATGAGTTATATTCTTTTACTAGGTCCAATGGTAGAAGAAAAATATGGTTCTGAAAAACTATTAGTTATGGTTTTAACTACTGCTTTAATTGCGGGAATTTTAAATAATTTGTTTTTTTCTAATATAGCACTATGTGGAGCTTCGGGAATTGTATTCATGTTAATTGTACTGTCTTCAGTGACATCTGTTGAGAAAGGTAAACTTCCTTTGACTTTAGTACTAGTGATAGTTATCTACTTAGGTGCTGAAATATATAATGCGATTATGATTACCGACAGTATTTCGCAATTTACTCATATTGTGGGGGGAATATGTGGTTCTATCTTTGGCTTAGTTTCAGACAAAAATAAGAAAGTATAGAAAATGTATAGAATTATATAGAATAAAAATTAAAAGACACCTTCTTAAAGTGGATGGTAGATACCATCACTTGCAAGGTGTTTTAACTTTATGTATTGAGAGAAAAGCAGTTTTGGTCTATAATAAAGACGCAATATAAAAGAAAATAGGAGGCTTATAGATGGCAAAAACATTTATGTCGATGGATGGTAATACAGCTGCTGCTTATGCTGCATATGCATTTACAGAAGTTGCTGCAATTTACCCAATTACTCCGTCAAGTACGATGGCAGAAGTAATTGACCAATGGGCGACACAAGATCGTAAAAATATGTTTGGTAGTGTTGTAAAAGTTGCTGAAATGCAGTCAGAAGCTGGCGCTGCTGGTGCTGTGCATGGAACACTACAGGGAGGAGCTTTAGCAACAACGTTTACTGCTTCTCAAGGTTTATTATTGATGATTCCAAACATGTACAAATGGGCTGGAGAATTATTGCCAGCAGTAGTACATGTAGCAGCGAGAACAATTGCTACCCGTTCACTATCAATTTTTGGTGATCACCAAGATATTTATGCTGCAAGACAAACTGGTTGTGCAATGTTGGCATCAAGTTCAGTTCAACAAGCTCTTGACTTAGGTTCAGTAGCTCACTTAGCAGCGATTAAAGCTTCAGTTCCATTTGTTCATTTCTTTGATGGATTTAGAACATCTCATGAAGTACAAAAAGTTGAACCTTTAGACTATGACTACTTAAAGAGTTTAGTTGACAAAGAAGCTTTAGAAAAATTTAGAAAGAATGCTTTAAATCCACATGGAAACGCTGTTACCAGAGGTGGAGCTGAAAATGATGATGTTGTTTTCCAAGGTAGAGAAGCTCAAAACTTACATTTCGCTGCAGTAGAAGATATTGTTAACGAATACATGGAAGAAATTTCTAAAAAGACAGGCAGAGACTACAAACCTTTCACTTACTATGGTGCACCTGATGCTGAAAGAGTTATCGTGGCTATGGGTTCAGTAGTTGAAACTATTGAAGAAGTTATTGATGTTTTAGTAGCAAAGGGAGAAAAGGTTGGTGTTATTAATGTCCACTTATATCGTCCTTTCAGTACTAAATATTTATTAAATGTTTTACCAAAAACAACTAAAAAGATTGCTGTTTTAGATAGAACTAAAGAAATCGGTTCACGTGAACCTTTATACTTGGATGTATTAAGTGTATTAAAAGATAAAGACATCGAAATTATCGGTGGAAGATATGGTATCGCATCTAAAGATACCGCTCCAAACCAAATTAAAGCGGTTTATGATGAACTGGCAAAAGAAAATCCAAAGGAAGAGTTTACAATTGGTATCGTTGATGATGTTACTCATTTATCATTAGAAGTTGATCCTAACTTTACAATTAGAGGAACTTACACTTCTTGCTTATTCTGGGGCTTAGGTTCAGATGGTACAGTTGGAGCTAACAAAAACTCAGTTAAAATTATCGGTGATAATACTGATTTATATGCTCAAGCATATTTCCAATATGACTCAAGAAAAGCAGGTGGGGTTACAAGAAGCCACTTGAGATTTGGACCAGATCCAATTCAATCAACTTACTATGTAAATAATGCTGATTTTATCTCTTGTTCATTAGACTCATATGTTACTAAATATGATATCTTAAAAGATTTAGCACAAGATGGTACTTTCTTATTAAATACCACTATTGACCCTGATAAGATTGAAGAATATTTGCCTAATAGAATGAAAGTTCAATTAGCAAAGAAAAATGCTAAATTCTATATCATCAATGCAACAAAGATTTGTGCTGAAATTGGTATGGGAAGAAGAACCAATACCACTTTACAATCTGCTTTCTTTGCTTTAAACGAGCAGATTATGCCTTATGATAAAGCTTTAGTTCTAATGAAGGAAGCTGCTAAGAGATCATATGGTAGAAAAGGTGATGAAGTAGTTAATATGAACTACAAAGCAATTGATGCTGGTAAAGATGGTTTAGTTGAAATAAAAGTCAAACCAGAATGGGCTGATTTAGATCCTCATTTTGAAAAACCTAAAACTGGTGATGCTTACATGGATGAACATGTCTATGGATATAACTCATTAAACGGTTACAATATGCCAGTTAGTGCTTTCACTAAATTTGGAGTGTTAGATGGAACAATGAGAAACAATGTTGCTTATTTTGAACATAGAAACATTGCTTCATTTGTACCAAAATGGATTCCAGAAAATTGTATCCAATGTGGATTCTGTTCATTTGTATGTCCACATGCAACAATCAGAATTTTTGCTTTAACAGAAGAAGAAGTTGCAAATGCACCATTTGAATTTGCTACTATTGATGCTGTTGGTAAGGCAAAAGGATTGAAATATAGAGTTCAAGTTTCTCCAGATAACTGTGTAGGTTGTGGATTATGTGTTAAAGAATGTCCAAGAGCAGCATTAGAAATGGTTGATGTCCATTCAATGTTAAAAGAAGCACCATTAGCTAACTACTTATATAAAGATACTGAATATAAGAAGCAATTAGTTGATGATACTCCTAAAGGAACTCAATTTTTAAAACCTTATATGGAAGTTCCTGGTTCATGTCCAGGTTGTGGTGAAACACCTTACTATAGATTAGTTTCACAATTATTTGGCCCAGATATGATGGTTGCTAACGCAACAGGTTGTACTTCAATTTATAGTGGTTCAACTCCTTCAACTCCATTTGTTACAGATGAAGATGGAAATGGTGTTGCTTGGGCTAACTCATTATTTGAAGATAATGCTGAATTTGGTTATGGTATGGCATTAGCTAGAAACTACAAGAGAGCAATATTGTTAAAAATTATGGAAGATAATCTTAACACAGTAGAGCCAGAATTAAAAGTATTATTTGAAGATTATTTAGCTAATAATGGTAATAGAGCTGAAGAAAAACGTTTGGCTCCTCAAATTGAAGAGTTAGCAGCTAAATCAGCTAATAAAAATGTTCATAAATTAGCTAAGGAAGCTAGAGATTTAGTATCTGCATCTATTTGGATTGTTGGTGGTGATGGCTGGGCTTATGATATCGGTTATGGTGGATTGGATCATGTTATCGCAAATGACTTGAATGTAAATATCTTAGTATTAGATACTGAAGTATATTCAAATACTGGTGGACAATCTTCTAAATCTTCTCAAGCTGCATCTATTGCCCAATTTGCTGCCGGTGGTAAAGCCGTTGCTAAGAAAGACCTAGGTCAAATTGCTATGAGTTATGGTCACGTATATGTTGCTTCAATTTGTATGGGTGCTAATAGAATTCAAGCTATCAAAGCTTTAAAAGAAGCAGAAAGCTATAATGGGCCATCTCTAATCATTGCGTATTCTCCATGTGAATTACACGGAATTAAAAAGGGCTTAGTAAGGCATCAAGAAATGCAGAAAGCAGCTGTCGAATGCGGATATGTCAATATTTATAGATTTGACCCTCGCAATGAAAAACCATTAACCTTAGATTATAAGAATCCTAACTTTGATAAATTCCATGACTTCTTAATGGAACAAGCAAGATTTAATAACTTAGTCAGAGTTAATCCTGATAATGCTGAAGCACTATATGCTAAAGCAAGATCAGATGCTGAAAAGCGTTTCAATAACTTATTAGCAAGATTAGAAGACTAATAATTTATGTTTAAAGAAAGAGAACTTATCGAAAAAAAGATAAGTTCTTTTTTAGTTGTATTGCGACTAAAAAATAAATAAGTTCAGATGTAATAAATATTTGTTTCAATAGTGCAACTTTTGTCAAAAATGGCGGAAAAAAGTTTCACTTTATACTTTAATATCCCTAAGATATAATGAAATTAGTAGCATATTATTGTTTTATTATAATTTTTTTAAAGCAATCATATTAAATTTAGTTTAATGGCTAAATTAATTGTGGCTATTTACTTTATTTAGTAAAAGTAAGTATCCCGGCAGTATCGCATTCATAAACAATAATTTTGATAGTACTAAAAATATTAGTAATTTTTGATAGTGAATGTGAATCAGAAAATATTTTAGATAATTATTAGATATAAAACAAAGTAGGAAGTTATGGAAAAGTTAAAAAGTTTTCTTAATAAGGAGAATTGAAGATGGATAGTAAACTTATGCAGTTTTTGCAATTGTTAGTCAAAAACAAGACTGTAAAAATTGACGATTTCATCACCCAGCAAAAACTTACAGCAAGACAAATTCGTTACAGAGAAGCGAAAATAAATGATTTTCTTATTGAAAATCACTTGCCAAAAGTTACTTTCAAAAATGGTGTTTATACCTTGAAATTAAGTGAACAACAAAAACACCAGTTAAAAGAACTGATTGCTGACATTGACCCTTATGATTACAAGATGACTACTGAAGAAAGACAAGAAGCAATAGCTTTACTTTTGATAGCTACAAATGACTACATTACTTCTTCTTCATTTGCAGATAAATTGAATATTTCTAAGCGAACAGCAGACAGTGATATTTCAAAATTGAAAACAAAACTATTTCCTTTAAATTTGGAATTAGATGCCAAAACATCAAAGGGATATCGTATTAATGGCAATGAAAGAGATATTCGCAACCTCTGTGTCAATCTACTGATGAGAAATATCAGATTAGAAAGTAAACAATATACTGATTTTCTACCTTTAGGAAAAATTGTATATGAAATGTATTGTGATTTGTATTTAGAAAAGTTATTAGAAATAATTCATTTGGTTGAAGAAGATGAAATTAATAAAGAGCTAACTTATGAATCAAAACTAATGTTACTTATGTATCTGGTTACAATGATAAAAAGAATGTCTATGGGTAATGTTATTGAAGATTATCCTAAAACATATGACAATCAACCACAAAATCGTAATTATGCCATAGCTTTAAATATTGCTGCACAAATTGAAGATAAGTTTTCTATTTCAGTACCAGTTAAAGAGGTTTGCATGATAACCATGTATTTAGAAGGAATTCAATATATTGTTCCAGAAAGATATTTAAAGACAGACTGGATGCAAATGCAAATTTTAATTGATGAAATTGTTCAGGACATGAGTAAAAGAATGAATGTAGATTTTACTAGTGACAAGGAACTTTATGTTGCTTTACAAGCCCATTTAGGACACACTTTCTTTAAAATCCAACATAACATTGATATAGCCAATCCAGATTTAAAAGAAATTAAGGAAAAATATCTCACTTGTTTCAACCATTTAAAAGAAACAATCAAAGAAAATAAAAGTTCTCTTCTAAAAGGAATTACAGATAGTGAGATTGGTTATTTAGTATTACATTTTTGTTCTTCTTTAGAAAGAAGAATCAGAATGTTGCCACCAGCAAAAGTTGCTATCGTTTGTCTCAATGGCGCTGCTACAGCAAGGTTATTGAGAGAGTCTATATTAACAAGATTTAGCAATATTTCTATAGTTGCAGTCCTTCCAAAAGTTGATTTTGAGATTTTAAGAAAAATGGAATTAGATTTTATAATTTCAAGCATTTATCTTGGAGATATCGACATTCCTTATGTAATTGTTAATCCATTATTAACAGAAAAAGATTATGTAGAAATTAATAAAATGTTGCTGAATTATAGTGAGCAACATACAACTAAAGAAGATTTTGATTTGATGTATTCTGAATTTTTAAATAATGAAACAGCTAGAGATGTCCAACATCTACAAGAAAATTTAGAGTCATCACTTAATCAATTTGAACAACCAAGATTAAAATTATATCAATTATTAACTCCAAGTTATATTTCATTTTATAACAAAGCTGAAAATTGGAGAGAAGCAGTGAAAGCATCTTGTCAGATATTATTGAAAAACAATGATGTTAATGAAATGTTTGTGCAGTCAGTAATTCAATCAATTCAAGAAGCAGGTCCATATGTTGTATTTTCAAAAGGTGTAGCACTAGTACATAGTGAAGTAGGATGTGGGGTTAATAGACTGGCAATTTCACTTACAAGATTTGAAGATGGTGTGATATTTAATCATCCTCTATTTGATCCAGTAAAGATTGTATTTTGTCTAGCACCTAATGACTATAGTAGTCATGTTCAAGCGCTACAGGGATTGCTAAATTTACTAGAGAAATATACTGTAGATGAATTATGTTCAATAAATGATTCATATGATTTATTTAAGATGTTAGAAAGAGAGAAATGGTAACTA
Organism: Erysipelotrichia bacterium; assembly: GCA_012799935.1. Classification (GTDB taxonomy): domain Bacteria; phylum Bacillota_I; class Bacilli_A; order Erysipelotrichales; family Erysipelotrichaceae; genus UBA1783. The sequence goes on along the minus strand of JAAZKG010000036.1, from coordinate 1,445 downwards.
TGGGCATTGAAAAATATACATCAAAAAAAACTACAGCCTTTAATCAAGTTTTAGATAATTGGGAAAATGCACTATTACTAGCTGGAAAGTTGTTGGAAGAAAATGGCGATATTAACCACCAATATACTTTAGATATGATAGAGATGGTAAAAAATGAAGGACCATATATTGTTGTAACTCCTGGAATTGCTTTGGCACATGCTAGACCAAATGGCAATGTCAATCGTAATAGCATTGCCATAGTAACATCATGTAAGGATATTTGGTTTGGTCACCCAAGCAATGATCCAGTACGTATTATTATCGCTGTTGCTGCAGTTGATGATTTACAGCATTTAAAATTGTTTCAAAGTGTGGCAGAACAGCTAATGGAAATTGACAATATTGAAAAACTAAAAAACGCATCTTGTTATGAAGAATGCGGGATAAAGAAAGGAGAAAGAATGAAAAGAGAAGAGTTTTTAAGAAAAATTGATAAGGGATTAATAGTTTCCTGCTATGCAGGGCCAGATTTAAACGAAGAGATGGGATATCCTGAAGTAATGGCGGCAATGGCGAAAAGTTGTGTTGCAGGAGGAGCAGCAGCTATCCGTACAAACTATTTGAATATTCCAAAAGTAAAAGAAACAGTAGATACTCCTTTAATTGGTTTAAAGAAAGTTTACAAAGAAGGATATGATGGAGATTTTCGTATTACACCAAATCTAGAAACGGTAAAGGAATTGATTGATTTAGGAGCAGATGCTGTGGCAATTGATGGAACTAAACGCGAAAGATATGATGACATGACTGTAGAAGAATTCATTCGCCAGATTAAAAAGCAGTTTGATGTAATCGTTATTGCTGACATATCTACTGTTGAAGAAGGGATAAATTGTTGGAATGCTGGAGCAGATTTGGTAGGAACTACCTTGTCTGGTTATACTCCATATTCGAAAAATCCAATCGTATTTGGTGCTTTACCTACTCCAGAGCCTGATTATGAAATCATTCGTGAATTAAAGGCAGCCGGAGTAGAAAATATTATTGCTGAAGGAAGATTCGATAATGGAGAAAAGATGAAAAAAGCTATTGAAGCGGGGGCAACAGCAGTTGTTATTGGAACAGCAATAACAATGCCAAAGAAAATTGTAAAGACGATTCTAATAGATGCAGGAATCGCTAAATAATAGAAAGGAAGGTTTTTTATGAAAGAAGCTTGGAAAGAGTATTTTGAAATAATGCAAGGTGTTGTTCAAAAAGCATATGATACTCAAGGTCCAAAAATAATGGAAGCTGCAAGATTATTAGCAGACTGTACTAAAAATGGTGGTTTAATTAATCTGTTTGGTTCAGGTCATTCTAGTTTGGTAACAGAGGATGTTTTCTGGAGAGCAGCATGTATGGCAAACACTCATGCTATTTTCGAGTCCGCAGTAGCGGGAATTAATGAAATTACCAAGACT
>JAAZKG010000035.1 GCA_012799935.1 Erysipelotrichia bacterium | reverse complement strand
GGAGGACTGACAATTTTTTAAAGCATAAGAAAAGAGCTCATCAAGAACATATATTTACATAAAAAAAGCGGATATTTTTTCCGCTTATGTTTGATTTATTTTGGGACATTTTCCCGTATTATTGACAATTGTTTAGGATTTAACATATTTAATAACAAATATAAAACGAAAGGAGAATTATGATTAATCAAGTGGTTTTAGTAGGATACATCTATAGCAATAATGAAATCAGACAAACTTTAAAATTTAATGGAGATTGCTACATAGAATTAGACCGTAATTTTCAAAACGATGATGGACAATATAAACGTGAAAGATTTGAGGTACGCTTATGGCGTGGTATACATGATACTCTTAAAGAATATCCCAATGGTAGTTTAGTTTGTTTAAAAGGAAGGCTTGAAAATAATAATAACAATATAATCGTTGTGGCTGAAAAAATTACCTTAATCCAAAAATAATACCAACAAAAAGGCCAATTAAGCTGACCTTTTGATAGTTTTCGTTTTATATTTTAAATATTGAAAAATAATTTAGTTCTTTGAATCTAATTCTTTTAAATAATAAATTAAATCACTTGGATTATGGTCATATTTCTTTAAATTTTTGACAACTTTAGAAGTTAATGCTTTAGATAGTACATATGTTATACATTTAGGAATTGCTACTTCCGCTTTTTCATATAACTCTTTTGGAGCAAAAACTCCTTTTCCAATGCAAGAAATAAACTGGTCAAAAAGCGGAACAACTTTTCTATGATTAAGATGTTTTTCAAGCGGTTGTCCATCTAATATTGCACCTCCACCTAAAACAAATCCACCCATCCAAGAAAAACTGTTTTCTTTCGCAAACAATTTAAGATAGAATAATCCATGCTCATGAGTATGAACATAAGGCATACCGCCATTAATGATTCCATATAACTTTTGGTTAGAAAATTTATGGTTTGGAACTTCTTTTTCTAAAAATTCGAAAAGTCTTGCAGGATATGAATTGATATAAGTCGGGCCTGATATTACGATAATTTTTGCCATTTGCATTTTTTTAATCAACTCTTCAAAACTACCTTTTTGATTCAAAAAAACAATTTCACCACCAATAAAATTTTTTATTCTTTCTAACAACATGGCGCTAGTTCCTTTTCTTCGTGGGCTAACACAAACTAATAAAATATTTTCGTTAGTCATAAATGATCTCCTTAAGTATTTCTTCAATAATGCTATTATCTAACTTTTTTTCAACTATAAATGCTTTGCCATCAACACTCATAATATTAATGTTCTCCTCATGTAATTTTATAAACAGCAATTCTTCTTCAAAAGTTAAGTTTTCTTTAATCCCTACCATATAGTATTTCAAATCTGGTATTCTCATTTTCTTTACCAGTTCTCCATTTTTCATATAGTATCTTGGATCACCAACTGATGATATTCGGTCCATTATTTTTTTGATATGAAAACTAACACCTCCATAAACAATTGGTGAGACTAATATCATTTTTTCGCTTCTGACAATTTGGGGTAATATTTTTTGCATATCATCCTCAAGAATACAACGACCATAGGTTTTTCCACCACAACTTGCACAAGCAAGACAAGGCTCAACATTTAAATCATTAGCTTTAAATACAACTATTTTTTTAGTTGTTTTTTTAATTGATTCTTTTATAGTATCCATAAAATTATTTTTACTATCATCTGAGATTATTGTAATCATTATTTACACCTCCTATATTTCATTAATTATTTAAAATCTATCTTTTTGATGTCTATTATTAATTAGTATCTATTAATTTTATTCTTTACGATTTTCATTATATTATTTGTTAAATTGTTATTTCCACACTTTTATTATAATTTTACTTGATTTTTAATTACATTTTACGATTTCTTCCTTTTATAAAAACTTTGTCAACAGATTTAAATTTCTATCCAGTAGAAAATATATATTAGTGTAATGAACTCATTTCCCCATAATAAAATCCCTCCTTTGTAAACTCACTTTTGTATATTTCGTGTGTCTACTTTGGAGGGATCATATCATTAATCGAGGTATCTATTTATTAAATTTTATTGTCAGAACCTAAGACATTCATAATCTTATGTTTAACAATTTTTTTAATATTCTCTCTTGCTGGTTTTAAGTATTGACGTGGATCAAAATGATCTGGATGTTCATTGAAATACTTTCTAATCGTTCCAGTCATTGCTAAACGCAAGTCTGAGTCAATATTAATTTTACAAACTGCCATAGCTGCAGCTTTTCTTAATTCATCTTCAGGAACTCCGATAGCATTTTTTAGTTTACCACCATTTTCGTTAATCATTTGAACATATTCTTGAGGTACTGAAGAAGCACCATGTAATACTATTGGGAATCCTGGTAATTTAGCTTGGATTTCTTCTAAAATATCAAAACGAAGTGGAGGTGGAACTAACTTGCCTTCTTCATTAACAGTGCATTGTTCTGGGGTAAATTTATAAGCACCATGAGATGTACCAATAGCGATTGCTAATGAGTCACAACCAGTTCTTTGAACAAATTCAACTACTTCTTCTGGTTTAGTATATTTAGAATCTTCATGTGAAACTTTAACATCATCTTCAACACCAGCTAATGTTCCTAGTTCTGCTTCAACTACTACTCCTCTTGCATGAGCATAATCTACTACTTGCTTGGTAATTCTAATATTCTCTTCAAATGGTAAAGATGAGCAGTCGATCATTACTGATGTAAAACCATCATCAATACATTCTTTACAAGTTTCAAAACTGTCACCGTGATCTAAGTGCAATACAATAGGTAAACCTGTTTCAATAACAGCAGCTTCTACAAGCTTAACTAAGTAAGTTCTGTTTGCATAAGCTCTAGCACCTTTTGATACTTGTAAAATGATTGGTGAATTGCATTCTTTTGCTGCTTCAGTAATACCTTGGATTATTTCCATATTATTAACGTTGAAAGCACCAATTGCATAACCACCTTCATAAGCTTTTTTAAACATTTCTTTTGATGTAACTAATGGCATAATAACCTCCTAAATAATAATTTTCTACATAATATATCTTAACATAAAATCAAGTTATTATAAATGATTATATCAAGAAAAAGCACTTCTATAATTATAGAAATGCTATTTTATTTTAATTAACCTCTTAAAGCTGCGTTTACTTCATCAACCCAGCAGTCTTTTCTTTTTTCGATTCCTTCACCAACAACATATACGACAAATGAATCAACAGACATACCATTTTCTTTTAAGTAGGCTGAAACTTTAAGATTGCCATCTAAAATAAATGCTTGGTCTACTAGACACATTTCCTGTAAAGCTTTAGCAACTCTACCTGTTACCATTTTTTCGATAATATTTGCTGGTTTATTGGCATTGTTTGGATCATTTTTAGCAATTTCAGTTTGAACTTGTGTTTCATGTTCAACAATTTCTTGAGGCATACTAGCTCTATCAACATATTGAGGCTTCATTGAAGCAATTTGCATTGCAATAGGTTTACCTACTTCTTCATTTGAACCATTTAATACAACGATAGCAGCTGTCTTTCCATCATGGTGAACATATTGACCAAATAATTGATCATCATTTTTCTCAACAATTTCAAATCTTCTAAGAGTCATTTTTTCACCTGTCGCAAATGAAACAGCTGAAATTAACTCACTTACTGGGCCTTCAGTAGCTGGTAAAGCTAATGCATCTTCAACAGTAGCAGGTTTATAGGTCAAGATAATTGTTGCAACATCTTTAACTAAATCTTTAAACCTGTCATTTCTAGCAGTGAAGTCAGTTTCAGTATTGATTTCTACTAAAACAGCACTATTACCATCAATAGTAATATTTGCTAAACCTTCAGCAGCGACTCTGCTTTCTCTTGATACTGATTTGGCAATACCTTTTTCTCTTAACCAGTCAACTGCTTTATCTAAATCACAATCGCTAGCTTCTAAAGCTTTTTTGCAATCCATCATACCAGCACCAGTTTGGTCTCTTAATTGTTTTACTAATTCTAATAAGTTAGCCATTTTTATTCTTCCTCACTTTTAGTCTCTTCATCTTTTAATTCTATTTGAGTATCTTCATCTTTTTCTTCTGCTTGAGTATCTTCAGCTACAGGTTGAGTTCTTTCTTTTCTTTCGTATCTTCTATATTGTCCACGACTTCTTCTTTGCTCTTCAAATCTTGCTCTTCTTCTTCTTTCATTTTCAGCTGCTTTTTCAGCAACAGAAATGATTACATCACCCATAGTAATCTCAGGTGCTTCATCAGTTTGATAAGCATATTCTAAAACTCCACCTTTTGCTTCTACAATTGCATCATTAATGACGCCAACTATTACTTTAATAGAATTAATTGCATCATCATTGCCTGGAATTGGATAATCTAATAAAGCTGGATCACAGTTTGTATCAGCAATTCCAAATACAGGGATATTTAATTTTCTAGCTTCTAGGATAGCATTATGGTCTTCCTGAGGATCTACTACAAATAAGGCATCAGGAAGTTTTTTCATTTCTTTAATTCCACCTAAGAAATTTGTTAATCTTTCAGCTTCTTTTCTAATTAAGATAACTTCTTTTTTAGGATAATTATTAATCGTTCCTGTTTCTTCCATTTGTTCAATTTCAACTAATCTTCTTATTCTTCTTTGAATTGTACGGTAATTAGTTAAAGTTCCACCTAACCATCTTTGGTTGACATAAAAAGACCCACTTCTTAAAGCTTCTTCCATAACTACAGCTTGAGCTTGTTTTTTAGTACCAACAAATAGCACTCTTCCGCCTCTTTCAGCGATTTCCTTCATAACTGCATAAGCTTCATTTAAACTAGCCACTGTATTCTCTAGGTTAATGATGTGAATTCCATTTTTTGCAGCATAGATGTTTGATTTTTGTCTAGGATCCCATCTTCTGGTTTGATGTCCATAATGTACTCCAGACTCCAATAGTTTACGCATTGTAACAACTGACATTTAAAAATTCCTCTCTTTCCGTTGTTTTCCTCCATCACTTCTAACGATATTAACTTTTTCAAGCACGGAATATCGAATCTATGATGTGTGTATTAGGCATAATAAAACGCCATTTAATATATTAACATAAATGGCATTTATAATCAAACAGCTTTTAGTACTTAAACTTTATGCTATTATAAATTTTAAAATTAAATAATTTAGTTTAATCACTAGCAAAAGCCTTGTTATAGCTCTCTTTTAGCCTGTCTATTGTAATATGTGTGTATATTTGTGTTGTTGACAGATTACTATGACCTAAAAGTTCTTGAACAACTCTAATATCAACTTGAGCATCCAACAAATGTGTCGCAAAGGAATGTCTTAAGGTATGAGGGCTCAGTTGTAAAGGAAGGTTGTTTTCCTTTATTGTTCGATTTAATAAATACTGTACTCCTCTATTAGATAATTTCCCACCATTTTTATTTATAAAAACAAAACCATGTTCTTCTTTGATATATTTACTTCTAATATTATTTATATAATTTTCAAGTAATTGTTTAATCATATTATAAAAAGGAACCAACCTTCTTTTTGAACCTTTTCCCAAAATAGATAACAACTGATTATTAAAATCAATATTCTCAATTTTCAAATTACATAGTTCAGATAAACGTAAACCACAACCATACATTACTTCGAAAATCGTTCTATCACGATAACCAAAATCATCAGTTAAATCAAAACTATCCAAAAGCATATCTACTTCATCCTCAAATAAATAATCAGGTATTTTAGTTTTTTCATTTGGAATTTTCACCGACAAAAAAGGATTACTGCTGACTTCTTTAATATCTAAAAGATAGCGATAAAAAGACCTCAAACTACTCAAATAGCGAGAAAGTGAACGATTTGAAATCTCACCAAATCTTTTATCAGTTCGCAAATAGTTGATAAAGCCTAAAACAATAGTTCTATCAGCATCATCTAAACTATTTATTCCTTCCTGTTTTAAATAATCAATATATCTTTTTAAGTCTCTACCATAAGCCTCTTTAGTATTTTCTGAACCAGAGTTAACTGTAACAATATAACTTAAAAAATTATCTAACTTTTTTTCCATAATTACCACTTTTCACTGTATTTTTTCATTATTTCTAGTGCTTGTTTACTATAAGCTTGTTTTCTTTCGCTTTTTTTAACATTTTCCAAAAGATTAAATATTCCAAAATTGGCATTCATTGGTTGAAAATTTTCTGCTGCATGAGTTATATAATATGACAAAGATCCTATCATCGTTGTATTTGGCAAATTAATTAATGGTTTTTGCTGTAAATATAAAGCCATATTATGACCTGCAAGCAATCCAGAAGCAGCCGACTCTACATAACCTTCTACTCCAGTTATCTGACCAGCAAAGAATAAATCATCTCTAAACTTGCACTGATAGGTTTCTTTTAAAACTAGCGGTGACTTTATATATGTATTACGATGCATTACGCCATATCTAACTATTTCGCAATTTTCTAATCCTGGAATCATTGAAAAAATTCTTTTCTGTTCTCCCCATTTTAAATTAGTTTGAAATCCTACTAAATTATACAATGTGTCAATAGCATTATCCTGTCTCAATTGTACAACTGCATAAGGCTTAGGATTTCCTTCTTTTTGTAAACCTACTGGTTTTAGTGGACCGAAAATTAAAGTTTGTGGACCTCTAGTTGCCATTACTTCAATAGGCATACAACCTTCAAAGAAAACATCTTTGTCAACACTATGCTCCTGAGCAATTTCACCATTAATTAATTCATAGTAAAACTTATCAAATTGTTCTTTTGTAAAAGGACAATTGATATAATCAGCATTTCCTTTATCATATCTAGATTTATAATAGGCAATATCCATATTAATGGATTCTTTTGTTATTATTGGTGCTGCTGCATCAAAAAAATGTAAAGAATCTTGTTTTAAATAATCTTTAATAGCATTAGCTAATTTATCAGATGTTAAAGGTCCTGTTGCGATAATTGTTGGTCCTTGTGGTATTTCTGTAATTTCTTCATTAATTACTTCCACAAGTGGGTTATTCTTTATAATTTCAGTAATTTGTTTTGAAAAGTTTTCTCTATCTACTGCTAAAGCAGTTCCTGCTGGCAAAGCATGTTTATCTGCTACCTTTATAATAAGAGAATCTAGCATTCTCATTTCTTCTTTCAATAAGCCAGCAGCATTAGTTAAAGCATTGCTTCTTAAAGAATTTGAACAAACAAGCTCACTAAAATATTCTGTATGATGAGCTCCCGTTGTCTTTTTAGGTCTCATCTCATACAGTTTTACTTTTATATTTTTTCTTGTTAACTGATGCACTGCTTCACATCCTGCTAACCCTGCTCCAATTACATTTACAACCTTATTCATCTTTTTTATTTGAGACCTTTTTTGGTTTTGCTCCTTTATTTTTATTTGGAACAATATATCGACATTTTGGATAGTTTGAACAGCCTACAAAAGTAGTTCCAAATCTTGAAACTCTTTCTACCAGCGGACTATTGCACTCTGGACATAATTCTCCTGTTTCTTTTGCTGGTTTTTTTTCATTTTTGACAATATATTTACATTCAGGATAATTTGAACAAGCTATAAACTTGCCATATCTTCCTTTTTTTTCAACAAGTTTATTACCACATTCAGGACAATTGCCATAATCAACTCCATTTTCGCTTTCCAAGTCATGATGATATTTGCATTTTGGATAATTTGAACAAGCTACAAATTCACCATATTTACCTTTTCTAATTACTAAATCACCACCACATTCAGGACATGATTCACCTATTTTAACTGGTTGAATTTTTTCCATGTTTTCTTTGGCATTATCAATTAACTTCATAAAAGGATTGTAAAATTTATTTAATGATGTCAGTTTTTCCATCTTTCCATCAGCAATCTCGTCTAATTGACTTTCCATATTAGCGGTATATTTAACATTAATCACACTAGAGAAAAACTCATCAAGTTTTCTAGTTGTTAAAACTCCTTGCTGTGTTGGAACAAAAACTCTTGTTCTAGAAGTTTCAGTGCTTTTTTCCAGCTTAGCATAATCTCTTTTTAATATTGTATCAACAATAGTTGCATAAGTAGAAGGTCTGCCGATTCCATTTTCCTCCATCGCTTTAATCAATCTAGCCTCAGAATATCTTAGTGGTGGTTCAGTAAAATGTTGTTTCCCTTCAACTTTTTCTGGAATTATAGTTTGATTTTCAGTTAATGTTGGTAATAAAGATTCATTATCATTTTCTGGATATACCTTTAAATAACCATCAAATATTAATGTTCTACCATTAGCTGAATATTCATATTTTCCACACTCAAGCTTTATGCTTTTACTGTTATATAATGCATCAGCCATTAAAGCTGCCAAAGTGCGCTCGTAAATCAATTTGTATAGTTTATATTCGTCATTAGATAAATATTGCTTGATTGCATTAGGAGTATTATTAATGTTTGTTGGTCTAATTGCTTCATGAGCATCTTGAACATTTTTACCTGCTTTTGAACGATATTTACCTACATATTTCTCTCCATATTGCTGTTTAATATAATCTTTAGCACCATCAACAAAAACTTGTGATAATCTATTGGAATCTGTACGCATATAGGTAATTAACCCTGTTACAGCTGTTCCAATATTGATACCTTCATACAGTTTTTGAGCAATCATCATTGTTTTTCTTGAAGAAAAATTTAGTTTAACTGAAGCATCTTGTTGCAAGGTTGAAGTGATGTATGGAGGTTTACTTTTTTTGTTTTTAACTTCTTCTTTAACCTCGCTAACAGTAAATGGTTGTTTTTCACAAGCATTAACAATAACATCAGCATCTTCTTTACTACTAATTTCGGCTTTTTTTCCCTCAATTTTAACTAAATCAGCCAAAAATTCAATCTTTTGTTCTATCTTTGTATCTGTTTCAGCATAATTAAAAGTAGCCGAAATTGACCAATATTCTTCACTAACAAAAGCATTTATTTCATCTTCTCTATCGACAATCAACTTCAAAGCTACAGACTGAACTCTACCGGCACTTTTGCTTTTTATTTTACTATTCAATAATGTAGAAAGTTTAAAACCAATGATTCTATCTAAAATTCTTCTAGTTTCTTGAGAATCAACTAAATCCATATCAACTTTTCTAGCATTATCAATCGCCTTTACAACTGCTTGTTTGGTTACTTCATTAAAAACTACTCTATTATTTTTATCCAAATCAATATCCAAGTTAGTAGCTAAATGATAAGCAATAGCCTCACCCTCTCTATCAGGGTCAGTTGCTAATAACACTTTTTCTGCTTTTTTAACTTTTGTTTTTAATTGTTTAACTGTTTGTTTTTTGCTGGCAGGGATAACATAGCTAGTTTTAAAATCATTATCGACATCTATTCCTAGACCTCCTTTACCAGTTGTTGCTAAATCACAAATATGCCCTTTAGAAGCAACTACTTCATACTCTTCGCCTAAATATTTTTCAATCGTATTAGCTTTTGAAGGCGATTCTACAATTACTAAATTCTTTTTACTCATATATCTCACTCACTTATTTTTCTTAAAAAATTGTCGTATATATTAGAACAAATCATTTATAATTTGTCAAATAAATCATTTATATTTTCTTTTGTTAAAATATTAGCTCCCTGTTGAATAAGGATATTTGTTCCACAATTTACTGTTTCATTATAAGCAAATGGAACAGCATAAATATCTCTATTTAAAGCTAAACCTTCATTAACTGTCAACATTGTTCCAGATTTATATGATGCTTCCGTAACGATAATGCTTTTACATAATGCAGCAATTATTCTATTTCTAAAAGGAAAATGATATTTTTTTGGTTTTACATTTAAGGGATATTCACTGATAACTAGCTGGTTTTCTTGTAAATGTTGATAAAGGTTTTTATTTTCATATGGATAATAATAATTTAATCCATTTCCTAATACCGCTATTGTTTTGCTAGCATATCTATGAGCTATGCTATCAATTCCTTTAGCCAATCCTGAAACAATAACATAGTGCTTACAAAGTTTTTCAACAATATCAATCGTGCAACTTTTACCATACTCACTATAATTTCTTGCACCTATAACAGCTATTAAATCGTTATTTAATAAACTAATATCTCCCTTATAAAATAATACGAAGGGCGGAAATTCTAAATCTAATAGTTGTTTAGGATATTGTTTATCTAAAATTGTAATAGCTTTTTGAATCGGTATCTTATTATTAATCTTTTCGTTATTTTTTATTGCTTTTTCAATCTTAAAGTAATCACCTTGATACTTTATAGCTAGCAAAATTAAAAGATTACGCATTTTTATCACCAATTAATATTTGATAATAAAATAGTAATCTTCCTAAAACAATTTGCTTTGCATTGCTTTTATTACTGGTTTATAGTTTTTTCGATGAATTTCAGTAATACCATATTTCTCTAAAGCTTTAAAATGTTGCTTGGTTGGATAACCTTTATTATTTTTAAAGTTATACTCTGGATACTTTTCATCCATTTTATACATTATTCTATCCCTAGTAACTTTAGCTAAAATAGATGCTGCAGCAATGGAAATTGATTTTTGATCACCTTTTACAATATCAACTACTTCTTTATCTATATCTAATTTCAATGCATCAGTCAATACAATATCAACATTTGCTTTTTTAGCAATTTCACTCATTCCCCATCTAGTAGCTTCTAAGATATTTAGCTTTTCTATTATTTCAACTTCAACAATCACAACATCATAGTATAAAGCATCTCTAATAATAACTTCATACAGTTGCTCTCTTTTTTTCTCAGTTAATTGTTTTGAGTCATATATCTCTTCAGATATATAGTCTTTGGGAAAAACAACTCCTGCAACTACCAAAGGCCCAGCTAAGGGACCTCTTCCTGCTTCATCTATGCCGATTACCAACTTATCTAAAGACCAATAATGTTTTTCAAAATCATTTACTGTCTTCATCTGTTTTCTCCCAACTAATAGGCCCTAATTGATTATCACGAATATCTTTCAGTATCAAAGCATAAACCCTTTTATAGTCAATTGTTTCATCTTGTTGAATACATCCTCTTGATATCGCAATTTTATTAATCGTTTCAAATATATCTTCACTAACTTCTATATCATAACGTTTAATTAATTTTTCCCTATGATTCTTTATTAAAAAGTCTAACGCAAATTCAATAATGCTTTGCATTGGTAAGACATCATCTCTTATTGCACCAGTTATAGCTAACATAAAGCCAACTTTTAAATCTTCAAACTTAGGCCATAATACTCCAGGAGTATCTAGTAAAGCTACTTCATTAGAAACTTTAATCCAAGTAAGAGATCTAGTTACACCAGGTTTATCTGCTGTTTTAGCCATTTTTCTTTTACCGACAGAATTAATAAGCGTAGATTTACCTACATTTGGAATACCAACAACCATTGCTTTAATTTCCACTCTTTTTAAACCTCTAGTTTTAAGTTTATATATCTTATCTTTCATAATTGTTAAACAACAATCAGAAATCGTATTAGCAACATTTTTATCACCTATTAAATTTAAAGCTATTGTTTCATGACCTTGTAATTTGAAATAGTCAATCCATTTCTTTGTTTCTTCATTTTCCGCTTTATCAGCTTTACTTAAAACAATTAAACGTGGCTTACTGCCAATAATTTCATCTAGAAGAGGATTAATGCTACTTAAAGGAATACGTGCATCACGTATTTCAATTACCATGTCAACTAACTTGATTTTTTCACTCATTTCTCTTTTGGCTTTAGTCATATGACCAGGATACCAGTTGATATTGGTTTTAGCAACACTTTGATTTTCGTTTGTATTACTCATAGAAATCACTCCCTTTTTTGTAAGTAACTTTACTAATCAATTATACCATAATTTCTATGATTTGAGATACCTCAATGCATCTTCATATAAATTTTTATATTTAAAAATAACTTCTATATCTCCACATTCATGTATTAGAATTCTATCAATTAATTCTATAATTATATTTCTATCTATATAATCTATTTTTCCTATCTTTTTAATTTTATTTATTCGATCTATATTTTCTTGATTTGATTTACTACTATTTAATTCTTCTTTTTCTAATAAAATTTTATTTAATTGAAACATATATTTATCCTTAAATAATTCATAATCACCCTTAGATATATAATCATTCTTATAATCATCTTTTACCTCATTAATTAGCTTTCTATATTTTTGTTCTTCTTTATCTAATTCAATTAATTTAAACTCTTTATTCTCTTTTTCGTATTCCATATATGATATAGATATATCGTTATTTATTTTTTCAGATAAATTTGTTATTACTTCAATATACTTATTAATAATTTCTAACAATGTATTATCCAAATCATTTTCTGTAATATAATGTTTATGACATTCTTTATTTTTTATATATGTACTACAATAAAAGAAAATACTGTTGCTGTTTGGTCGACTGAATTTTTTCATAGTAGAATTACAATCAGCACATTTTAAATAACCTGTATATTTATAGAACTTACCATTTGAACTAACTCTTGAATTACGATTATAAACGATATTTTGAACTTGTTCAAATATTTCTTCTTCTATAATAGCTTTATGATGATCTGGAACAACTATCCATTCATCTTCTGGAACAGTTACAATGTTATGTTTTTTATGACTTATCCTAGTTGTTTTACCTTGAATTAAATTTCCAATATAAGTTCTATTTCTTAGTATATTATCAATTGAATCAACATTCCATTCTTCTAAAATTATTGATGACTTTTTTTTACAAAAACTTTTCATATATTTACTTGGAGTTGGAATATGACTCTTATTTAATTCATTAGCTATATCCTGCCTACTAATTCCGTTTAAAGCAAGTTTAAATATTTTCTTTACAATTTTTTCTGCTTCTTTATCTATAATAAATTTATGACAATCATAAGGATCTTTTAAATACCCAAATGGAGCTACTACTCCTATAAAGTTTCCATTCTTCTTACTTATTTCAAATGATGTTCTAACTTTTTTTGATATATCTTTAGCAAAACTTTCATTCATTAGATTTTTAAAATATACTTCCAATGAATTCATAGACTCTGGTCTTAGAAAAGAATCCACATTATCGTTTATTGCAATAAATCTAATTTTATATCTTGGTAGTGTATCATCTATAAAATGACCTACACTAATATAATTCCTTCCTAGTCTAGATAAATCTTTTACAATTACACAATTTATTTTTCTATTTCTAATATCGTCCATCATCTCTTGAAATGCAGGTCTATCAAAATCAGTTCCTGTATATCCATCATCTGCATAACATTTATATACAGCTATATCTTTTTTATCAACTAAATAATAGTTAATTAAACTTCTTTGGTTTGTAATACTATTTGATTCTAATTTATCATCATCGTCATCAGATGATAGTCTTAAGTAAATACCAACTCTCCATTTTGACATTTCTTAACAGCTCCTTCATTTTCTAAATATGATACTAACTCTTTATATTCATTACTATATTTGAAATGAATATCTACATTACCATCAGCAGTTATATAAATAACATCAATTAATTCTTTTATAACTTCTCTAGTTAGTTTTTTTATTTTTTTATTTCTTTTATAATGATTTATCCAGTAATCATTTCTTTTAATCATTTTTAAATTATCTCTATATGTTTTAGTTATTAATTCTAGCTTTTCTTCAACTAATTTAATCTCTTCTTCAATAAGTTTAGATTGATTTATAAATTCATCTTTATCTATATTATTGAATTTCCAATCTTCATATAATTGAAGTTTTTTATTTTTTAAATTATTTATCTTTATTTCTGCTATTCTAGTATTGTTTTTATATTCACTTTCAACTGTTTCTCTATTATTTTTAAAAAACAGTCTTTTTAAACTTCTATCTAATTCAATTACTAACTTTACTTGTAATTGTATGGATTCTAAAACAATATCATTTAAATCCTCAGTTTTTATCTTGTGTGAGCTACAAGAAGTTTTGCTTATGTATAAATATGTATTACAAAAATAATTTGATAGCTGGCGATTCCCTCTTTTATCTTCTTGCTTATACATTGCTCTACCACAATCAGCACATTTCAAAACACCATTATATATTGAATATGTTCTTTCTCCAGTATTTGATAATCTTTTAGCATTAACTTTAATTAAGCCTTGTATTTTATCAAAATCGACTTTTGTTATAATAGGTTCATGTGTTTTTTCAAATCTTACCCAATCCTCTTTTGCTACATTTATTACTTTATGATTTTTAAAACTTTCTCTTTTCGTTTTCAATTGAGTTAAATTACCTATATATATTTCACTTATTAACATTCTTCCTATTGTAGAAGTTGACCATTTATACTTAATTGTTTCTTCTAATGGATTTAATGATAATTTATATTTTTTTCTTCGCTGTATTTCTTTTCTACATAAAATATTATGATCATTTAGATATTTTGTTATCTTAACTCTGCCATCACCTTTTAATGCCATATTAAATATTAATCTAACAATTTCAACTTCATCTGGATCAACTACAAGATGATGTTTATCATTCTCATCAAATGTATAACCATAAGGAGAAGTACCAGCTACATACTTACCATTGCTAGCCATCGTATAATAAGCAGAAGAAACTTTTTTAGATATGTCTCTAGCATAGCTTTCATTTATTAAGTTTTTAATTGGAACCATTAAATCATTTATAGATTCTGGTCTTTTAAATGAATCTACATTATCATTAATAGCTATTATCCTTATATTATATATAGGAAATATCTCTTCAATATATTTACCTACTTCTAGACTATTTCTTCCTAGTCTAGATAAATCTTTTACTATAATAGTATTAATTCTTCCATCAGATATATCTTTCATCATCTCTTGAAATCCTGGTCTATCAAATGTAGTACCAGTATATCCATCATCAACATAATAATCGACTATTGTCATATTATTTTCTTTTGATATAAAACTATTAATCATTTCTTTTTGATTTGTAATAGTGTTAGATTCTTTATCTTCATTATCATCAAAAGATCTTCTTGTATAAATACCTACTAGCCAATTAGCAACAGTAGAATTTTTACTAAGTTTTTTCTTACCTCTACCAGCCATAGATATTCTCCTTCCACTTTATGAAAATAATAAATAAAAATATAAAAAAGTACTAAGGTGCAAAATTATCTATATAGATTTTTAAGTATATTAGTTATACATTCATCAGCTGTTTTTTCTGTATCTGAAAAACCAATTTTCACTAATTTCCCATTATGTTTAAAAACATAAGGATTTTTAACTGTATTTAAAAAGTCAAGTATTCTATCATTGCTTGACTTTCTTTTATTTACTTTAATATCTGTAATTTCATCAACTTCATTGATATTAATTTCAGATAGTGGTATATTTTCATACTTTTCTAATTTTGCTTTTAATTTTTCTATCTTCACAGAATCACCTACTCAATAGTCTTATATTCACCATCTATATACATTACTTCCTTTAGATGAATATCAAATCTTCTATAGTCTTTTATTTGTTTTGTTTTAATAAAAAAATCAGTTAATTCTTTCGTAACTGATTTTTTACTTTCCCCACCAACAATCATTGTTGTAATATGTCCGTCATTATCAATTATTGCTCTATATGTTTTCTTCTTCATCTTGCTCTCTCCTTTTTAAATCTTCTTCCATTTCTCTATCAGCCCAATCAGCAACTTTACAAGAACATATAGTAAATAATCCCATTAAAATTAAAAATATTATTCCTAAAATTTTACCTATCATAAAATATATTCCTTTCTTACAACAATTAACTTTTTCCAAATAAAAAAATCACCGAAGTGATTTTATTTATAAACTGCTAGGTCTGTAGCAAGTGCAAATTTGATTATTGAGCTTTCTTTTATGTGATCGACCATTCTTTCACCACAAGCAAATTCTTTTTCAAAATTACGCAATTTGACCCCATTGATAAAATAGTCTTTAAAGAATCTTTTTTCATAATATGAAAAATCTTCTATTATTTCATATATCTCGTTGAGTTTTTGTTTATATTCTCTGTTGTATTCAT
>JAAZKG010000034.1 GCA_012799935.1 Erysipelotrichia bacterium | reverse complement strand
TTGGTTTTTAGAAGCTTGTGATTTAAATGTTTTAGCTCAAAGTAGAGGCTTGTGGCAATTAAAACAAGCTGGCTGGTTTAAATATTGTAAAGGAATATTATATGGTAGACCAGTGTTGAATGAAGATGTTTTGGACTATAGTTTAGAAGATGCTTTAAAAGAAAACTTAGCTGATTTAAATTGTCAAGTAATATATGATTGTGATTTTGGGCATGTTCCACCATCTTGGCCAATTATCTCTGGAGCTATCGCCAGTTTTGTTTTTGAAGAAGGTAAGGCTTCGATTGAATATCATTTAAAATAATTAAAAATCCTATTAAGTATTAAAAGAAAAGTAATTACTTGGTAGGATTTTTTTGTATAATTAAGTAAGTGGAGAAAAATATACTAAAGAAGATGGTATAACTTATTATGAAATAAAAAGTTCTCGCGATGATTAAATTAGATTTTGGAATTCTTTGGGACTTGTAGGAAACAAAAAAACAGGAGTGGTAAAGGTTATTAATAATATGTTTGAAAGGAGATTGTATGGTTTTATTAAGTGTTAGAAAAGAAGATGGCTGGCTTTTATCAACCTTTAATCTAACATACAAAGTTGGATGGGATAATATTTGTAAAGCTATTTATGCTACCTATGATTGTTATGAAAATGTAGAAGTTTTAATTGATGATAAAACAATAGAAATAAATTCAAAAGAAGAGATTTTAAAACTTGAAGAAGCTGGAAATATGACTATTCGTGGGATGTGTAAGATAATCAATGCTTGGATTATGATAAAGTTTTATAATCAATTAAATGTTGTAAATGTAACAATGCCATGTGTGACAAAAGATTTTGATGAAGTGAGTTATGAGAAATTCAATTTGGCAATTGGACAATATATGGACAGTTTAGAATTGGCGATGTATCGTTAAGTATTAAAAAAGAAGCACCTACAATTTTTAAAGAATAAAAAATAATAGACAAATATGCTTAATATATTAGAATTAAAAAAATTAAGGGGGTTTTATATGAAGCATTTATATATTGCCATTGCATTTATGAGTATTGTTGCTATGTTTATATTTTTAAGAAAAGATTCATTTAAAGAAAAAAAGCAGAAAGTTATGGAAATTTCTGAGATAAATGGTATTTATTATAAGTATAATGCAGCTAGAGGTTTGTCATATAGTATTGAGATTAAAAAAGAAGAATCAAATTATTTTCTCAATGCCAAATTTGATGATCCAGAAAATTCATATAAGCCTACAGATTTAATATGGGAGTCAGAAGAATATGCGCAAACTATAAAGATGTTTTTTGATAGAATTATTGCAGTTTTTGATAATAATGATGTTCTTTCTTGGGATGGTTTTGATGGACATGATCCAAGAGCATTGGATGGTTGGGGCTTTGATTTAAGAATTGATTTTGGAAATGGCAGTCAGCTAATAGCTAAAGGCGAAAATTCGTTTCCAAAGGAGTATTCTGAGGTTAGAAAAGAATTTTATGATTTAATAAACGAAATAATTAGAATTTATCATGACAGTGAGAAATAATTAAATTTTTTTAGTTTAACAAAATATTGATTAAGAGGTAATAAATTGGAATTTAGATTAGCAGAAATTCAGGATTTGCCAGAAATAAAATCTGTCTATAAACAAATAATCAAAGCTATGGATAATGAGGGCATTCAAATATGGGATGACATCTATCCTTGTGACTATTTTGAAGATGATATAAAAAACAAACGACTTTATATTTTAATTAAAAATCAAAAGATAATATCTGCCTTTGCTTTATGTAATGAAAATCGTGGAGAAAAATTTGTTAAGTGGGAAAATAACAATGCAAAATCACTATATTTGGATCGATTTGCGGTCAAAAAAAATTATCAGAAAAAAGGAATTGCCAGTTTGATGCTTGAAAAAGCGAAACAAGTAGCTTCAAATTTAGGAGCAAAATATTTAAGACTTTTTGTTGTCGACATTAATAAACCAGCAATTAATTTTTATCAGAAAAAAGGTTTTAAAAGAGTTGATGGTAGATATATTGAAGTTTTTGGTGATGGATTTAAGCTTAGAGAATATGGATACGAAATTAAATTGTTAGAGATAACTAAATAGAAATATATGAAGAAAAGAAATCTTGAATTTAAATATTGTATTGGAACAACATCTGATGAGGGTGACTTAGTAAGAATATCTATCAAAGATGTAAATGAATCTGGATGGGAAAGGAATTTGTTTGATTGTACCAGTGATGAACAATTTGAAGGTCCAATAGAATTTTTGAAAAGAATACGGGACCAAGAAAAGTGGACTATTAATAGTTTGGGGCAACTTCGATATAGTTTTGAAGAAGATAAGAATAATATAATCTTTCAATTTGATGATTTATTTGGTTTTGTTTTGCAAGTTAATAAAGAAAAATTTAATGATGAAGTTTTAAATTTTATTAATAAATATACTGTATAAAAAAATATGATATAAAATTTGATAAAGTAAAATATATAAATTCCAGTTTTTAAAGAAACAATAAATCAAAATGAAATTAAAAAAGAAGCATATGTTGTTTGCCTATACTTCTTTTTTTGCCCACCGCTTTTAAATGCTGGCATTGATTAGATAAATATTCTGCTAATTAAATAGCTATTTTTCATAGAAATAATATATTTCTTTAGGGAGGATAATTTATGAAAAATAATTCTCTAATTTATAGATTTTATTGATAGAATTTTTTAAATTCTATATCTAAATTTCTAGTTGCTTCCATCATAACTTCATCAGCTGTTCTTAAAGCAACCCCCTGTGCTCGCACGATATGAAATGAATCAAATCCCATAATATCGCAAAAAGCTGTTTTTAAATAATGGTTTTGGAATTCTATTGGTGAAACTCTTCCATCTTGAACATTAATAGATCCACTTGCTGCAAGAAGCATCACACGGTAATCATCGGTCATCAATCCTTTAGGACCATCTTCGGTATACATAAATGTTTCTCTTGCAATAAGGACATTGTCCATATAATCTTTCATTTTTGAAGTGATGTTAAAATTATATGTTGGAGCAACAATAACTACTCTGTGTGAATTCTTGAATTGCTCAAGTAACTCTTTTTGTCTTTTTGCCAGTTGTTTTTGACTATCATCTAGTTTTAAACCAGTAGCTTGAGCAGCCCACATAGTCAGCATATTTTTATCAATTACAGGAATATCTTGTTCGTATAGATTGAGTATTTCAAGATTATATGTATTGAAATTTTCTTTGTATTTTTCAATAAATAATTTCATTAATTTTTGTGAAAAATGATTGTTGTCACCATATAATGGATGTGTATTTATAATAAGCGTCTTCACTTGTTTCCCCTTCATATTGAACAATTTTTATGGCTAATTAAAGCTTTAGAATTTTCTTTTTTCAATTGCAATGATAATATAGCAAATAATTATTTTATTGTATGTGATAAAGTCACATAAGCTTGAACCGTATTAAATGTTACCTTAAGTTTTAATGAAAAATAATTGGTATTGAATTTTTATTACAATATCAACATAAATCAATGTTAATATTAATTAGAGGATGTTATTAAATGCTTTTAAATGGAGGATGTGTATGGTTATAAAAATTATCTTCTTTGATGTGGATGGAACTTTAAAGAGTTTTAATAATAAGGGTATAACAGAGGCAGTTTTACAAGCTTTACAAGCGCTGAAAGAAAAAGGTATTAAAATATTTTTGGCAACAGGAAGAGCGCCATATGCAGTACCAAAGTTTGAGGGAATTTCTTTTGATGGGTATATATGTTTTAACGGGGCTTACTGTTATGCTGGAAGTGACATCATATTTTCAAAACCATTAGACAAAAAAGATGTGCAGCAAATTTTTAAAAATGCAGAAAAATTAAATATGCCACTTGTTGCTGCTGGAGAAAGCGAGATGAATGTTAGTGGTTATAATAAAATATTGGAAGAGTATTTAAATGTTGCTTCTGTAAAATATCCTCCAGTTGATTTAGAGTATTTCAAAAGATTTATAGAAGGTGATATCTATCAATTTATGGTAAGTGGTGGTCCAGAAAAAGATGACTATTATCTTAAAGATTGTAAGCATTTAAAAATAGCTCGCTGGTGGCAGCATGCTTTTGATGTAGTAGCTGATGATTGCTCTAAGTCTATGGCGATTCAAAAAGTGTTAGAATTTTATAATATTAAACGTGAAGAATCGATGGCTTTTGGCGATGGTGGCAATGATGTAGATATGATTGAATATGTTGGTTTTGGAATAGCTATGGGTGATGCGACTGACTCAGTTAAAAAAGTGGCAGATCATATTACAAGTACTGCTGAGGAAGATGGTGTTGTAACAGCATTAAAACATTTTGGAATTCTGTAAAAGGATATAATATTATACAAAATGATAGAGTGATAAAGAGGAATTAAAAATGAAAAGAAGAATTGATAAAGATAAGATAAAAATATTATATCAATCAAAATATTTGAGTTTTTATGATATTGGGCAAACTGAAGACAAAAACTATTATCAAGCTTCAAGAAGAAAAAAAGATGATTTAGTAATTTTGAAAAGTAATGAACAACTAAAGAAAATTAATGCTGATGGAGTTGGCTGTGTTGTAATTGTTAAAGGAAAAGAAGATAGATTATTCTTAAATCATGAATATCGTTATCCGGTAGGACAATTTGTTTTATCAGTTCCAGCAGGATTATTTGATAATGAAAATGAAGATATTTTTGATGTAGCCAAAAGAGAAATAAAGGAAGAAACAGGGTTAGAAGTTAAAGAAATTAGACTAATTAGTCCACTATTATTTAGTTCGCCAGGAATGACTGATGAAACAAATGCAATGGTCTGTGTATTTGTTGATGATATAAAAGATTACACTTCTAAAAACTGTGAAAGTGGAGAATTGTTTAAAGGGTATTCTCTTTTAACAAAAAAACAAGCAATTGACTTGCTTGATAAAGTTTGTGATGAACACAATAATTATTTTTCAGTATATACCCATTTTGCCTTACTTTATTTTATTAGTGAATTATGGAAAAAAG
>JAAZKG010000033.1 GCA_012799935.1 Erysipelotrichia bacterium | reverse complement strand
TCAATAATTGCGGGTATATATATAAACATTCCTAATACTTGTACAGCAAAATTAATTTGACTAAGAGTGTCTTTATAATCACTTGCCCATATCATGGACAAAAAATAATACCCCCAGAATATTAAGGCCATTTTCAATAATCCAGTTACAACATTTCTTTTTCTAAGTATAAATGCAGCAATAATCAATACTACAAAAGAAGCTCTTGAAAAAAACCAATCAAATCCTTTACCAGAATTACACACAAAGGCTCCTAATAAATACATAAAAAATAGTATATTCAATATAGTTTTTGTTTCTATTTTCGCTTTTTTCATTTTTCCTCACATTATTGTATTAACATTTAATACTTAAAACATTTTTCTACAAATAATTTTGTGACATAATCTATGTCGTAGTTTTGCTCCATAAGTTTTAAATAAACTTTTTCTCTTTCCTCAGATTTTTTTATCAAACAAGTCCATTCTTCTAGACTTGAATTTAAACTTAAGAAATTAAGTCTATTTGTTAAATTAGCTTGTTTAGTTATAGTATCCGACAACACACAATTTAATCCTGAGCATTGTGCTTCTATTATAACATTTGGCATACCCTCATACAATGAAGGAAAAACCACTAAATCAAAAGCTTGATAATATTTATTTACTTCTTTTTGCGTTCCTAAGAAAAATACTGAATCATCTATTCCTTTTTCTTTTACTATTTCTTTTATATTATCTTCTAATTCTCCTTTTCCAATTAACATAAGTATAGAATCATTATTTTTTTCATTTTTATATTTTTCAAAAACATTAATTAAAAATTTATGGTTTTTTTGTTCTGAAAATCTTCCAATATGTCCTATGACCATAGTTTTATCTGCTATATTATATTTATTTCTTATTTCATTTCTATAATTTTCATTATATTTAAATTTTTCTATATCTAAACCATTGTTTAACAAAGTAATTTTTCCATTATTATATTCTTTTTCTCCAAACATATGTATTGCTGCTAAATCTGATGGGGCTATTTTTACATTTGGGATTACTCTAACTAATGGTTTGAATAACTTATGAATAATATCAACCATCTTATTACCACTATTATTGGAGTTGCTTGACCTAAAGATCAAATTCTTTGCTCCCCCCATTTTTGCCGCTAACAAATCTATTACAGTTATTGAATTTGATGATATTCTAATAATATTTTTATAATTGTTTTCCTTAACTAGGTTCATTATCTCTAAATATGATTTTATAGGATTTTGTGTTTTTCTAGTTACTCTATGAATCTTACCACCCATTTTTTTAATTTCTTCATGGTAAAACCCTTCTTTTTCTTCAGTAACACAAAAATCCATTTGATATTTTGTCTTATCCAACTTCCTATAAATTTTCATCAAAAAAGTTTCCGCTCCACCTTGATCCATTACTCCAACTATACATAATATTTTTTTTATCATTTAAATTCCCTTTTCTACTATTCCTCTATATTTTTATATAATATCTCTAAAGAAATCTCTGCTGTAAATTTATCAGCTCGTTTCAAACAATTCTCTCTCATTTTTTCCAACATTTCTTGATTATTGACTAAATATTCCAATTTAATTTCAAAATCTTCTATACAATCAAATTCATAGCTTATTCCTGTTTCGTTTTCATATAATATATCGTTATGATTCTCCCATCTTGATACTAAAACTGGAAGTCCTGAAAAATAAGCATCTATAATTGTACCTGGTATTCCTTCTGTATAATATTTTGTTGGAAATAATAGCAAGTCGTATTTTTCAAGAGTTTTTACAATTTCATCTTGTTTCACTAATCCTTTATAACATATATTCTTGCTATTAAACAATATAGCAAAAAACTTTTTTTCAAAATCATTAGCTATTTGCCCATAAATATCCAATTTTATTGTTTGTTTATTTTCATTTTTATTATTTATTGAATCTACAACCTTGATTGCATCTATTATTCCTTTTTGTTCTTCTATTCTAGAAAATATACAACATTTGAAAACTTTTTTGTCTATTTCTTTTTTACAACTAGATTTTTTTAAGTTTTTAAAATTGTTCATTTGCAAAGTATTATTAATTCCCAGCTTATTTAATGATTCGATAGTATTATTATTTTCGACATATATATATTCCAATTTTTTAAGTTCTTCTATCATAAAATTGTTTTTTTCAATTAAAGAAGGTAGCCATCCTCCAACAACTACATAATGTAACTTATATTTTCTGATTGATCTTAGTGCATTAAAAATAGGAACAAATACTCTTACTCCCTTATGAGCAGGGATTATGATTAAATTATCAACATCTCTAGTTTGTTTTAAACAATTAAAAAAAAGTTTAAAAGGCTTCCTTATCCAGCCACAAGTATCTATTACATTTATATTTTCTTTACCAAATTTATTTTTTAATTCATTATATAAATTCTTTGTTTTTATTGTTTGCCCATCATATGATTCTTTGAAATCAGCGAAATTACCACAAATACATATTTTTTTCATTAAATTCTTCTCCTTATTGCATTTAATACAGAAAAAACAAAATAATATGAACTCTTTAATATTCCAAATTTCTCAACTTTTCTATATAAATACCAGGTTCTTTTTAAAGCTATTAACTTATTAGCTGATAAAGAATTCTGAGTTCTTCGATAATACGAAAATATATCTTTAATTCCATATGCATGGTCAACCTTTTTTAAAACTTTCCACCAAGTAGCAGCATCTTGTCCTCTTCTAATATCTGACATATATATATCTTCCTTAGTTAATTTTTCCATGTTAAACATTACTGTACTTGTCCATATAGTTACATTTTTTAAAGCTTGATTATAATTTATTTTTTCAGGAACAATCACTTTATTTCCATTAGGAACTCCATCTCTGTTTGCAAACTCATAACTAGTAAAAGAAAACTCACAATCCTTTTCTTCCATAAAAGCCACCTGTTTTTCTAGTTTATCTATGTCCCATAAATCATCTGCATCTAAAAAACATATATATTTTCCTGTAGCTTCTTTTATTCCTCTATTTCTGGTTAAACCAGCGCCGCTGTTTATTTCTTGTTCAAACCACTTTATTTTATCACCTAAATATTTTTCAGCTATCTCAAAACTTGCATCCGGACTACAGTCATTAATAAGTAGCATTTCCCAGTTTTCATATGTCTGATTTAAAACAGTTTGTATTGTTTCTTCTAAAAATAATTCCGCTTTATATACAGGAACTACTATACTTACTTTGGGCATATTTTTGTTCTTATACGAATAGTATGTATCCTGTCTACACATGAACATCACTTTTTCCTTTCTAGACTTAACCTAATATAAAGTTACAACTTGTTTTACTTTATTTTTACCTTATCTGCTTCATGGGAAATTAATCAGCATCTTAAAGTTTTCTAATTTTTGTTTATAGCTAATTTTAACATTTTTTTACTTATTCTTCTATACTTGTCAAATATGCCTATAATATAATCTTAAAATATACTTATTTGATAATTGATTATTTATGTATTTTAATTAGTGTTTTTCCATATTTTTCATATAGAAAAAAGAGCTTACATCATAGTTTTCACCTGTTTTGGTTGTAAGATGATATCCAGTCAAAACAGTTGTTGTTGAAAAAATACCTTTTCACATCATAATTAATACATAGCCTATTTACATTATTTTATATTCGCAGTTAATTTTATTACCCAAATGATAATAAAATTATTTATTCTTATAATTTTCAAACATTGTATCAGTAACTTTTTTGACTACAGTAAAAAACTCGTCGATTTTTTCTAATTGCCATGATGAATAATCTTGTCTAAAATGTGTTGTTTTATCATCATTATTATCAAAAACACCTATAGGTATATGATAGATTTTACCATGTGCTTTAACTGTTACTGTATCTTTTACTTCTGAGTTTTCAATTAGATATTTCATATCACAAATACCATAATCATTTAACATCACTTCTAATGAAACACCATGATTTAAAATTGAACCAGGATTATTTGGATCGGTTCTTTCTTCATTTTTTCTTCTTGATTCTTCAGGCGTTACATCAATATATAGAATACAAGCTTTTTCAATAATTTCTGGGCATAAATATCTTAGTGAAAATTGATAGCCTTCAGGGTCTTGTAATGGTAAAGTAGAACCATCCTTTCCTCCTCTGGCTGCTTCAATAATAATAGTTTTATTATAAAAGTTTTCTGGATATTCTGCTAATTTATTTTTTAATAATTCTCGTGCTTCTTTTTCTAAAGATTGAGCTAATTCATTTCTAATCTTTTGCTTTAAGAGTCCCAATCTTGGTAGCATATCAACTTTTAAAGAAGCACTATCAAATCTGTCAAACATCCATAATGCTGCACTATCAGGTTTTATTTTAACTCTATTAATTAAATCGTGATAATCCTCATTAAGCAACATAAATAATGTTGCATAATCACGAGCGTTATACATTGGAGCATCATTGGATGGAAAAAAGATTCTTGGTTGTCCAATCTTTTCGCATTCTTGATCAATTCTTCTCATAAAATGAACATAAGGAAAATCATCTAATTGTAATGTTTCACCAAAATGAAACTCTTTTTGTAACCTCTCAGGTTCAATATTTGCTAAAAAGTGTCTAATTTCACTTTTACCACTTGCTGGTAAGGCAAATAATAAAACAATATCAAATAAGTTTTTATCATTATTTAACATTAGTACCTCCTATTTTCTATTTAAATTATTTTTAAAAGCGACCATTTTATCCGTAGCTTGTTTAATTCCTTCAGTAACATATTCAATTTCTTCTTTAGTCCACTTTTCTTTTTCTTTTCTTAAAAATGAAGTTCTATCATTTCTATTATCAAAAATACCAATAGGTAAGTAATAAGTTTCACCATATGCCTTAACAGTAATTGTATCTTCTTTTTTTGAATTTTCCTTCAGATAAAGCATGTCATCACAACCATAATCATTTAACATTACAGCTAGCGGTACCCCATGAAATAAGTTTGAACCAGGATCATTTGGATCTGTTCTTTCTTCATTTTTCCTTCTAGATTCTTCAGGTGTTACCCAAATATAAAGGATTTTAGTTTTTGATAAGATTTCCGGACAAAATTGAGGCAATGAATACTGATAGCCAAAAGGATCTTCTAAAGGATAACTTGACCCATCTTTTCCTCCTCTGGCAGCTTCAATAATTATTGTTTTACCATTTAAATCTTCAGTATATTGCTGATATTTAAAATCTAAAATCTTTTGAGCTTCTTCATTTAATTTTTCAGCTATTCTCTTCCTTAAGTCGGTATCAAGTTTTGCTAGTCTTGGATGAATTCCTACAATTCTAGCTGCTTTATCGATTCTTGTAAAAAAGTATTCTGCCACACTATCACAACTAATAACATTACGATTTAATAAATCATAATAGTCTTCATTCAACAGATTGATTAATGTACCCCAGTCTCTGCTATCAATAAATGGTACTTCTCCAGGATAAAACATCCTATTTTGACCTTCTTCTACTAAAGCTTGGTCGATAAGTTTCATAAAGTGAACATAAGGAAAATCATCTAACTCTAATGTTTCACCAATATGAAATTCCTTTTTTAATATTTCAGGTTCAATATTACTTAAAAAATTTCTAACTTCACTTTTACCACTTGCTGGTAAAGCTAATAATAAAATAATTTCAAATACTCCATCGTTTTTCATTTTATAATCCCATCTCTTTCTTTACATCTTTAAAACAATTTATTGCAAAATCTAAATCTTCCTTACTGTGACTTGCTGAAATTTGTACTCTGATTCTTGCCTTTTCCATTGGCACTACTGGGTAACTAAATCCGATAACATAAACACCTTTTTCAAGCATTCTATCCGCAAATTCACTTGCTGTTTTTGCATCATATAACATTACTGGAACAATCGGATGTACGGAATCAATAATATCAAATCCCGACTGTTTCATTTGTTTTCTAAAATAGACTGTGTTTTCTTTTAACCTATCTATTATCTCACTACTTCTATTTAATATTTCAAAAGTTTTAAGTGAAGCAGCACAAATTGCAGGTGCTAGAGTATTGGAAAATAAATATGGTCTACTCCTTTGTCTAAGTAAATCTACAATTGGCTGTTTGGCACTAGTATAACCACCACTTGCACCACCTAAAGCTTTCCCTAAAGTACCTGTAATAATATCAATTCTGTCCATTACACCACAATATTCAGCTGTTCCTCTTCCTTTTTCTCCCATAAAACCAACAGCGTGTGAATCATCGACCATTACTAAAGCATCATATTTATCAGCCAAATCACAGATTGATTTTAAATCAGCAATTATGCCATCCATTGAGAAAACTCCATCAGTAGCAATTAATCTAATGCGACAATCTTTTGCTTCAATAAGTTTTGCTTCTAAATCTTCCATATCGTTATTTTTATATCTAAAACGCTTTGCTTTACAGAGTCTTACACCATCAATAATAGATGCATGATTCAATTCATCCGAAATGATAGCATCTTCAGCTGTTAAAATTGTTTCAAATAAGCCTGTATTAGCATCAAAACAACTAGAATATAAAATTGTATCATCCATTTTTAAAAATTTAGAAATGGTTTTTTCTAATTCTTTATGAATTTGTTGAGTGCCACAAATAAATCTAACTGAACTTAAACCATAGCCCCATTTATCATAAGAATCTTTAGCTGCTTGGATTATTTCCTTATTATTAGCTAATCCTAAATAATTATTAGCACACATATTTAAAACCTGTTTAGTTTCAGTAGTATCAATTAGTGCTTTTTGCTCAGTAGTAATAATTCTTTCATTTTTATAAGTTCCACTTTCTTCTATCTCTTTAAGCTGTTTGCGATAAATATCTAAGGCTTTTTTCATTTATTTCTCCAATCTAAGACAACTTTTCCCGATAAACCAGAATTCATTGCTTCAAATCCCTTTTCAAAATCTTTATATGAAAACCTGTGTGTTATAAGGGGAGTTAAATCCAAACCAACATCAACCATTGTTTGCATCTTATACCAAGTTTCATACATTCTTCTACCATATACCCCTACTAAGGTTAAACCTTTAAAGATAATTTTGTTCCAGTTCATTTCCGATGGTTTTGATTGAATTCCCAATAAAGCAATCTTACCACCATTTCTCATATTGTTAATCATGCTTTCTAAAGCAGAAGCACTTCCTGACATTTCTAAACCAACATCAAACCCTTCTCTCATACGCAGTTCTTTATGACAATCATCTAATCTTTCCTTCGATATATTGATAGTTTTAGTTGCACCCATCTTTTTAGCTAATTCTAAACGATAATCATTCAAATCTGTAACTACGATATTTCTAGCACCATTTTGTTTACAAATTGCAGCTGACATAATACCGATAGGACCTGCTCCAGTAATTAAAACATCTTCTCCCACTACATCAAAAAGAAGAGATGTATGAGTAGCATTACCAAAAGCATCAAAAAAAGATACAATCTCTTCGTCATACCTCGGGTCAATTTTTATAACATTGCTAGCTGGTATGCAAATATACTGAGCAAAAGCACCATCTCTTTGAACTCCAACTCCAATAGTGTTTTCACACCATTGTCCGTTTCCTGCTCGACAATTTCGACAGTGACCACATACAATATGCCCTTCACCAGAAACTCTTTGACCAATTTCAAAACCAGTAACTCCTTTTCCAAAAGCGGCTACCTCACCTACATATTCATGGCCAACAGTAATTCCGACTTTTACATTTTTTTGAGCCCATTGATCCCAATTATAAATATGAACATCAGTACCACAAATAGAAGTTTTATGAACTTTTATTAAAACATCATTTATACCAACATTTGGAATAGGAACCTTCTTTAAAACTAGTCCAGCATCAGCAGTTTCTTTTACCAATGCATCCATCATTTTTTTCATATAAATTCCTCTTTTTCTAAATATATTTTAACATATTATTACTCTTAAAATAAAAAAAGACTAATGTTTTTACATTAATCACTATCACTAATAAAAAAAGAACCAGCAACGAGCTATTTTCACAGGGGCAAGCCCAACTATCTTCGCCGCTGAAGTGCTTAACTTCTGTGTTCGGGATGGGAACAGGTGTGTCCACTTCGCTATCATCACTGGATCT
>JAAZKG010000032.1 GCA_012799935.1 Erysipelotrichia bacterium | reverse complement strand
TTTATAAAATTCTCGTTTAATATTTAGTAAAACAATTTTCTTTAAAATTGTACTTCCAAATAGTAACATTTATCGATTTTTGAGCAAAAAGATTAAAACCAAAAAGAAGCTTATGTCTAATGATTCCTGAAACGCAGTCTTCATCACCATTTGGATAAACAAAATAATATTTTTCATAAACTAGTTTGTTCCCCTTACAAACTTCTATCTGATAAATAGAAATTTTAAATAGCGAAACAAGAAAGTCTATTGCTCTTGCGACAAAATTCGGTTCTTTTTCTTCCAATTCGAATGTATACTCTTCAAAGTGTTTATGGTCAGTGAAATAACTGATAATTATTTCATTGTCAAACACTTCAAAATGAACATTATTATTCTTATCAAGTGTAACAAAATCAGATTGATAATGATGACCCCTATAATCTTTATTTTCAGTTAATACACTTATTTTTGTTAAATCATAATATGGAGAAATTGCATCCAATAAATGTTTTGTTGTTTCGTAGTTCATATTAATTACCCTTATTAAATTACTTTTCTAGGTATTATTAAATTTTAAAGCAATCAAATATCACTCTATTTATATTTTTTATGTTAATTTACATTGATAACTTTTATAAATTAAGCAGATATTTTTTCAATTACTTTCATGATTTCGATAGTTTTTTCTCTATTCATGGCTGGGCTTTCAATTTTGTTGTTTTTAATCATATTTACCGCTTCTTGAATTTCTCCCTCAAAATCACTATTTTGCTTTACTTCTATTTCTTTTATATCGTTATTATCCAAGATAATTTTAAATTTATTTCCTTTCCAATAGGTTGGTACGTAAATTTTTCCTTTTGTACCATATATTATTGCAAAACCTCGATCAAATGAATCATAAAACCAGCAACTCTCAATACTGGCTTTTATTCCATTTTCATACTCAATAATACCTATACCACCAAAATCACATTTATATTTTGCACTTGTATATTTACTGCCTATTATATTTTTTATTTTTGAATTTGCGATGCTATTGGAGAAGCATATTGGATAAACTCCAACATCTCTTAAACAGCCACCATACTTTTCATCGTAAGCCCAGTGATCCTTAGGAAAATTTAAATATGAAAAATTATACGAATATTCAGCTGTAATTGAAATAATTTCACCAATTGCATTTTCTTCAATTACCTTTTTTAATTCTTTATGCATATTAGTAAAAACCGTTTTTTCAGCTTCCATCAAAAATAAATTCTTTTCTTTAGCATAATCAAATAACTCATTTATTTCTTTAACACTACTTACCATAGGTTTTTCACATATTACATGCTTACCATTATCTAAACACGACATTATTTGACTATAGTGAAGATGATTAGGAGTACATAAATAAACTAAATCCACATTATCATCATGATAGACATCATCATAGTTATCATAAGCAATTTCTGCTTGGTATATTTCTTTAAATTTTAATGCTTTATCCTTATTTCTACTTGCGACACAATAAAGTTTAGCATCTTTTACATACTTAATTCCTTCTATGACTCTTTTAGAGATATTACCTAATCCAATTACTGCAATATTGATCACTAGCTTCCTCCTTTAAATAATAAATAACAATAACTTTAATTAAATATGCACATTAAGTAGTCTTTCAATTTCTGCTTTGTAAGGTGGTATACCATCAATATATGGAGTTTCCAAAATCATTGTTTTCCCTCTTAGTAGCGGATGATGAACTACTTTACTTAAAATATCAAAACCAATATTCCCTTCTCCAATATTTGCATGACGATCTTTTTTAGCCCCTATTTTATTTTTGGAATCGTTAATATGAATTACGTGAAGTTTATCTAATCCTATTATTTCATCAAACTCTTTTAATACTTGATCAAAATTGTTTAAATCGTATCCACTATCCCAGGTATGACAAGTATCAAAACAAACACCTAAAGAATAATCTACTCTGCTTATAATTTCCGCAAGATGTTCGAAACGATATCCTATTTCTGATCCTTTACCTGCCATTGTTTCCAAACAGACTATGACATCAAACCCTTCTTTTAAGACATCGTTTAAGCCTTCAACTACTTTATCAATCCCGTTTTCAAGACTATCTTTTAAACTGCTGCCAGGATGTAAAACAATATATTTAGCTCCAATAGCACTGCTTCTAATGAGTTCATTTCTTAAAACTACTTTACCCATCTCAAAAACTTCAGGTTTTGTAGTATTAGCCAAATTTATAATATAAGGGGCATGGATTATTACATCATCCATACTATAACCTTTTTCAAGCCAAAGTTTTATCGCTTCTTCTATTTTTAAATCTTCAACAGGAACTCTAAAACTATTTTGTGGTGCTCCAGTATAAATCATCATAGCATTAGCGTTATATGATAAAGCTTCATTGACCGAACCAACTAAATAATCTGGTTTAGCCATTGACACGTGTGACCCTAATTTAATCATCTTGTACTCTCATTTTTTTCTCTTTGAGCTTTTTTAGCTCTTTCTTTTTGTTGTTCTTTGATAGCAGCTTTAATCTTCAGTCTTCTTTGTCTTCTTTTTATTTTATCAATTTCAGCCTGTCTTTTCTTTTTATATCCTGGTTTAACTTTCTTAACCGGTTTTTTCGCAATCTTTTGAATTTCTACATCCTCTTGAGAAAATCTTCTTCTTGTTGGCTTAAAGTCAAATGGTTTAACATCAACCCACTGTCCTTTTCTATAGTCCTTATATTTAAATTCAAAGCCCTGGTTTCTTAATACTTTGATATCATTATAATCACTTTGATTAAATAAGACATAACTTGTTCCACTTTTTCCAGCTCTACCAGTTCTACCACTTCTATGCGTATAGTAGTTTAATGAAGATGGTAAGCCTAAAGATATAACATGGCTTACCGATTCAATATCTAAACCTCTAGCCATAATATCTGAACAGACAATATAACTGGTTTTATCAGCACTAATATCTTTTAAAGCCTTTTTTCTTTCTCTATTTGATAAATCACCATGAATTTCGACAATATCATAATCATTATTTTTTAATAGTTCAGCCACAGAAATTACTTCCTGTTTAGTTCTAGCAAAAATCATACAAACATAAGGTTGTATTCCAGGCAAAATTTTTAAAAGTTTGTCTGTATATGAGGCATAACGACAATTAATTAAAACATGTTCGATATTTGGTGATAATTCATGGCTTTCTGTTGCTTCAATAAGAATTGGCCTTGTCATATACTTTCTTAAAAATGGTTGTAGCTGACTTGGAATAGTCGCACTGAATACTAGCATTTGCAACTTCTTTGGAAGTCTACCACAAATTTCATCTACCTGCTGTAAGAAACCTAATTCTAAAGTCATATCTGCTTCATCAATAACTATTGTCTTAGCACTATCTAATCTTAATACTGCTTCATCAACAAACAAGTCTTTAAGTCTACCAATAGTTCCAACCACAATATGAGGTTGTTGACTTTTAACAGACTCTATCATTCTTTCTTTATCTTTACCAGAAGCAATAAGTTTAATGTTTATATCTTCATTAAACATGTTTATTTCACTAATCATGGAAAATAACTGAATAGCAAGTTCACGGGTTGGTGCTACAATAACAGCCTGAATTTCATTTAAACTACTATCTATCATCTGTAATATTGGAAGAATAAAAGCATGGGATTTACCAGTTCCAGTAGCTGAAACACCAATTACATCCTTTTTATCCAATATCAAAGGAATGGCTTTTTGCTGAATTGGTGATAAGTCTTTAAACCTTTTGTATTCAATTAACTGTTGAATATCTTCTCTAAAATTGAATTTCATACTTTTCCTCCTTCCCAGGAATTTATTGTAACATAAAACTTTTACTTTATGTTAGTATAAATATGGTGTTATAGATATGGAAGTTATCAAAGTTGTTCCTTCTGGTTATTGTAAAGGTGTCATTAATGCCATTAACAAGGTTAAACAAGCCATTAAGGACTATCCTGACAAACAAATCTATATTTTAGGAATGCTGGTACATAATAAATATGTAGTAGGCGGTTTTAATTTGCATAATGTAATCACTTTAACAGATGAAAATAAAACAAAAGAACAACTGCTAGATGAAATAGATGATGGAGTTATTGTTTTTACTGCTCATGGCATTGATCCTAAAATAAAACAAAAAGCTCTTGATAAAGGTTTGATTGTTGTTGATGCTACTTGTTGTGATGTAACAAAAAATGCTAATTTATGTATCCAACATTTAAAGGAAGGTTATGATGTTGCTTATATTGGTAAAAAGAATCATCCAGAAAGTGATGCTGTTTTAGCGCTTAGTGACAAGATTCATTTAATAACAAATTGCGAAGATGTAAAAAAATCAAATATCTTAAATGAAAAAATATTAATAACTAATCAAACAACCATGTCAATTAATGATATTGATAACATCATAAAAGCGTTATTAGATAAATACCCTCTGGCAAAAGTTGTTGAAGAAATATGTAATGCTACTAGAACTAGACAGCAAGCCGTAAAAGAGTTAGAAGGTTTTGATACTTTAATTGTTGTTGGAGATCCCAAAAGCAACAATACCACCCAACTTGCTAATATTGGTAAGCAAGCAAAGATTAAAAATATTTATAAAATTGAAAATAGTCTTGAATTAACTTCAATTAACTTGGATAATATTGATAAAGTAGCTGTAACTGCAGGAGCCTCAACTCCTAGTTATCTAACAAAGCAAGTTATCGAATATTTAAAAACAAAAGATGAACAATATCTTAATGTTGATTTTAAAAAAATACTAGATTTATAAAGGAGAAATTATGCTAAATATTATTTTCATCAACCAAAAAGCCTATAAAGATACTCTTGTTGGCAAAGAATTATTGCATCTATTAAATAAATCCGTCCTTTTAAACACTGAATGGGGCTGTTTTACTGACCACTACGATGAAATTTCCTTAAATATAGCTTTAGACAATTTGGTTTATAATATTAATAATTTTCTTCATAGTAGGAAATTTGAAAATATCATCATTGGATGGAGTTTTGAAGATATTGAATTAATAAATCAGCTAGTTGCTCATTTAGATAGCGAAGATGCTCAAATATCTATCTTTAACTTAACTGACACAGCTATTGACAATATTAATAGCTTTGAATTATTGAATAAAGAATATCATAAAGATTACTATACTTTGCAGTCAACTGGCCAACTAATAAAAATGTCCTATGTTGACACTACTGATTGTTCAGCATTCAAAATTGCCCATATTCTTTCAATGATTATTCAATAAATAAAAGACCACTGAGGGTCTTTTTATTTGAACTTTATTTAGTATTTTTAATTATTTTTACATCTAAAGTGTAATCTAATTGAATTAAATCAACACCAGCAGCTGTTAACATTCTTTTACTGGCAATAGTATTATCAACATCAGCATATTTGTCAGATTCATAATAGATTTTCTTTATTCCTGCTTGAATAATAGCTTTTGCACATTCATTACAAGGAAATAATGATACATATAAACTACAATCCTGAACACTTCTAGGAGCATTTAATATGGCATTAAGCTCAGCATGAACAACATAAGCATACTTTGTCTCTAAAAATGAACCATCTCTATCCCAAGGGAAAAGTGAATCATCACAACCTCTTGGCATTCCATTATAGCCAATTGAAACAATCCTATTTACACTATCAACAATTACTGCTCCAACACCTGTACTGGGGTCTTTGCTTCTTAAGGCACTCAAATGTGCCAAACTCATAAAATAAGTATGCCAATCAATTACAGTTTTCATAGTTATTCCCCTTTATAATATTTTTGTGTTTCAGTTATATATTTTCTAGCAATTTTATCTAAGTTCATCTTTTGATATAGTTGACTGATTTCATAATCTGTACCATCGTAGAACTCATTGAAATCTTTGTAGGTAAATGACATATAACCTAATACTACTGCTATTATAATACTACAAATTAATGAATTTATTCTCAAAGATTTACTACTATTTGTCGCAAATATCATTCCAAGCATAATTCCAGTAACAAATCCACCTAAATGGCCTAATAGTGAAATTCCAGGCATTAAAGAAATAATGATATTCATATAAATTGTTCTAAATATTTGTTTTCTAAAGGCTGGTATTTTAAAGTAACCTTTAAAAGCAAACATCACAATTAAGGCTCCAAAAATACCAAAGATACCACCAGATAATCCAACAGCAATAATATTGCCATTGCCAATAAAGATACATACATTACCAATAATAATAGCCAAAGTTAATATTAATAAAGTTTTATTTTTCCCATAATATTTTTCTGCTATTATAGCCATATCAAATAATGCCATTAAGTTAAATAACAAGTGCAAAAATGATGTATGAACAAATCCAGCTGTTAAAAAGCGATATATTTGATGGAAAATTGTAATATAAGCTTTATAGTAAGCGCCAAAGATAATAGCACTATTTAACAAAGAAGTTTTATAAGCTGAGGCAAATATTTGAATTGCAATAAAAATTGCGATAGAAACAATTGCTGGCAAAAGAAATGATAAACAGAAACTTTCCTTAAAGTTAAGCTTTTTTCTTTCTGACTTAGCTTTTTTATTACTTTGCAAAGTTCTAATAGCTAAATCTCTTTGAATTTCTTTTTTTTCTGCTTCAACATTATCTACATCATAAATAACTGTTGCAATCTCAGGGAAAGATTCTAATATTGGTTGCATAACATCTATATTAGGTTGAAGTTTAATATATTGAATATCAGTCAAGAAAAAATCAGTAGAATTTTCATTAAAAGAAATATCCAATATTAAGCCTGTTTCAGATTTAATTAAATTTCTTATTTTACTAATGGTAGCTGAAATAAAAGGATGCTTACCTGTTCTTTCTTGATCACTATCATTACTGATATGAATTATTGGAAAATATTGGTTTTGTTCATTAACCAACCAATAATCAATTTCCTTTTTTTCAATCTTAAAGTTACTTACTACCGAAACTTGTAAGTAGCCTTTGGAAACCATAAAATATTTTACTAACTGTAAAGCCCATAACGAAGCTTTGCTATTCATAGTATATAACCTCTTCTCTTAATTGTTGCAGATACTTCTGGAAATCATCTGGCAATGGAGCATTTACTGTCATGCTTTCTTTAGTTGTTGGATGAATAAAAGTCAATTCATAAGCATGCAATAGTTGACCATCTCCTTTTTGTTTTCTATAAACATATTTTGGATCATTAACTATAGGATGGCCAATATATTCCATGTGCACCCTTATTTGATGCGTTCTTCCTGTCTGCAACATACATTCTATCAGTGTATGATTATCAAATCTTTCAATAACAGTAAAATAGGTAATTGCATCTTTACTATTTTTATCAGTGACTGCCATTTTTTGTCTATCATAGGGGTCCCTACCAATCGGGGCATCAATGGTTCCATGATCGTGGCCAATAACACCATGTACTAAAGCATAATACTTTCTGCCCATTTCATTATTAGCTAATTGCTGGGCTAAAAACTCGTGAGAATGATTGTTTTTGGCCATAATAATTAAACCTGTAGTATCCTTGTCAATTCGATGGACAACACCAGGTCTTAAGACACCATTGACATCACTTAATTTACCACAATGAGATAAAACACCTTCGACTAAAGTAAGTTCTTTGGTTGTAGCTGTTGGATGAACAATCATTCCCTTAACCTTGTTAAGAATAATGATATCATCATCTTCATACACAATATCCAAATCCATTTTATGTGGTTTAACTACATATTCAACTTCTTGTGGTAGATCAACAATAATTTCTTCCCCTATTTTAACTTTATAATTACTTTTTACTGGTTCATCATCAACACATACTAAACCTTCAGCAATAAGCTTTTGTAATTTAGTTCTTGATAAATCTACTTTACCTGCTAAAACTTTATCAATTCTTAAACCATCCATTTGTTCATCTACAATAATAGTTACTTCTTCCATAATTTTATCTTTTCTCCAAAAATAAGTTCACTTAGAATCAATAATACTGCTCCAATAGTAATACAGCAATCAGCAATATTAAATACTGGAAAATCATAACCAAATATATAAAAATCTAAAAAATCAATAACATATCCATAAACAAGTCTATCAATAGCATTTCCTATCGCTCCAGCAACTATTAACTGTAAAGAAAATTTTTCTAATGGCTTAGGTTTGTATTTAATGATATAAAAAGTAATAATACCACATACCACTAAGGCCATAACGACAAAAAACCATCTTTGACCTTTCAGAATTGAAAATGCTGCACCAGTATTTTCTGCATAGGTGATATAGAAAAAGTTTTTTATAATAGTAAAACTTTCAGAATTAACGCTACTAATAACTTTCATAGCTATTTTAGATATCTGATCTATTAATACTAGTAATAAAACAAATAAAACACTATTCACGACAAATCACCTTTAGTTATTATAACAAATTTCAATATTAAATAAAACATAACAATAATTTCTGCAACTGATGATGCAGAATTATATTTTTGTATTATCGAATGATGTTTTATTGTTTAACATCACAGATTTTTATATAATATAAATGGAAAGAAGGTTATTTATATGGATAACAATAATATTTATACTATTAAATTAAATGCCAATCACTTGGCAAAATGGATGCGCTATTTATTTATAACGCTTTTAGTTAGTTACTTTTTTGGCTCATTTGCTAATTTAATAGGGAAAATTGATGATGTATCTACATTTGCAGTAGTTATTGTATTAAAATTCATTCAGTACTGTGTTGATTTAGTAAGTGCTTATTGTCTATTAAAACTATCACAAGTAGAAAAAATATTTGAAAAAGCAGCATTATTAGAAATTATATTTGTCGTGACTAATATCATTACACTTTTTATCCCTGAATACAAAATGATATTGCTACCAAATGAAATATTGGCTTTAATAATGATTATTCCTGCTATTTTTGCTATCTATAGTGAATACTTGGAACATAAAGGTTTTCATAATTTATTAGTAGGTTTAGAAGATACATTGGCTAAAAAATGGCATACCCTTTGGTATATTTATTTAGTTTCAAATGTCTTATTATTATTTGTTGGTCTTTCTGCTCTTGGGTCTATGAACAATATTGAATCTGGTCTTGAATCACTACTGTTTGGAACTTTCATCAGTGCTGTAGGGGTCATAGTTCATTTTGTTTATAAACTAGTTGTTTTAAATAAATCAGCTAAATTTTTCCAAAACATGGAGATTTAGTTAATGTTTGTTAACTTATTTAAACATTTACAAACTATTAATAAACATCGCTTTCTAGTGATGAAACTATGCTTTAGACTTGGTTTGTATTGGCAAGGTTTAACACATGATTTAAGTAAGTACTCTTTCTTTGAATTTTTCACTTCAGTTAAATATTATACTGGTATCAAAAGTCCAATTGATAAAGAAATAAAAGAAAAAGGTTATTCGTCTTGTTGGTTACACCATAAAGGCAGAAATAAACATCACTGGCAATATTGGACCGATTTCTATCGTGGAGAAGTTGTCTATATTGAAATGCCATTAAAGTATATTAAAGAAATGGTTGCTGATAGAATTGCTGCCTGTATGGTTTATCAAAAAGAAGCATATCAATCTGATAGCGCCTTAAAATTCTATTTAAATTCCAAAGAAAGATTATTCATTCCTCCAAAAACAAGTGAAAAACTTAATTATTACTTGACCTTAGTGGCTGAAAAACCTTTAAATGAAGCCCTATCAATTATCAAAAATGACAAATAAGAACAAGGTTCAATCGAACCTTTTATTTATTAAAAAACTTTTTAAAACCATAGCAATTTGATTAGGGCAACTATTTTTTTGAAACCACATGTAATCCATACAGTTTTTCAAAACTACCCTCAACTTTTAGACCAATAATTAATTTTCTAATACCTATTAAATTACTAGGATAACCACCAATTATTTCAATCTTTTCAATAGCATTATCTTCTATTTCTTTTGATTTCTCAATAAATACAATATTATTATTTTATATATATTAAGTATTTATTCTAATTTTAAATTAAAATTTGATTAAAAATATCATTTAATATAAAAAAACCCAAGTTTGAACCTGGGTTTTTTAGAAATATAACAAATCTTTATTTAATCTCATCTAACACTTTTATTAGATTAGCTTTCGTTTGAAAACCGATGACTTGTTTAACTATCTCTCCATTTTTAAAAGCTAGCAAATTAGGAATTGAGTTAATTTGATATTTTCTTGCCAATTGTTCATCATCATTTATATTAACTTTAACAATTCTTACTACTCCCTTATATGCTTCAGATAATTCTTCTAAAATAGGAGCAATCATTTTACATGGGCCACACCAGTCAGCATAAAAGTCAACTAGTACAGGACCTGAATTAATAACTTCATCAAAATTTGCACTTGTAACAATTTCTAACATTTTTTCTCCTTACAATAAACTAGCTGCATCCTCATCAACAACAATTGTTACATCTGGATGTCTTTGCAATATCGAAGCAGGACAATCAGTACTTACTTCAGCTTTAACCGTTTGATAGATAGCTTCAGCTTTATTTTTGCCTGAAGCAATCAAAAGAATTCTTTTAGCATCCATAACATTTTTAATACCCATTGTAATAGATTGTGTTGGAACTTTTGACATATCATTATCAAAAAAACGGGCATTATCCTGAATAGTCGAATCTAACAAGTCAACAACTTGAGTAACACTATCAAATGGTGTACCTGGCTCATTAAAAGCTAAATGTCCGTTTGACCCAATACCCAATAATTGAAGATCAATTTTATATTTCGATAATAATTCATTATAGGCATCACAATTTGCCTGCATATCTTCTCCTTGTACTGATGGAAGATTAACATTTTCTTTTTTAATATCGATATGATTAAATAAGTTTTGATGCATAAAAGTATAATACGATTGTGGATGTTCTTGTTCTAATCCTACATATTCATCTAAATTGAAAGTCGTAATTTC
Source organism: Erysipelotrichia bacterium (assembly GCA_012799935.1). Taxonomy (GTDB): domain Bacteria; phylum Bacillota_I; class Bacilli_A; order Erysipelotrichales; family Erysipelotrichaceae; genus UBA1783. The sequence continues at coordinate 3,593 of JAAZKG010000032.1, read as the reverse complement.
AGCATAAGATGTTCCATTTTCTTGATGATCTTTAATCATTCTTTGGTATAAACCAATTGGAGAAGAACCAGTAGCTAAACCTAAAATAGCTTTAGGATTATTTTTTACTACATCCAGCATAATTTCAGCAGCTCTATCACTTACTTCCTCATAATCTTTACAAGTAATAACTTTAATCATTTAATTCACCTCACCATTATTATTCTATCATTAAAATACTCTTGTCTCAAACTAAGAAAACTTAGGAGCTCGAAACTTCAGTTTACCTTTATTCATTTCAATTGTAGCTTCTTTTACTGGCTTATTTTCACCATCACTTTGAACCCAAAGCTCTCTATCAAATTCAATGTGAATTTGTTTTCCTTTTAATACTGTACATACTTTTTCATTTTGATAAGTGCCTTTGGCATATTTCATAATCAGACCTATCAACTTAGATAATTTCATTGGCCGAAAATAACATATATCAAATATACCATCAGTTAAATTAGCATCAGGAAATGCATTAAACATTCCACCATAAAATTTACCATTACTTATAGCAACTAAAATAGTTTCATCTTCAATAACTTGACCATCTACTTTCATTTTAAAACGATATTTTTCGGGTTTTAATCCTACTTTAAAAATACAGTAAAAATAAATCAATTCATCAGGAATGATGGTTTTTTTCTTTTTAGCAACATTATTGGCATAAACATTAATATGTGCATCTAAACCAAATGAAGCAATATTAATAAATCTGCTTCTACCATTAAATAAGCCAAAGTCTAAATCCATGTCCTGCCCTTCAATAGAAGCCTTAACTATTTCTTCATCAGTTTTCTTATCAGTATAGATTGATTTTAAGAAATCATTACCAGTACCACCAGGAATAATACCTAATCTTACCGATAAGTCTAATCCATCTAACACTTCTTTTGTTGTTCCATCTCCTCCAACAGCATAGAGTATTACATTATCTTCTACTGTATATCTTTGAGCTATTTCTGTAGCATGTTTTGGATATTCTGTGTAAATAATTTCATACTCTTTATCACTATTTTTAAAATAGTTCTCAATTACTGGAACAAATCTGAGACTTTTGCCTTTACCACTTGTTGGATTAACAATAAATATATATTTCATTTCAAAAATTTACGTTTTTATTTGAACGCTTTTCCTCCTACATAAGTTTGATGTACATCATAGTTGTCTTCTAAAACAACGATGTCTGCATCATAGCCAGCGGCAATTTTACCTTTATGATCATCTATTCTTAAAAGTCTAGCAGGATTTAAGGTACAAGAATTGATTGCTGAAGCAACATCGACCAAGCATTTTTCAATTAACACCTGTAAGCCTTTATTTACCCTCAGTGTTGAACCAGCCAATGTATCTGTTCCAAGCAATTTAGCTGTTCCCTCTTCAGTAATGACAATTGCTGCTCCACCTGAAGTATATTCCCCTTTTGGCAAGCCTTTAGGTCTTAATGAATCGGAAATCATTACTGCATGATCGGCCCCTTTAACATGGAAATAGTTATTAACCGCTTCAGGAGTTGAATGGTATCCATCAGCAATAATTTCACCATACATATCTCTAATTCTAAATGCTGCACCTACTAACCCTAATTGTCTGTGACCATAAGGAGTCATGCCATTATAAACATGGGTTAATAATTTAGCTCCATTAGCTGCTGCAACAACTGCTGTTTCATAAGTAGCAGAACTGTGTCCTAATGAAACTACTACGCCATTTTGAGAGCAGTATTTTGTTAATTGCATATTTTCATCATGCTCTGGAGCTAAAGTAATAATTTTAATTAAACCATCAGCTTTATCTTGATACATTTTGAATTGTTCAACTGAAGTAGGTAAAATATGCTCTTCAGGTTGAGCTCCTTTGTATTTCATATCTAGGTAAGGACCTTCAAAATTTATTCCTAAAACATTTGCCCCTTCATAACCATCTCTAACAACTTTTGCAACATTTGCTACAGCATTTGACAATACTTCTACTGATTGGGTAATAGTAGTTGGTAAAAAAGAAGTAACACCCTCATCAGCTGGAAGTCTTTTAATCCAATTTCTTAATCCTTCTTCTTTTCCATCATTTGTATCAAACCCATATGCACCATGACTATGGATATCAATAAAACCTGGTAATACTCTTAAACTACCATAATCATAATCAACTTCTTTTGTGCCATAAGGATATACAGCAACAATCTTTTCATTTTCAATTTCTATTTGTAAAGGGTTGAAATTGTTAGCTACCCATACTTTTTTTGATTGAATAATCATTCTTTTACACCTCTTTCTACAACTATATTTATAATATTGGCTAATACTTTAACCATTTCTTTCATTTCATCTATTATTGCCAACTCATGATTGCCATGGAAGTTTCTTCCACCAGTCCCTAAATTAGGAGTGGCAATTCCCATAAACGATAAATGAGCACCATCCGTTCCACCTCTAATAGGTTCATATTCGACATTATAACCTAACTGTTCAATGGCACTTTTGGCTTGTTCTACAATAAACATCTTATCAGTTAAACATTCTTTCATATTACGATAAGTTTCTTTCATCTGTAACTCAACTACATGACGATTAAACATCTCATTTATATGCATTGTGATTAATTCAAAATAACGCATTTGCTGATGTAACAAATCTAAGTCATGGTTTCTAATGATGTAAGAACTTTCAGCTTGTTGGCAATCACCAACAATACCTAACAAATGATTAAAACCTTCTCGTTTTTCAGTAAATTCAGGCCTTTGATTAACTGGCAACATATTGTGAAAATCAATAGCTAATTGAGTAGCATTAATCATTTTATTTTTTGCATCTCCTGGGTGGATGCTATTGCCATTAAATTTTACCACTGCACTAGCAGCATTAAAGTTTTCGAATGTTACATTATTTACTGGCCCACCATCTAAGGTGTAAGCATAATCACAAATAAACTCATTTAAATCAATATTTAATATACCTGTCCCAATTTCCTCATCAGGAGTAAAACATACCATTATTTTGCCATGCTTAACCTCAGGGTTGTGGTAAAGATACTGGATAAAATCCATAATTATAGCAATGCCAGCTTTATCATCTGCTCCTAATAAAGTAGTTCCATCAGTAACAATTAAATCTTTGCCTTTTAAATCTTTTAAGAAAGGATAATCACTAACTGTACTAAAGATACCTTCTGATAAAAGTATATCTTTGCCATCGTAATCTCTGATTATTCTAGCTTTAATATCTTTTCCACTTGTCGCATCACTTGTATCCATATGAGCCAGTAAACCAACAACATCAGTTTTATAATCAACATTACTTTCTACTGTTCCATAAACAAAACCATTGTCATCTTTTCTAGCGTCTTTAACTCCAATTTGTTTTAACTCGTCAATTAACATATCTGCTAAGACAAGTTGATTCGGTGTACTTGGACGTGTTTCACTTTTTGCATCAGCTGTGGTATCGATCTTTGTATAATTAATAAATCTATCTTCAATTAACATAGTTTGTCACTCCTTAACCCCTAGTCTTTATTATACACTAAAAACTATACATATTAACCACAAAAAAAGGGTGTTAAAAGAT
>JAAZKG010000031.1 GCA_012799935.1 Erysipelotrichia bacterium | reverse complement strand
TAGATTAAACCTTGAAAAAGGTTTTTTTGGAATTTATAATGAATTTAATAGAGGAATGATGATGAAAAGTTTTTTTAAAGTTTTTTTAAAATTAATGAAATTTTTATTAATAATAACAATTGTTTTAGGAACAGTTTTATTTTTGGTGTATTTGTATGTGAAAAATACTGGATATGATGAAAAGTATCTTACATACATAGCTGAAGAAAAAACAATCCCTTTAGAAAACTTTTATTATGATTCAAAACAGAAAAACTTAGTAATAAGTTTAAATGATGAATTAGTTTCCGCGTATTTTAAACCAGAAAAATTAACAAGAGAGTTAAAAAAATGTGATTTAGAAATTACTGATTATGGTTTTGATATAAATGTTGAAAACAATGAAGTTTACTTTTATCTTAAAGTCATATACAAGAAGTTTTTGCCGCTAGATGGCTATATTATATTTGATTATAAGATAGAAAGTAACAATATCATAATGGATATCAAAGAAATAAAAGTTGAAAAAATAGTAAATGTTTCTTTAGAAAAGTTAAAAGAATTAAATTTTAAAACCAATTACAAGTTAAAATATCCTGCAATTGAAGTTGGACAAATGATAACTATTGATAGAAATTATTTGACTATAGATTCTTATTTTGATGATAAACTAATCATTAAATATAATTTATATGATTATATTTATCATCATTACAAAACAATTTATGAAGAGTCAGATGATAGTTATAATATTTATCGAACCATTGAGAAGTATGGCTTAGACAAATTTGTTGAAAATAATTATACATATGTTGTTTCTGAGCTGGAAAGTTATGGAATTGATATTAGATAGATAAAATAAAATTAACACAAAATAGTTTTTAATGTGGATTAAAAGATAACTGAAAAGTATTACAATCTTTATTATTTATTAATATTGTCTAACTATTGTATAATAAAGGTGGTGATTATATGAAAATAAAAATTAAAGGGCCAACAATGGAACCAATAATGATGGAGTTTTCTCATGATATGAAAGCTGAGGAAATCTTAAATTTGGTTAAGGATAAAATGCCATATCCGATATATGGTTGTAAAGTAGATAATTCTTATCGTGGTTTATTACATAATGTTCATAGAGATTGTACAGTAGAGTTTTTGGATATTAGAACTTCAGCTATTTGGCATGTTTATCAAAACTCACTGGTTTTATTATTTATTAAAGCTGTTCATGATGTTATGGATAAATCTGTTTTAGTTAATGTTAACAATTCTTTAAGTAAAGGATTGTTTATTACACTTAATAAAAATGTTAATCAAAAAACGTTAAATTTAATTAAACAAAAGATGAGTGAGCTGGTTGAGAAAGATATACCAATAATAAAAAAGCATACTTCAAGAGCCAAAGCAATTGAGATAGCTAAACAGCACAAACAACAGGAAACATGTCGATTACTTGAAAGTATTCCATCTTTAAATAATGTTGAGATTTATTCCTTAGCAGGTGAAGTAGAAATCTTTTATAATTTTTTAGTTCCTTCAACAGGATATTTAAAGTTATTTGAATTAAGACACTATAAAAATGGAATTTTATTAAGATTTCCCCATCAAAGCAATCCACTAGTTATTCCAGAATTTGAAGAGCAACCATTACTTTATAAAGCTTTTTCTGAAGTAAACAAATGGGGCCAGTTAACAAATACCAATTATGTTTCTGATTTAAACAAGCAGATATTAACCAAAGGATTAAAAGAATTATACTTGATGCAGGAAGCTTTACATGAAAAAAGAATTTCTGATATTGCTGATGATATTTTAAAAAGTAAAAAAAGAATTGTTTTGATTTGTGGACCAAGTAGCAGTGGAAAAACTTCTTTTGCCAATAGATTGAGTATTCAACTAAAAGTTAATGGTTTAAATACTTTATGTTTAGGAACTGATGATTATTTTGTTAATCGTGATCAAACACCACTAGATGAAAAGGGTGAAAAAGATTATGAAAGCTTAAAAGCTGTTGATACAAAACTGTTTACTAGTGACATTAAAAAATTGTTAGATGGACAAGAAGTAGATTTACCGTATTTTGACTTTACTAGGGGAGAAAAAATATTTGGTACAAAAATCACAAAAATTGATAAAAGGCAAATACTAATAATAGAAGGTATCCATGCATTAAATGAACAGTTAATGGCTGGAATTGATGATAGTGAAAAGTTTAAAATTTATATTTCACCATTTTCCCCAATAAGCATTGACCATCACAATCGTATTCCAACAACCGATTGTCGAATGCTGAGAAGAATGGTTAGAGATTATCAGTTTAGAAACAGAAGTGTAAAACAGACAATTGCTGAATGGCCAAAAGTTAGAGCCGGAGAAGAAAAGAATATCTTTCCTTACAGTAATCATGCTGATGTATTTTTTGATTCTAACTGCATATATGAATTTGCAGTTCTTAAAAAATATGCTGAGCCACTTTTGAATGATATTAAATTTGACGAGGAAGAATATGCTGAAGCTCAAAGAATGTTATCGTTTTTAAGATTTTTTGATGTCGCAGAAGATGATGAATTAATTGTAAATAACTCAATTATTAGAGAGTTTATAGGTGGATCTATTTTAGTTTATTAAAAGAGAGGTGGATATGATTAAAATGAAAAAACCAGTAGCCATATCGTTAAATGGTCAAGTTGAAAGCAAACTATTAAAGAAAAGTGTAAAAAAATATGCTGATTTAAAAAACTTTTTTGAAATTATTGATGAAGGTATTAGTGATGACACTATCATGTATGAAGTGGATATGGTATCAAAGGAAAATTGTGATATGCAATATGCTATCACGACAATTCATCCAATTTTGGTAAATGGCCAATGCAATATGACACAAGGGCATTTTCATGGTGATGAAAATCATGGAGAGATTTATCAAGGAATTTCAGGTAAAGGGGCATTATTGTTGGTGGATAAAGAAGGAAACACTACTATTGAGGAAGTATTTCCTGGATCAGTTCATTTACTTGAGGGCTGTATTGGACATCGAACAGTTAATACCTCAGATGAAAAAGAATTGAAAATAGGATGTTATTGGAGCAAACATACAAAAGGTTATAATAGGCAGGCAATGTTGGATTGTCCGTTTACAATTAATATTTATTTAGAAGATGGAAAGGAAAAATTAAAACAAAATGTTTAAAGATGTGGCATTAGATTATTATCGAAAAGAAAATGACTTGTCTTGTTCTGAGTCAATGATTAAAGCTGGTAATGAATACTTTAATTTGAATATGAATGAAGACTGTTATAAAGCTTTTAGTGGTTTTTCAGGAGGTATGTTTGGCAATTGTACCTGTGGAGCTGTAACTGGTGCTGTAGCTATTTTATCGCTATTGTATGTTGAGGAAAATGGAGCTCACAATTCACCTTTAATGAAAAAGAAAATAGGAAAATTTATTGAACTATTTAGAAAAGAATTATCTTCAACAGAGTGTGGACCACTAAAAGAATTGCATCATACAAAAGAAATCAGATGTCAAAAAATGATGGCTGTTGCTGCAGAGTTGGTAGAAAAAGTTATAAATGAAAAAATGGACTATGAATAATCATAGTCCTTTATCTAATTCTTTCACATCTATTAATTTTTATGTTAAAATTAGTTGGTACAGGAATTATTAAAAAGGTGCAGTCATGAATAAAAAATACAGAAGAAAAAGAAATTTTAAGTATAATAAAGTAGGGTTAATGGCTCTAGATGCTTTTTTTGTGATTGTATCAATGCTGGTTGCTTTACTATTAAGACATAATGGTTTAATTAATATAATTTATCTAGAACGCTTGGCAAGAGTAGGAATATTAATAATTATTTTTGATATTGCAATTTTTTATTATAAGAGTTTCTATCATTCTTTATGGGAATATGCTTCAATACAAGAGTTAACAAATATTGTAATAGGCACTTTTTTAGCCTCTGTTGTAAATATTGTTATTTTTGAATTAACTCTAAATTCGATGCCAAGAAGTTGCTACGTTATCTTTTTTATGCTAATAACAATGCTAACTGGTGGCTACAGGTTTATTTATCGTTACATTGTAAATGATATGCTAAGAAAAAAGAACGAAAATAAATATACTAGTCATGTAATGATTGTTGGTGCTGGAAATGCTGGTGAAATAATTGCCAGAGAAATATTTGCTTCAAAGGAAGTAAATAAAAAGGTTGTTTGTTTTATTGATGATGATCCTAATAAAAAAGATTCGTTTTTACATAATGTAATTATTTATGGTAATAGAAATAAAATTAAGGAAGCTGTTGAAAAATTTAATGTTGATGAAATATATGTTGCAATACCTAGTGCCACAAGCGAACAGTTGATTGAAATTTTAAATATCTGTAATGAAACAAAGAAGCACACGGAAATTTTACCGGGAATTTTTCAATTAATCAACAAAGATATCAAACTTTCAGATTTGAAAGAAGTAGAAATAGAAGACCTACTGGAAAGATCACCAATTGAAGTTAATTTAGATGAGATTATGGATTACATAAATTATAAGACTATTTTAATAACTGGCGGAGGAGGTTCTATTGGTTCGGAATTATGTCGTCAAATTGCTAAAAATAACCCTAAAAAACTACTAATATTAGATATTTATGAAAACAACTTATATGATATTCAAATAGAATTAAAAAGAGATTATCCATATTTAGATTTGCATGCACTGATAGCTTCAGTAAGAGATGAAGGTAAAATTGATCAGGTTTTCCAACAATTTAGACCAGATATTGTGTATCATGCAGCAGCCCATAAGCATGTTCCACTTATGGAAGATGCTCCTAACGAAGCGGTTAAAAACAATGTTTTTGGCACCTATAATGTTGCTGAAGCTTGTTATAAATATGGTGTTGAAAAGATGGTTTTAATTTCAACTGATAAGGCGGTAAATCCTACCAATATAATGGGAGCGACTAAAAGAATTTGTGAAATGATTGTTCAAGCCTTTGCAAACAAATCAACAAAAACAGAATTTGTAGCTGTTAGATTTGGGAATGTTTTAGGTTCTAGTGGTTCAGTTGTTAATTTATTTAAACAACAAATCGCCAAAGGTGGTCCAGTAACAGTAACCGATCCAAATATTATTAGATATTTCATGACTATTCCTGAGGCAGTATCCCTTGTTTTACAAGCTGGATATTATGCTAAGGGTGGCGAAATTTTTATCTTTGATATGGGTAAACCAGTTAAAATATTAGATATGGCTAAAAAACTTATTAGATTATCTGGTTATGAGCCAGATAGAGATATTAAAATATCATTTATTGGTTTGAGACCTGGCGAAAAACTATATGAAGAGATATTGATGGATGAGGAAGGACTTCAAGAAACTCCAAACCATTTAATTCATATTGGCAAACCAATTGAGATGGATTATGAAAAGTTTTTTAAGCAATTAGTTGATTTGAAGAAATTGGCTTATGAGGAAACGAAATCTATAAAAAAAGCAGTTCAGGAAATTGTTCCTACATATATAGAAAAAGGAGGAAGTTAATATTATGAACATTAAACCATTTGAAAAAAGAATATATTTGTCTACTCCTACTATGCATGGTGATGAATTGAAATATATGGTTGAAGCTTATGAAACAAATTGGATGTCTACAGTTGGCGAAAATATTAATCAAGTTGAAAAATTAACTTGTGAAATTGTTGGCTGTAAACACGCTGTTGCTTTGACTAATGGTACTTCAGCATTGCATTTAGCAATGAAATTAGCTGGGATAAAACAAGGTGATAAAGTATTTTGTTCTGATATGACCTTTTCAGCGACTTTAAATCCCGTTGTTTATGAGGGTGGTATTCCTGTTTTTATTGATACAGAAAGAGACAGCTGGAATATGTGTCCAATAGCTTTAGAAAAAGCTTTTGAAATTTATCCAGATGTAAAAGTTGTTGTAGTTGCTAATTTATATGGTACTCCAGCTAAATTGACTGAAATAATAGAAATCTGTAAAAAGCATAATGCAATATTGATAGAAGATGCTGCAGAATCTTTAGGGGCAACCTATAAGGGTCAACAGACAGGAACTTTTGGGGATTATAATGTTATTTCTTTCAATGGAAACAAGATTATTACAGGTTCCAGTGGGGGAATGTTGTTAACTGATGATTTGAAAGCAGCAAACAAAGCCCGTAAATGGTCAACCCAAGCAAGAGAAAATGCTCCTTGGTACCAACACGAGGAACTTGGCTATAATTATAGGATGAGTAACGTTATTGCTGGGGTAGTTAGAGGACAATTACCATATTTAAAACAACATATTGCTCAAAAAAAAGCCATATATTTAAGATATAAAGAAGGTTTCAAAGACTTGCCAGTAACAATGAATCCTTATGATGAGTCAATAATGGAACCTAACTTTTGGTTAAGTTGTCTTTTAATTGATGCGGAAGCAATGTGTAAGCAAGTTAGAGGGGATAAAGATGTTTGTTATATCTCCGAACCTGGAAAAAGTTGTCCAAGTGAAATATTAGATGAATTAGCTAAGTATAATGTTGAGGGCAGGCCAATTTGGAAACCAATGCATTTGCAACCTTTTTATCGTAATAATCCATTTATAACAATTGAGGGAAGCGGAAGAGCTACCAGTGATGCTTATGTTGCCAGTGATTCAATTGATGTTGGAGCTGATATTTTTCATCGCGGTTTATGTTTGCCTTCAGATATCAAAATGACACCAGAACAACAAGATATTGTTATTGAAATAATCAAAGGATGTTTTAGGTAATATGCACAATAAGGGGATATATGAAAGATTTGTAAAAAGACCACAAGATCTATTGTGCTCATTATTAGCTTTAATAGTTCTTAGTCCACTATTCATAATTTT
>JAAZKG010000005.1 GCA_012799935.1 Erysipelotrichia bacterium | reverse complement strand
TTAGAAGGTCAAAGAATACTTAAACAAATCAAAAGAGATAGCTATGTTATTTTGCTAGACTTAAAAGGTCAGCCATTAGATAGTGAAGAGTTGGCTAAAAAAATTGAACAAATTAACACTTACCATAGTTCTAATGTTACTTTTATCATTGGAGGTTCTTTAGGAGTAAGTGAAAGTGTAAAAGAAAAAGCTGACTTTGTATTTAAATTATCTGAAATGACTTTTCCTCATAATATTGTAAGGTTATTAATTCTTGAACAAATATATCGTAGTTATAAAATACTAAATAATGAAACATATCATAAGTAGTACATACAGTACTACTTTTTAATATTAATATTATGAAAAACATTATTGTTTGGTTAAATTTGTTAAAATATTTTCTTTTTTAAAAATTAAATATATAAATATAGTTATAAATCGATAAATAAATCAATAAATAAATCAATAAATATAGTTACAAATCGATAAAAACGATTTATAATTATATTATAAATATGTTAAGTGGGGGGGTGTTAAATCCATGCTAAACAAAATAAAAAGAAAACTTTTAATTGTTTTTTCTATCATGATAATTGTGTGTTCAATACCACAAATTATTAATGCAGAAACTACTCATAATGTGTCTGATGCTACTGAGTTTTTGAATGCTGTTAGCGCTATAAATACTAATGCTGGCAATCATGTTATTAGTTTGCAAGAAGATATTGATTTATTAACGGTGACTGAGGCAATTGAATTTTTGCAAGGTAATACCACGATATTAGGTAACGGAAATAAAATCTTTAATATTAAAGGTTTTATAGTTGAAAATTTTGGGACAACTTTAACTTTGGGAAATCAAGCTGGTAATACATTACTAATTGATGGCAGTTATTTAGGAGATAATCCAAAATCACTATTTGATCTATTTACAAACTGTGAATTAAATATGTATGAAGGGGTCACTATTTCTGGCAGAACAAGAGATGATTCTTCATCTGAAGGTGTAGTAATAAGTGTTGGAAGATCAACATTTAATATGTATGGAGGCTCTATAAAAGATTGTTCTCATCAAAATGCTGTTTTTTCAATACATCCGATGATACGTGTATATAATAATGGTGAATTTAATATGTCAGGTGGTGAAATAACTAATAATACTGTTTTGTGTAATTCAACTTCATCTGGCACATATATTTATTCAGCAGCTATATATGTGAGCACTTCTACCATTAATTTAACTGGTGGTAGTATAACAAAAAACAAAATCATATTTAGTTCTTCTGAACCATATGGATATGGAGCAGCAATATGTGCTTTTGATTCAACGCTAAAAATTTCTAATATGGAAATTAAAGAAAATGAAATATCAGGCGGAAATAATGGTCGTGGTGGTGCAATATATGCTCGTAATACTAATATTGAGATTAAAAATAGTGTAATCACAAGAAATAATGTTAAATTATCAGATAATATTGGTGAAGGTGGCGGAATATATGCTGAAGAAAGTAATCTAGAAATTTATAATTCTTTAGTTGCCTTTAATTTTGCAAGTGATGGTGCAGCTGATATCTATTTTTATAGTCATTCTGGCAGAAAATTATATTTGCCAACTGCTGATGCTATGAATTTAAAACAAGCTACTCCTTATACTGTAACTATAACAGGTTGGTATAAGGATGCTGTGCTTGACCGTTGGAACTTATCTGACCCAAAAGCATTTACTCCTTTAAAAAATGAGTCTCTTTCAAACGAAAATTGGTTAATAGCAGGCTATGCAGATTCGTTATATATAACTTATGATTCTAATGGTGGAAATAAAACAGTTTATGATTGTGGAATATTTTCTTTGGCAACAATTAAAAGTGCAGCTTCTTTAGGTATTTCAAAAGAAGGCTATGATTTTGTAAGTTGGAACGCTTCTGCTGATGGTGATGGCACAACGTATGAGGTAAATGAGACTTTAACGATATCTGAACCGATAACATTATATGCTCAATGGAAGCCTTCGCCAGTCAATCCAGAAACAGGAGATATTGTTAATCCTACTGTATTTATAACCTTAATGCTTCTTTCAGGTGTGGGATTAATAGTTATTACTAAAAAAGCAAAGAAGCAAGATAATAAATAAAATAAATTAATTTAAGATATTTAATAAAAAGTAATACTTGAAAAAAGTGTTGCTTTTTGATTGTCAAAGTGGATATCAACGACTATAATTCAATAAAAGGAAGAGGGTAACAACATGGATATCATCAAATTAGTAAAAGAAAACGAAAAAAGATTATTAGATTATCGTCGCCATTTTCATAAGTATCCTGAACTCACAGGTCAAGAACAGGAAACTATAAAATTTATTAGACAAGAGTTAGATAAATATCATGTTGAATATGTAGAAATAGAAAATGGTGGAATTTTAGTAACAATTGATTCAAATAAACCTGGTAAAACACTTTTATTAAGAGCAGATATAGATGCTTTACCAATAGAAGAGTGCCAGTTTAATGAAGGCGGGATTAAAAAACCTTGCGTTAGCTTAAATAAAGGTGTTGCCCATATGTGTGGTCATGATTGCCATGCAGCGATGTTATTAGTAGCTTTACAACTTTTAAATGAAAATAAAGATAAATTTACGGGAAAGATATATGGTTTATTTGAAAGAGGCGAAGAATCTGGTGGCAACATTTATTATTGTTTAAAATATTTTAAGGAAAATAATATTGAATATGATAATTGTTTTGGTATCCATGTTGGATCAATTCTTGATTATAAGTTAGGCAACATTATTATTTGCCCAGGACAGTTTTATGCTGGAATGATAATATTTGATATAACTATTCACGGTAAAGGAGGTCATGGTTCTAGACCTGATTTATGTAATAATCCAATTGATGTATTTGTGGATGTTGTAGCTGCTTTAAGAGAAATTGAAATAGATAAAAATGAACTTTTTTCATATTCAGTTTGTGTTGCTGATTGTGGAAGTAAGTGTAATGTGATTGCTGATACTTTAAGATTTGAAGGATCAATTCGCTTCTTTAAAGAAGAGTTGGCTGATTACTTTATTACAGAGTTTAAAAGTATCTTAAAAGAAAAATCTGAAAAATATGGCTGTACTTTTACTGATGTATTTAAAATCAATACTTATCCAGTTATTAATGATGAATTATGTTGTGATATTGGTAGTAACGCTTTCAGTAAGTTAGGATTTGATATTGATAAAGGACAAGCAAAAATGGGGTCTGAATCATTTGC
>JAAZKG010000030.1 GCA_012799935.1 Erysipelotrichia bacterium | reverse complement strand
CTAATGAACAAATTAAAAGATTACTATGATGTAGCATATGATTTAATTTGCATGCATGAGTTTGTCTTATCATTAGAAAAATTAAAACGTGAACATGCTGTTAGTGCGATGGATATAGCTAAAGGATGTTTAGATTATGGTATTCATCCTCCAACAATGTACTTTCCACTCATTGTTTCTGAAGCATTAATGCTAGAACCAACGGAAACAGAAAGCAAAGAATCTTTAGATCAAGCAGCCCAAATATTTATTAAATTATATGAAACTGCTCTAAATGATCCTGAAAAGTTGCATAATGCTCCAACAAATTGTTATATCACAAGACCAAATGAGGTAGAAGCAGCTAGAAATCCAATTCTAACTTATCAATTTGAAAATGATTAATAAAATATATTATATTGAAACAGATTGTTTAAATCCTTATGAAAACTTAGCTATGGAAGAGTATCTAACTGATACTCTTCCTATTAATAGTGCTCTACTATTTTTATGGCAGAATAAAAATTGTGTAGTAATTGGAAAAAATCAAAATATCTATGATGAATGTAATTTAGATTTAATGAATGTTGACAAAGTAAAACCAGTGCGAAGGAAAACTGGTGGTGGAGCTGTTTACCATGATTTAGGTAACTTGAACTTTTCTTTTATCACAAATAAAAAAGACTATGATAAGGAAATTAATAATCTAATTATTCTAAAGGCTTTAAATAGCTTAAACATTAAAGCTGAAATAAGTGGTCGTAATGATTTAGTTATTAATGAGCAAAAGTTTTCAGGCCATGCTTATTTAAGTAAGCGAAACTGTTTACATCATGGAACATTAATGGTGGATGTTGATAAAAATAAACTATCAAAATATCTAAATGTTGCTAAAGCAAAACTTTCAAGCAAACATGTTAAATCGGTTAAATCTAGAGTTATCAACTTAAAAGAAGTAAATAAAGATTTAACTTTAAAGCAGTTAAAAAAAGCTTTATTAGATAGTTTTGAAAATCATTATCAGAAAAAAGCTAAATTAATAGATGTGGATGTCGACAAAATAAAACAAATGTCTAACCAATACCAAGATGAAAACTTCATTTTCAACAAATTAGACAACTACTCTTTTCAAAAATCCTACAGATTTAATTGGGGATTAGTAAAAATATCTTATAACCTTAAAAATAATACCATTGTAAAAATAAATATTTCTTCTGATTGTTTAGATAGTTCTTTACCAGAAGAAATTCAATCTGTACTTATCAATAAACAATTAGATGAAAAATTATATTCTCAGCATGATAGTCGAGAATATCAAGATATTGTTACTTTATTACTAAAAAAGGAGGAATCTTTATGATTTATGATTTAGCAATTATAGGTGGAGGTCCTGCAGGTTACACGGCTGCTGAAAAAGCAGCTAAACATGGTTTAAGTGTCATCCTATTTGAAAAAGATAAAATAGGAGGAACTTGTTTAAATCGTGGTTGTATTCCCACTAAATGTTTAATCCACTCTAGCCAATTATTCAAAAAAATAGAAACAAGTCTTAAACATGGCATAGAAGTTGGAAACTACAGTTATGATTATTTACAAATATTAAATAGAAAAAATGAAGTGGTAAACTTACTAAGATCTTCTATTGAAAAAATGCTGAAAAAAGAAAAAATAACA
Organism: Erysipelotrichia bacterium; assembly: GCA_012799935.1. Classification (GTDB taxonomy): domain Bacteria; phylum Bacillota_I; class Bacilli_A; order Erysipelotrichales; family Erysipelotrichaceae; genus UBA1783. The sequence goes on along the minus strand of JAAZKG010000030.1, from coordinate 1,162 downwards.
ATCATCTACCAGCAGGCTAAAATTTGTGAAAACAACATTATTAAAACTGCTACTGAAAGCTACAAAGCAAAAGATATTCTAATAGCTACTGGTTCAATAGTTGCCAAGGCACCAATCAAAGGAGTTGAATTAGCTATTACTTCTGATGAAATATTAGAAAAAGATATTGATTTAAAGGAAAGTTATATCATTATTGGTGGTGGAGTTATTGGTGTTGAATTAGCAACTATTTTATTAAACTTAAATAAGAAAGTTACAATCCTAGAAATGGCTGATCAGATAGTATTTAATATGGACAAAGAAATTTCTCAAAAATTAACTTTATCACTGAAAAAACAAAACTGCTCAGTCATTACTAAAGCATCAGTTTTAGAAATAACAGAAAAAAATAATGAAAAAACTGTAAAATATTTAGATAAAAATGATAATGAAATATCTATTTTTGCACAAGAAGTAATTATAGCTACTGGAAGAAAAGCAAATATTAATAATCTATTTGAAAATTTGGACATAAAAACAGCTAGAGGAATTCTAACAGATGATAATTATAAAACCAATATCGCTAATATTTATGCTATTGGTGATGTTAGAAGTGGTAATATCCAGTTAGCGCACATCGCTATTGGGCAAGCTGAAAATGTCATTGATGTTATCTTAAATAAAGAAAAATCAGTTAGTGAAAATACTATCCCTAATTGTATATACACTAATAATGAAATTGCTAGTGTTGGTCTAACTGAAAACGAAGCTAAAGAAAAAGGAATTAACACTACCACTAGAAAGATTCTAACTGGTTCAAATGGCAAATGTTTAATTGAAGATAGTGAAAATGGTTATATTAAATTAGTCTTTAACTCTGATAAAAATGTTTTAATAGGAGCTCAATTACTATGCAACGATGCTACTAATATTGTTGGTGAATTAGCATTAGCTATTGAAAACAAACTTACAATTAATCAAATTAAAAAAACTATCCATCCACACCCTACAATTGTAGAAATGATTTGGGATAGTTGTAAATAATATAAGCTCTACACTTTAATATAACTTGTAAAATTATGCTTTAAATTTTTGTTGGTGTACAAAAGATAAAAAAGTAGTATTCTTTTTTTACTACTTTTTTAGTTTGTAACAATTAAAATTAGTTAATCTAAAAAATTAT
>JAAZKG010000029.1 GCA_012799935.1 Erysipelotrichia bacterium | reverse complement strand
TGTTTTAGGGTTCTTAGGAATTATTAATTAATAATAATAAGTGGCAGAAGCGGTATATAACTGCTTCTGCCAAATTAAAAAAGTAGAAAAGAGAGGTAAAACATGGAAAAGGAAAAACCAGAAATATGGTCATTAAGATTTATTCTTGTAATTATTGTTAATGCATTGAATGGTTTAGCCATGTATATTTCCAACCCGATTTTCGCAAATTACTTAATAATTAAAGGGGTTGGCTTTGAATACACAGGAATAATTTCTAGTTTATTATCGTGGGTAGCATTAGCGTTTAGACCCTTTTCTGGTGCAATGAGTGATAGGTTAAATAAGAAAAAATTATTGATTATTTCCTATAGTATAGTTGGTGTTTGTATATTATTTTATGCTTTTGTTAATTCAGTACCAGCAATAATAGCAGTGAGGGTAATACATGGAATAGCATTTGCTGTATCAGGAACAATTTCAATGTCATTTGCTACAACATTTATACCAAAAGAATCTACTGCAGAAGGTATTTCATATCTTGGATTATCAATACTATTAGGTAGCATGATAGGGCCACAAATTGGTAAGTTAATATTTGATAAGCTTGGTATAAATATGGTTTTTTATATTTCAACAATTATTACATTGATTTGTTTGCTGGTATTAACCTTAATCGAATATGAACATCCAATAAGAAGTAGCAAATTACAACAAGAGCTTAGAATGGAAGATTTCTTTGCTAAAGAGTTGATTTTATATGTTGTTCTTATTTCCATTTTATCACTTGGAAATGGAATTATATCTTATTATTTAGTAGACTTTGGTGATTCTAGGGGAATTGATAATATAGCATTGTTTTTTACTGTATATTCTATTGCTATGTTATTTATGAAACCATTTGTAGGTAAAATTCAAGACAAACTTGGAGTTAAAGTAATTCTTTATCCTGCATTTGTAGTATATGCAATAGGAATATTTATTTTGGCAAAAGCTAAATCTTTATTACCTTGTCTTATAGCAGCAGTTTTCAAAGGAGTTGGTCAAGGAAATGGAACTCCTGCAATTCAAGCTGAATCTGTCAAGACGCTTTCGCCTGAAAGAAGTGGAGTAGCAATTTCCACATGTTTTATTGGACAAGATATAGGTAATGCAGTAGGACCAATTTTTGCGAGTTTTATTGTCAAGAAAACAAGTTATGAGAACATGTTTTTAATTTATTCTGGTCTTTTGATTATCGGATTAATAATATATTTAAGTTTTAATATATATAAAAATAGGAAAGGAAAATTAGTATGAAAGCAAATCAATCTCAAAATCAACATTTATTAGCATTTGATCCAGTTTATCCAAAAAATTTATCTGTTGTGAATCATAATAAAGATAATAGGGAGGAAGATGGTTTATTTGCTAAATTTAAACCAACACGTTATATGAGAATGATACATTATGGTGGAACTGACGAAGAGTTTGAAACTGTAGATGGTGTTATCTATAACGTGGATGGAAGTGCTACACTAGAATTTTTTGCTCCAAATGCTAAATTAGTTCAGGTTCGCTATCGTTTACACAATTACAAAAATTCATCACCCGAATATCGTAAAGATAAACAGTTCTATTCAAAAGATTATACGATTGATGATATGAAATTATGTGAAGATGGTTATTGGAGACATACAATTAATCCTGGTGTTGGCTATCATTCAATTTTCTTTATTGTAGATGGTCTTCCAACGATTAATCTGCAAGGACCATATATGCATGATGATGATGGAATTCGTAATATTGTTGATATTCCTGATGACCCTGATACACAATTACATGATGTACCTCATGGTTCATTGACAAGAGAAATCTACTTTTCAAATATTACTGGAAGATATCGTTGTTGCTGGGTATATACGCCAGCTTCATATTATACTTCAACAAAAGAATATCCAACCTTATATATACAGCATGGTGGCACTCAAAATGAAACAAGCTGGTTTGCTGCTGGTAAATTAGATATCATTTTGGATAATCTAATTGCTAGAGGCGAGGCAAAGGAAATGATTGTAGTTTGTAACAATGGTTACGTTTTCTGTGATTCAGAAAATAAAGGGATTGCAACTGAAGGCAGATTAGAAGATGTAATAATTAATGAATGTATACCACATATTGAAAGTAGATATCGTGTAAAAAAAGATCGAAGAGCAAGAGCTGTAGCTGGCTTATCTATGGGTGGAGGTCATGCAAGACGATTAGGTCTAGGTCATCCAGAAATATTTTCAAATGTTGGAATGTTTTCTTCAGGGGAATGTTTTCCAACAGTAACTGCAGATAGAGATTTCTCTAAATTGTTGTCAAATGCTGAAGAATTCAACAATTATATGGATGTAGTTACAGTTGCTTGTGGTGATGCTGATCCAAGATACGACCAAACTAATGAAGATGTATCAAAATACATTGATAAAGGATTTGATATTGAGTTTATTGGTTATCAAGGTCAACATGAATGGAATGTTTGGAGATACTGTGCTAAAGATTTTGTGAAGAAAATTTTCAAGGAGTAATAACATGAGTTTTGAACATGGAAAAAATACAATTGTAAAAACTGAAAAAGGTCTGTTAAGGGGATTTAGGTATAATAAAACATTTCATTTTTTCGGTGTTAAATATGCTGATGCAGAAAGGTTTATGCCACCAATAGAAGTTGAACCTTGGGAAGGAGTCAAAGAAGCAACTAGTTATGGTTACATATGTCCCAATGTACAAAACAATCGTATTGGTAATAATGTTAAAAACTTACATAGATTCTGGCCAGAAAGTGAAGATTGTCAGTACTTAAATATTTGGACAAACAGTATCACTGACGGAGTAAAAAAACCAGTATTAGTTTGGTTTCATGGAGGTGGTTTTTTCGATGGCTCATCAATAGAACATGCTACTTATGATGGATATAGTTTATGTAATTTTGGTGATGTTGTAGTTGTTACACTAAATCACAGATTATCAGTTTTTGGGTATTTAGATTTATCAGATTATGGTGATGAATTTAAACGAAGTAAAAATGTTGGTAATTTAGATTTAGTAGCTGCTCTTAAATGGGTGAATAAGAATATTGGATACTTTGGTGGAGATAAAGATAATGTTACTTTATTTGGTCAATCTGGAGGAGGAATAAAAGTAATTTCTGTTATGAATATGCCTTCTGCTAAAGGGCTATTTAAGGCAGGAATGGCAATGAGTGGATTGGAAGGTACATCTAATTTTTCTGACCATACCATTGATACAAAAGAATTAGTTAAAGCAACATTAGAAAAATTGGGGATAACAAAGGAAAATATTTATGATATTTATAAAGTGAATGGTAGAAAATTAATGGATACTTATATTACTACTCATAAAGAAAGAGGTGGTCTTGGCATACCATTCTTCGCACCAACAGCAAATGAAGATTATCTTGGTAATCCGATTAAGTATGGGTTTTCAGAAGAAGCAAAGAAAACCCCACTAATAATAGGTTCTAATTATTCTGAATTTCTATCACTTCCATCAAAGTATGATAGAAGTTTAATGAGTGAAAAAGAAATGGTTAAGGCTGTTGAAGATGAATTAGGACAAGAAAATGTGAAAAGACTATTACCATTATTTTATGAAGCTTTTCCAAATCACAAAACTATAGATATTTTGACATATGATTGTTGCTGTATAAGACCAGATATTTATGAATTTGCTAAAGCTAGAGTAGAAGCAGGATGTGCTCCAACGTATTGCTATTTGTTTACACCAATATTAAAACTAAATGATGGCACAACAAGTTCTCATTCTACGGACATTTCATTTATATTTAATAATGTAGATATGTTGCCATCAACAGATTTAGATGGAAAAGAACATGATATTCAATATGAAATGGCAGGAAGACTTATTGAATTTGCAAAAACAGGATTCCCACAGCTAGATTCAAGGGCGGTTTGGCATCCAGTAACTAAAGAAGTTACTCCGACAATGATTTTTGATATTAAAACAGAAGAAAGAAATGATTTTGATAAAGAATTAATGGTTGAAATGGGAAAGATAAAAAAATTTAAGTTGATTGTAGGATAAGAGGTGATAAAATATGTGTTTTGAACATGGAGATAGTACAATTGTAAGAACTGATAAGGGTTTATTAAGAGGATTTAGATACAATGAAACATATCATTTTTATGGCGTTAAATATGCTGATGCAGAAAGATTTATGCCCCCAGTTGAAGTTGAACCTTGGGAAGGGATTAAAGAAGCAGTAAATTATGGCTATATATGTCCAAGTTTAAGGGAAGACACAATAGGAAATAACTTGAAAAATCCTCATCGCTTTTGGCCAACTAGTGAACATTGTCAATATTTAAATATATGGACAAATAGTATTAGTGATGAAATTAAAAAACCAGTATTGGTGTGGTTTCATGGAGGTGGCTTTCATTATGGTTCATCTTTGGAACATGCTTCTTATGATGGATATAGTCTCTGTAATGAAGGGGATGTTGTAGTTGTTACACTAAATCATAGATTAAATGTTTTGGGATATTTAGATTTGTCAGACTATGGTGAAAAATACAAAAAAAGCAAGAATGTTGGAAACTTAGATTTAATAGCTGCTTTAAAATGGGTTAACAAGAATATTGAGTATTTTGGTGGAGACAAAGATAATGTAACTATATTTGGTCAATCAGGTGGTGGCGCTAAGGTATCTTCTGTTATGAACATGCCAAGTTCTAAAGGTCTGTTTAAAAGAGGAATGATTATGTCTGGTGTTTCAAATGAAGTTATGTGGGATTATGGAAGAGATATGAGAGAAGTAGTAGCATTAACACTTAAAAAAAGCGGAATATCAAAAGATAATTTTTCTGAAATTAAAACTATTGACCCAAGAATATTAGCCAAAAATTATGCTGTAGCATATAAAGAATTAGGTGGGGTTGGTGTGGAATTTTTTGGTCCAACAAAGTCTGAAGACTATATAGGTGAACCATTCAATAATGGATTTACTGATCATGCTAAAGCAGCTCCTTTAATTGTTGGTTCAAATTTCTCGGAATTTTCTCCTTTGCCAATACAATATGAAAGAAATAAGATGACTGAAAAGGAAATGATAATCGAAATAGAAAAGGTATATGGAAAAGAAAAAGCAAGTCAAATTATACCGGAATTTAAAAAAGCATTTCCAAATAATAAGTTGATAGATGTGTTTTCTTATGATAGAGAATCTCTAAGAAAAACAATTATTGATTTTGTAAAATGGAGAAGTAAAAATGAATGTGCATCAACATATTGTTATCATTTTAACCCTATATTTAGAATTAATGATGGATCTACAGCTTTACATTCATCAGATATTGCGTTTATGTTTAACAACATTTCAATGGTTCCTTCAACATATTTGGGTAAAGGTGTTGCTGAAAACTTACAAAAAGAAATGGCAGGGCGTTTATTAGCTTTTGCTAAAACAAATGTACCTAATATTGAAGGTTCAATTGATTGGAAAGAAAGTGATATTAATAATGTTCACACCATGGTATTTGCGGAAAAATGTGAAGTAAAAACTAATTTTGATGAGAAACTATTAAATCTGATGGAAGGTTTAAAAGTTTTTGGAAGAGCGTAATAAATAATACCATTTTTTAATAGTCATCAATACTGATTTACTTAATCTTTTTAAGGAGAATTTATGAAAGAAATGTTTATTTATTTAGTTATTTTATTTGTGATTTCAGTCATAATTGATGTTGCTTTAAGTTTTTATAGGAAAATAATTTGCAATAAATTAATGAATTTATTACTAAATGATAAGATAGTTGAATTTGATGAATTGTTATCAAAAAAGAGCACAAAGTTTTTTGTTCCATACTATAATTCTCTAGTTTTAAAAATGAATAAAGCTGTAAAAATTGGTGATGTGGATTTAATGAACGAAACAATGAATGAATTTTCAAATATTAAATTAAAAGATTCTCAGTGTTTGTTTGTATATTCAAAAGCTTTTTCATATTATTTATCAATGGGTGATAATAAAAGATTAAATATTTGTTTTAAAAAAATTAATGACTGTAAAGATTGTCCAACTAAGCAATATATAAAAATGGTTTACAATACTATTGTTGAAAAAAAATGGGATTATTTGCAGTTAGCTTTAGCAATGCTTGAAAAAGTATCGGGCGAAGATAAAGAAAACCTAAAAGTATTAATTGGTCAAATGTTTCAAAACAAAGGTGATAAAAAAGAAGCTGAAAAGTATTTATAGAAAGTAGGAATAAGAAATGATATATACTTTAACAACCAATCCTTCAGTTGATTATTACATCTATTTAAAAGATAAATTAAAGGAAGGAATCAATAGACCAACAAAATACGATTTTGTTGCTGGTGGAAAAGGGGTTAATGTCTCCAAAATATTAAGTAATTTAAAGCAGAAGAATATATGTGTATTATTGGCAGGTGGTTTTAGTGGTGATTATATAAAATATCAATTATCAAAGGATGAAAATATTGAAGTGCTTTTGATCCCAATTGAAGATAATAGCCGTATAAATGTAAAGATAAGATGTAATAAAAATGAAATTGATTTGAATACAATTGGACCTGAAGTAACTAAGGAAAAGCAAAATGAATTAGTCTCTGTTTTTTCAAAAATAAAAGATGGTGATTATGTATGCATTAGTGGATCATTACAAAAAGGAATGATTGAAACAGTTATTAGGATTGCAGAAAATGTGAATAAAAACAAAGGGAAGTTAATTTTAGATGTGCCTAACATGTCATATGATGAAATTGTTAGTTGTAAACCTTATTTAATTAAACCGAATGATGAAGAAATAAAACATATATTAAAAACAGATATCAGTTTTCCTGAATTAATTTACGAGATTAAAGAAAAAATAACTGAAAAAGGTATTAATTGTCTTTTGTCATTGGGAGAAAAGGGGAGTTGCTATATTTCTAAAGACAGAATAATATTAGCAGAAAGCCCAAAAGTTACAGTTATTAACACTGTTGGAGCTGGTGATAGTTTGTTGGCAGCTTTTGTTTATATGTTAGAAAATAATAATTCAATAGAAGAGTGTTTGAAATTTGCAACTGCAACTGGCAGTGCAACAGTCAAAAAAGCAACTTTACCAACGAAAGATGATATAATTAAACTTGTAAATAAGGTAATTATAAAAGATTTATAAGGAGAAATAATGAAGCGAAAAATAGGAAAACTAGCTTTACAAAAAGATGGCTCATATAAAGATCAATATGGAAACATTGTAATAGTGGATAAGAAAAACAATGTTGGATATTTTGTAGATATTGATATGATAAAAACTTATAGATTTTATAGTGAACGATACATGATTCCAGTTGTTATATTAATTGTTGTTGGTTATTTTTTTAATAATATATCATTGGGTTTGTTATGTAGTTTATTATCTTTTATATTAATATTTACAGCATATAAAGTTAAATTCTTACCAAAATTAGAGAAAATAGACAATCTTGAAATTGAGGGAGAAACGACAATGATTGACAAACTTAAAAAATCTGGTTTATTTATGAATGTTTTTAGATTAGTTTTGTTTTTAATAATTATAATAGTTGTAGGTTATTTTTTGATTAAAGTGGAAAACTGGTCATTAAAGTATTTGTTTGAAAATTATAATGAAGGGGTTCAGCTTCTACTTTTTATAATAATTGAAATATGGGCTACTGTTATGGTTTTTGTTGAGACGAAAATAATAATAGATTTAAAAAGTGAAAATAAGTAGAAAGGAGTACACATGAAATATAAACATTTAAATAGTATAGATAAAGAAGTATCTTGTATTTCAGCAGGAACATGGGCAATTGGTGGTCAAAATTTTGGTGATGTAAATAGGGAAGAGTCAATTCAAACTATTCGTACTTTGATTGATAATGGAGTAAATTTGATTGATACTGCTCCTGTATATGGAAATGGTTATGCAGAACAACTTGTAGGCGAAGCTTTAGAAGGTGGTTATCGTGAAAAGGTTATGATTTCAACAAAATGTGGATTAGTTGGAACAGTATTAAAACCTTTTAATAGAGATGCAAGTTTCGCAAACATAATGAGAGAATGCTTAAGTTCCTTAAGAAACTTAAAAACTGATTATATTGATTTCTATTTTATACATTGGCCTGATGTAGAAACACCAATTTCAGAAACAATGACAGCTCTCAATCTATTGAAAAAAATGGGTAAAATAAAATACATAGGATTATCAAATTTTTCAAAAGAACAAATTGAAGAAGCAATGAAATATGGAAAAGTTGATGTAATACAACCTTTATATTGCATGGTAGATCAAAGAAATGTTGAAACAATGAAGTGGGCAAAAGAAAAAGGAATTGATACATTTACTTACGGTTCAATGGGAGCGGGAATTTTAACGGGAAAATATCGAGAAAAACCTGATTTCCCAGAAAACGATACTAGATTAAGATTTTATGATTATTTTAAAGAACCAAAGTTTTCTTTAATTCAAGAATTGTTGAATATACTGGATGGTATTGCATTAAAGTATGATGCTTCAGTAGGGCAAATTGCTTTAAATTATTCTGCAAACAAAGATTATGTAGGAACATTACTAGTAGGTGCATCAAAACCAAAGCATGCACAAGAAAATTGTAAAGCATTTGAATTCAATTTAGAAAAAGAGGATATTATTTTGATTGATCGAAAGATCGAGGAACTTGGATTAAACAAATAAAAAAAGGTATAAAATGTTAGTTACAATGAAGGAAATTTTGGACCGTGCCCAAAAAGAGAACTATGCTGTTCCTGCTCCAAATGTTATGTATGAATTAGAAACAAGAGCAGTATTGGAATTAGCTGAAGAATTAAATTCGCCAATAATTTTAGATGTTATACCAACTTTTGATCAAGTGATTTTGGAGTTGGCAAAAAAAAGCAGTATTCCTGTGGCTGTTAATTTAGACCATGGTGACAAATATGAAGATATATTGAAAACTATGAGAAAAGGAGTTACAAGTGTTATGGTGGATAGAAGCAATTTACCATATGAAGAAAATGTTGCACAGGTTAAAGAGATTGTAAAAATAGCACATGCTATGGGAATTTCAGTTGAGGCCGAACTTGGACATGTAGGTCAAGGTTCTCAGTATCAAATAGATGGCAGCACAGCTTTAACAAATCCTGAAGAAGCAGAAAAGTATGTTAAAGAAACTAATGTTGATGCTTTAGCTATCGCAATTGGAACAGCTCATGGGCCTTATAGTGGTGTTCCAGTTATACATTTTGATTTATTAAAGAAAATAAATTCTGTGGTAGATATTCCATTAGTTTTACATGGTGGCTCTGGAACTGGATTAGATAATATTTCTAAAGCATGCAAACTTGGAATAAATAAAGTAAATATTCATACTGATTTGATACAAGGAGCTTGGTCTGAATTAAAAGAAACACTTGATTCAGGAAGAAAATCTATGCTGTGGCTAGATATAAAAACTGGTTATAAAAAAGTTTTAAGAAAATACATGGAAGCTTGTGGATGTATTGGAAAAGCTTGGAAAGTTAAACCAAAAGGAGTTTTATCAGAAGCAATTTCTGTGGAAGTAAAATAATTAAAAAATTTTAACGCTTAAATGAAAAAATGAAATAAAAAAAATTCAGGTTTAAACCTGAATTTCTTTAAGAAAATTTGACTTTTATAAAAATAAAAAGGCTCATTAAGCCTAATATTATTCTACCTCTAATGAGTTTACAGCCTTGGCTAAACGTGCTTTTTGACGACTAGAGTAGTTTTTATGATGAATACCATCAACTACTGATTTGTCTAATTTAGAGAAAGCTACATTTAAAGCAGCAGTTGCCTCTTCTTTATTGTTATTAGCAACAGCAGTAAAAACGTTTTTCATAGCAGTTTTTAAAGCGCTTTTCTTTGCTTTATTTATAGCATTAGCTTTGATATTAGTAATAGCTCTTTTCTTGTTTGACTTAATCTTAGGCATACTTTACCTCCTTAAATATAACGCTTATCTATTCTAACAAAATCAAATCTAAAATGCAATAATAATATGCTACTATTTATTTTTTTGTGGTTAATACGTGATAATGTCTTAAGTGTTAATACGGGAAAATGTCCCAAGTATGTATTATGATAAATACTATAGTCTATGGAGGTATTTATCGAGTTATGAGAAAGGTAGAATTACGT
>JAAZKG010000028.1 GCA_012799935.1 Erysipelotrichia bacterium | reverse complement strand
TGACAACAATAAAATAACTGTGATAATCTACCATTAGAAGTTGCCTCAATAGAGGTATAAGAGTGAATAATTATTCATATCAACAGTGGTTGGCCGGCTTTACGGGCCATTTTTTGTTTAAAGGGAGGTAAAAAATCAAAATGAAGTTTTATCAAAGCAAGCCTAGATTAGATAATGAAGGAATCTTAGAGCGTACAGGTTTAGCGATGAATTCTATTGCCAAGGGAGTATTACTACCAGGTGATCCTAATCGTAGTAAATTAATTAGCAGTTTCTTTCATGACAGCAGTTTTCTATCTAGAAAAGGAACTTACAGCGCTTATGTAGGGAAAACAGAAAAAGGAAGCGATATTGCGGTCTGTTCTTCAGGAATGGGTTGTAATTGTGTTGCTACTGCATTAGAAGACTTGTCTTTTGCTGGGGCAAGTACAGTTATTAGAGTAGGAACTTGTGGTGGTATTATTCCTGGTACCGTTCCTGGAACAATTGTTATAGCTAGCGGTTGTGTTAGAGGTGAAGGTGCTTCTTATGAATTAGTGCCTGAAGACTATCCAGCAGTTGCTCATCCTTATGTTGTTGCTGCTTTAGCACAAGCTGCTAAGGAAATGGGAGAAGAAGCTGTTGTGGGCATGTATCGTAGTCATGATGCTTTCTATATGGAATCAAAAGCTGCTCATGAAGGATTAAAAGAAAGAATGCAAAAGTGGATCGATATGGATGTTAAAGTTGTTGAAAATGAATCAGGAACACTATTTACTTTTGGTCATTTATTAGGAATGAAGACAGGAACTATTTGTGTAGCCTTAGGTTCAATGTTTGATGAAAAAAATGAAGATGGTGATGCAATTTATACTGCTTATCAAGATCCTGCTTACCTTCAAAGTCGTATTGAAACAATAGCTAAGATTGCTATTAGGGCAGTAGAAATATTAGATGAGGAGGGAAGATTATAATGAAATTTAAAAGTTCAATGATGACACATGTTGATGGTCGTATGCACCATATCGGAATTAGAAAAGAACATGTAGCTGAAAATGTAATTATCACACCAGATCCATTAATGATTCCTTTCTATGCTAAGTTTTTAGAAGATGCTCAGCAGATGGGTGATTATCGTGAATATGTTACTTATACTGGAACTTATAAGGGTAAACCATTAAGTATCATGAGTTGTGGTTTTGGTTGTATGCCAGTAGCTATCGCTATTGAAGAGTTACATCACTTAGATGTTAAACAAATTATTAGAATTGGTGAAAATCCAGCAATCCAGGAACATATTAAGGTTGGTGAGATTTGTCTTGCTTCGGGATCAGTAAGAAGCGAGGGAAATAGTAAGGAGTATATTGATATTTCTTATCCAGCAATTGCTGATATGGACTTGCTTTTCAAATTGATGGAGCGTCAAAAAGATCTTAGGATTTCAATTTTCAGAAGCCATGATGTTGAAAATTTAGATTCACCATATGGACCTAATGGAATGGAAAGAATTAAAAAATGGAGTAAATTAGGTGTTGATGTATTTGATGCTGAAACAAGTTCAATGTATATTGTTGCTAGCTGTATTAGAAACAAAACTGCTTCTTTAGCTTTAGTACACGAAAACTATCTAACAAATGAAAAATTAGACGAAAATACTTTAAATGAAAAAAGAGAAGAAATGTTTAAAATCGCTGCTGATGTTTTAACGATGTAATAAGTTATTTAATGTTGAAATAATAATAATTAAAATGGTAGAATAATTGTAGAAATACATATTAATATGCCGCCTCAATAGAGGTACCAAAGTGAATTAATAATTCATATCAACAATAGTTGGCCGGCACAAGTTCTGGTCAACTTTCGTTTTAAAAGAGAAAAGGGATTGATGTTTAATTAGTGACAGGGAAAATAATAGCCCTGAAAAATAGAAGATAATTGAAAAGAGAGAAGGTAATAAGATGAGTAAGTATTTAATAAAGAATGTTAATCTTGGTAATCTTGATGACTTGAGTACTAAAAGAGTTAACATTGTCATTGAAAATGGTGTTTTTACTAAGATAAGTGAAAAAATAGTTAGAGAAGATGCTATTGGGGCTAATATTATTGATGGCAATGGAATGCTGGGTTTACCAGGTTTTACTGATGCTCATACTCATATGGCCCAATCATTTTTAAAAGGGCCATTAGATGATCTACCTATTACTGAATGGTTAGTAAAACTATTTACTATTGATGATCATATGAGCGATGATGATTATTATTATGGAACACTTTTAGGTTGTTTATCTTCACTAAAATTTGGCACTACAACTGTCAATGAAATGGGCGATAAGGAACGCATAGATATTCAACTTAAAGCCTTTGAAGATGCTGGTATTCGTACTACTTATGGAGTTTCTACAACTGATATTGCAGAAAATGAAGTGACACCAATTATTAGTGTAGAAGAAGCTTTAAAAATTTCTGAAGAAGTTTATTTGAAAGCTCATGGAGCAAACAATGGTTTAATTAGAGCTTCGGTAGCTCCAGCTGGTTTACCGGCAGTAAGCAAAGAAATGGCTCAAGCTTTAAAGAGGTTTGCTAATGAAAGAGATCTTGTTTATCACACTCATTTAGGTGAAGGGAAAATGGAAACAGAAAATGTGGCAAAGATGTATAACTTAAGAGGGGAAACAGAAGCTTTATATAATTTTGGTATCCTTGATGAAAAGACCTTGCTAGCCCATTCAATCTGGTTACCTGATTTTGAATTAGATATGATTGCAGAAACTAAGGCTAATCCAGTTCATTGTCCAAATACTAATATGAAGATTTCCGATGGTATTCCACCAATTGCTAAAATGTTAGAAAGAGGTATCAATGTAGCAATGGGTTGTGATGGTGAAGCAAGCTCTTCGACCAGAGACATGATTAGAGAAGGAAGAGCAGGAGCTTATTTGCAAAAAGCAGTTACTTTAGATCCAACAGTGATGGATGCAGCAACAACAATGAAAATGATGACAATCAACGGAGCCAAAGCTTTAGGTTATAAAGATTTAGGTCAAATTAAGGTAGGCAATCAAGCGGATTTAATCTTAGTTAGAATGGATGATGATTTATCTTTAACTGATAGACAACATCCAATTGGTAACTTGTTGTATGCTGGTGATGGTCATGCAGTAGACACAGTGTTTGTTAGAGGAAATTTAATGGTCAGAAACAAGAAGCTACAAGCCTATGATGAACGAGAGTTTGTAGCAATTTGTAATGATAGAATCGAAAGATTAAACGAAAAAATTAAAAATATATAGGAGGAAAACATGTTATTTAGAGCTAAAAAGTTTACTAATGAAAATGGTGAAATGTTCTTTACAGGTTTAAAAGATGGTGACATAGCTGAGACTGTCTTAATGCCGGGAGACCTTGCTAGAAGCAAAATCATTTCAGAGTGTTTTAAACAGGCGCATTTTGTCAAAGGTCAGCGTACTTACTACACTTACACTGGAGTAACTGAAAATGATACACCTATTTCAGTTGTATCTAGTGGTATGGGTCCATTGGCTGTTTCAACAGTAGCTGAAGAATGTGTTCAAATAGGTTGTAAAAACTTAATTCGTGTTGGCACAGGCGCAGCTTTATTAACTGATTATGAGCCAGGAAGAATTATTATTGCTACTGGTTGTGT
>JAAZKG010000004.1 GCA_012799935.1 Erysipelotrichia bacterium | reverse complement strand
CCATTCTTAAAGTTGTAGATTTTCCACATCCTGAAGGTCCTACAAATACTACAAATTCTTTATCAGCAATATCAAGATTAAAATCTTGAACAGCTACTACATTATTATCGTAAACTTTCTTTACATTATTTAATTTTACTCTTGCCATAATTCTTATCCTTTCACTGCTCCTCCAGTTACACCTTCAACATAATATCTTTGTAATGACATAAATAATATGGTGATAGGTACCGCTACTAGCACACCACCAGCACAAAACATTGTATAATTCGCTGTTAGTGATGATGGTGTAGAAATCATATTTTGTAAACCAACTGCTACATTCATGCCACTGGTTGTATTATGTGCAATATATTTCGCAAACATAAAATCACCCCAAGGACCCATAAAGGCAGTTAAGATGGTATAAATAACAATTGGTTTAGATAAAGGCATAATGATTTTGGTTAAAACTTGAAAACGGGTAGCCCCATCAATTCTTGCTGCCTCATCTAGCGAGCGAGAAATAGTATCAAAGAAACCTTTTGATACATAATAACCCATTGCACTACTGGCTGTATAAACAAGAATTAGTCCAGGAACTGCATTTGCCCCAGTTAATCCCATGCCACTTAAGATTTTATACAAAACAATCATTGTGATAAACCCAGGGAACATTCCTAAGATAAGCATTATGTTCATCAAGCCTTTTCTTCCTTTGAAACGTAATCTTGATAAAGTATAACTCATCGTAAGTACCATCAAAGTTTGAATAACAGAAACAAATAATGCAATAATGAAAGTATTTTTATACCAAATTAAAAATGATGTTTTGGTAAATAAATTAATATAATTATCAAATCCCCATACCTTAGGTATGATATAACCTACCTGATGAGAAGACTCACATCTAAACGATTCACATACTAAGCAAAAAAACGGGAATAACCAGACAATTGAAATAATTATTAAAATTGCGTAGATTAATCCATTTGACAATCTACTTTTTAGTTTTTGACTTACAGGTTTCTTTGTCATTATGAATAATCCTCCTCATTTCTTGTTGAAGGCATTACATTGTAAACAAATACCGAAATTGATGATACTACTACGAAAATCATAATGCCTATTACAGCAGCTAAGTAATATTTACTTTCTGCTCCTGTTGTTAAATTAAATAACCAAGTGATTAATAAATCTGTATCACCAGCTCCACCACCACTTGTTAGTAATTTTGGATTGCCAGGTCCTCCACCTGTCAATAAGTAAATGACATTGAAGTTGTTGATATTTCCTATAAAACTAGTCAGTAAATATGGTCCAGTTACAAACAACATATAAGGCATTGTAATTTTAGTATATTGTTGAAAAACTGTAGCTCCATCTATTTGAGCTGATTCATATAAATCCTTAGGGATATTCATTAAAATACCAGTACAAATTAACATCACATATGGAATACCAATCCAGATATTAATAATAATAACCATCGTTCTAGCAATATCTTTAACACCCCAGAATTTAATCAGTTGTGAAATATCCTTAATAATTCCCAGTTCCATCAATAGTCCATTTGCTAGACCATTGTTAGCGAACATTTTAGAAATATAAAGCAAAGAAACAAATTGTGGAACTGCACTAGTTAATACTAAAATACCACGCCATAATTTCTTTAATTTAATCCCTTTTTTATTAATCATGATTGCCACAAACATACCTAAAAAGTAGTTTGTGAAAGTAGCAAAGAAAGCCCAAATCAAAGTCCATGATAAAATTTCGCCAAAAGCAAATGATAAGTTATCAGAACCAACATTCATATTAAATAATGCATTGAAGTTAGTCATTCCTACCCATGTAAACAAGTTTGAATATCCATCATGAGCAGCATCATAGTTTGTAAAAGCAACCATTATCATGAAAATAATTGGGAATACTGTAAATGTCATAATTCCTGTCAACGGAACTGCTAATAATGTTTTATGAAATTGTTCATCTAATAACGACTCGATATCCTCTTTAGGGCTTTTAAGCTTTTTGCCAGATTTGAGAATATCTTCCATAATTCTGTTTTGCTTAACATTTGTTCTCCAAGTCCAAACAAAAGCAATGATAAAGATAATTGTCATCAAACTATATAGCATAATTTTAAATGAATCATCACCATCTACTCTGACATAAGTATCTAAATTTGGATCATAAACCGTCGTTGCATAAGTATCACCTAATGTTTTGAATTTTGATAACCAATGCACTCCTCCAAAACACATATAGATGATAAACACAACTTGAAAGACTAAAAATAATAGACCTCTTAATATTTGCCCTCTAGCAATTGAACCAAATCCCATAACAAAAAATGATAGTTTTGTTTTCCAATCGCCATAAATAAATGTTGTATATATATCAACAAACTCATCTTTTATAAAAGTAAAGAATTTCTTGATATATTTTGCTGCAATTACGAATAGATTTAAGAACCATTTAGGAACTGCCTTAATTATTCTAATCAAGTCATATATTAATGCTTGTATCTTATTCAATCTAAGATAGTCTAAATCACTTAAGTCCTTAAAAAGATTCATATGTTTTTCTTTGTATTCACTCATACAAACCTCCCCAAAATAATAAACAAGCAGGTTGGAAGACAATACCCCAACCTGCTTTGTACACAATTAAT
>JAAZKG010000027.1 GCA_012799935.1 Erysipelotrichia bacterium | reverse complement strand
TAATCTTCGACTGCTTGTATCTTTTCTTCATAAGATATCTTTGGTTTTCTTCCCATAATAAAATCCCTCCTTTGTAAACTCACTTTTGTATATTTCGTGTGTCTACTTTGGAGGAATCATATCAGTACAACATCCTTTTTTTAATCTAATTCATCTCTAGTTAAGTTTTCTCTTATCATCTTATCACGACAGGTCCAACACATGCTTTCATAAACATCATTGCCACCCATGACAACTTGATCTCCACTAGTACATACATGACCAGTAGAATCAAATCTAGTATTTACTGTTGCTTTTCTGCCACATCTGCAAATAGATTTAATTTCAGTAATTGAATCAGCCAATTCAAATAAACGCTTACTTCCAGGAAATAAAGCAGTACTAAAGTCTACTCTTAAACCAAAACACAAAACTGGAATATCATGGTATGATACTAAAACACGTAAATCATCTACTTGTTCTGGCGTTAAGAATTGGCATTCATCACAAATGATAACATCTATATTCCTTGGACATTTCTCTACTAAAGAATCTCCAATTTGAATTACATCAGCTTGTGCTTCTAATCCAATTCTACTTTTTAGTATTGTAACTCCATCTCTGTCATCAAGCGCTGGTTTAATTAACCAGACTCTTTTACCTTTTTCTTCATAATTAAATTTTGTCATTAACGCATTTGCGGTTTTTGAAGAACCCATTGCTCCAAACTTAAAATATAATTTTGCCATAGATATTACCTCTAATTAATTATAAGATAGTAGGCTTTAAATATCTACCCAAAACTGGCTTTTCGTCCTATTTATTAATAAATAGTTAACAACTCATAAATATATAATATGCTAAAATAGGTTATAAACCTTACTTCTTTAAATAATCATGGAGGAAAATATGAATACAGAAAAATTTGAACAATTAGTTGAAAAATTTAAAACTACTCTTGATATAACTGATAATCACTTACAGATGAACTCATTTGCGATTAAGCAAAATGGCGATTGTTTTATATATCGTTTTAATAATCGCATGGAAGCTTCAGATATTAGAAGTCTAAGCAAAACGGTAATGGCTCTTGTTACTGGTAAAGTCTTTGAGCTTTCTAGACAAGGTGTATATCCAAAGATTGATTTAGATACCAATATTTTTCCCATTATTGAAAAACTGGTAAATTTAACTAATCTAAAAAATCTAAAATATTTAAAGCAAATAAATATCAAACATCTTCTTACTCATACTATTGGATATGATAAAATGTTACTTATGCGTGGTGACATTATTGATTTGGATCCTTTCAGTTATCTTGATTACCTAATTAATTATCCAATCAAATATCAGCCAGGCACTGTTTATCTTTATTCTAATGCTGGGTTTTATTTATTATCGGTGATTTTACAGGAATTTATTAATGAAGATTTATTTGCTTTTGTCAAAAGAGAATTATTTGAACCCTTAGAAATCAATAATGCTAATTGGATTAAGTATGGAAACTACTTAGCAGGAGCAACTAGACTTTGGCTGCAACCTGAAGATTTAATAAAAATTGGTGAACTATTATTAAATTATGGTACTTATAAGGATAAACAAATTTTACCTAAATCTTGGATTAAAGAAATGACAACCATTCAAGAATATAATCCAAATCATGATTTAAGTAATCGTAAACACCTACTCTACTATGCTTATGGTTATGGCATTTGGTTAAATAAAAAGGAAATCTACTTTGCTTCTGGCACAGATGGCCAATACATCGTTATTGTTCCAGAAAAAAAAGCAATTATTATTACTCAAGCTCAGCAAAAAGATCCTAATCCTATCAGAAATATAATTGATGAAATTATTGAAAATTATTTATAAATTTCCCCATTATTTAAAGTGTTAAAAATGGGTGTGCTCATTTTCTCCAATTTATTCTTTGTATATTCATTATATTTCTAAAAATATTGTTGCTCCAGCAATGCAAAACAACATCCCTAATATAATAACTATTTTCAATTAAAATATAACACGACTATACATTTTTAACATATAAAAACTTTGACCGCTTTAGTCAAAGTTTTATTGTTTTAATTAAATTGTACTTTTATCCTTTTTGTCCAGCAAGTCTAGTTCTAATCTTTGTTGAAAAATATTCCAACACTACTGTCATAAAGATAACTCCTAACAACATCGCTCCAGCATCAGGCCATCTACGAGCACCAATCGCAAACATCAATTGTGCACCAATACCACCTGCCTGAACAATACCTAAAATTGTTGCGTTTTTTACATTGATATCTAAACGATACAAGACAATAGAAATTATATTTGAACTTAGCTGTGGAATAAGTCCATATCTAATCTTTTCAAAGGTTGAACATCCCGCAGCATCTAATGCCTCAGCAATACCTGGATTTAAATCTTCAATAACTTCGATAATAAGTTTTGAAAGCATTCCGATAGAGCCTATCGCCATTGATAATACTCCAGCAAAAGCTCCAGGACCAATTGACTTAACAAACATAATACCTAACATAAATGATGGAAAGGCTCTTATGACGCTGATTAAAGTTAAACAAATATTGTTAATCCCTTTTGGGAACATATTTCTACTTGCTAAAAAAGCTAATGGAATAGCAAATACCAAGCCAATAATCGTTCCTAAAAAAGCAATAGCCAATGTCTCAAACAACATTTGCAGTAGACCATACTGGCCTAAATCAGTTATTATTTTCATAGAAGGATTAAATAAACCTTTAAAAGCATTGATGGCAATTAATAATCCTCTTTCATTGATTCCCTTAAATGAGATGGTAATTGTAGCTAAAATATAGAAGACAACAAAAGAAAGCAAACCAATGATAAACTTTGGTAAAACTGAAGGAAATTTCTCTAATTGAGACTGGACAGTTAATTGCTTGCTACTCATCCTTGAACCAACTTCTTTCTTAATTCTCGAGAGATAGTTTCAATAATTACCACAGTAATTACTAGCACAAGTACCATCAATCCTGTATTACCATATCTTCTCCAGGTTAATTGTTCATTTATCTGAACACCAATACCACCAGCTCCAACATATCCTAAAATAGCTGCACTTCTAACATTTGTTTCAAAACAATATAAAACTGTAGCCCAAAAATAACCTCTAATTTGTGGATATATCGCTTTTATCATACATTTAGCTCTGCTAGCTCCTGTTGATTGTAAAGCCTCATAAGGTCCCATATCAACTGTTTCAATCTGTTCATATAACATTTTTACACAAATAGTATAAGTAAATATAGAAATAGAAACTGTACCTGCTAAAGTACCAGTTCCAATTACAATTGATAAAAGTTGAGCATAAACTAAAGTGGGCAATGTTCTAAGTAAGCTTAAAAGTCCTCTATGTCCGACAAGATAGACATTATTTAATTCAAAGTTACTAGATAAATAGAAACTTGTTGGTAAAGCAATAAGACACCCAACAACTGTTCCTAAAACTGACATAACAATAGTATCAATCATTGGCTTTTGTAAATCTCTCCAGAAACTCCAATTAGGTGGAATCATTTCTCTGATTAAATCCCAAAAGGCATTTGATCGTTGAATTAATCTAGGAATATCTACTTTAGTAGCAATAGCACATAAAATTGAAAACACAATTACTGCAATTGTAATATATGGTGCCCAATTAAATTTCTCCTTGACAACTTTACCATTTCCTAATGTATATGTACGGGGAAAGAAAATATGTAAAATATCATCAATCATTTTTCTTCTCCTTCATTAAATCATCCTCAGTAAGTTCACGTCCATAAATCATTTTTAATGTTTCATTGGTAATATTCTTGGTTGGACCATCATAAACAATCTTTCCTGCATTGATACCAATTATTCTATCAGCATACTGTAACGCTAAGTCAACATGGTGAATATTAATAACTACAGTAATATTTAAATCTTTATTGATACGTTTAAAGTCTTCCATTACTACATCAGCCATAACTGGGTCAAGTGCTGCAACTGGTTCATCAGCTAAAATTATTTCCGGATTTTGAGCTAAAGTTCTAGCTAGTGCCACACGTTGCTGCTGACCACCTGACAATTGATCGGCCCTTGAATAAGCTTTTTCTAAAATTCCAACTTTATCCAAAGCTTCTAATGCTTGTATTTTATCTTGCTTAGAATATAAGCCAAGTAATGTTCTTATTAATGACATGTCAGCAACTCTTGCTGCTAAAACATTATTTATAACAGAAGTTCTTAAAACTAAGTTGAAAGATTGGAAAACCATACCGATCTTTCTTCTAAATTTTCTAAGTTCTTTTCCTTTTAAAGTGGAAACATCAATACCATTTACTGTTAATTTTCCAGCAGTAATGTCTATCATTTTGTTTACAGTTCTAATTAGTGTTGATTTACCTGCTCCTGATAAACCAATTATGGCGACAAACTCACCCTGTTCAATTTCTAAACTAACTTTATCCAAAGCTCTAGTGCCATTAGCATAGACCTTATCAACGTTTTCAAATTTAATCATATTATTCTCGGGCTCTCCTCCCTAATTGTAAAAAAAGAGGATGCATTATTGTGCAAATGCACCCTCAAAAATAGTTTTTTTGTTACCTTATTTTTGGAATAATGCGTTAGCTTGACGAGTTGAATCGTAGTCAGAGTCTTTACCAACAACATAACCCATATGACTATAAGGTTTAACAGCAGCTCTACCTTCTTCAGTATTACCTAATTCGATAAATACTTCTTGTAAAGCTTTAATTAATTCTGCAGTCATTTTTGGATTCTTTTTAGTAACAGATACAGTATCGTTCATGATGTAATCTGATACAGCAATAACCTTAATGATATCCCATACTGTTTTACCTTCAGCAGCTAATTCAGGATAAGCAGCTTCAAATGCAGTAGTAGATGCTGCATCTTTTCTAACATCAGCATAACCAACTGTAACATCACAACCACCTGTCAATAAACTTTCCATCATATTAGCATAACTGCCATCAGGAATAACGTTTTGTAAATTGACAACTGTACGTTTTTCGTTTCCAGCACCTTCACCAAATGTGTTGTTTATCCATAAACTTGGGTAAACATATCCAGCACTTGAAGTAGAAGAACATACAAACCAGGTAGCAGCATTTACATCTTCCCAAGTTAATGATTTAGCTTGAGCTTTTTCATATAAATTTTGACCAATTTCAGTAGTAACATTTACATAAATTAATGAAGCATAACCTGTAGCCATTCCTTCAGCATTTGTAGTTTTTCCAGCATTCCAAGGATCAATTCCTAAAGCAGGATCAATAACAACACCATCTTCACCAGCAACACCATAACGTAAAGCTTCAACTAATAGTTCAACACCATCAGAATATAATACGTATGTAGAAGCTGGAATTAGTCCGATATCAATAGTACCAGAAACCATACCTTCACCAACTGCTGCATAACTTGTACCAACACTTACTTCAACTTCATCAACTGTATAGCCTCTAGCAGCTAAGCCATCAATGATAATTTGTGCTAAAGAGCGGTAACCTAATTCTTCATTACCACTTGCAGCTTGCATAATAACATCTGCGTCTTTTGATGGAACAAATGAAACTGTTAATTTTTCAATATGTTTGTCGTCTTTTTTTGTTTTATCACCACAACCAACCATCGAAAAAATCATCAAAAAACTTAATAAAATAACTAAAATTTTTTTCATTGAGTAAATTTCCTCGCTTTCCATCCTTATTATATAACTTTATGGTTGAAAACGCTATATTAAATGACTTAAACGCGGAATTAAAAAGTTAATTCTGTTTTTTTTCGCGAGCGGAAATAAGTCTTGATAATTAAGGTTATAATAAATAATAAGTATTCTCGCAAATAAGGAAGGAGGAAAAGTATTATGAAAAAGTTTG
>JAAZKG010000026.1 GCA_012799935.1 Erysipelotrichia bacterium | reverse complement strand
GGAGGTTTAGCTCAGTTGGGAGAGCACCTGCCTTACAAGCAGGGGGTCAGCGGTTCAAGCCCGTTAACCTCCACCATGCCGGATTAGCTCAACTGGTAGAGCAACTGATTTGTAATCAGTAGGTTGTGGGTTCAAGTCCTATATCCGGCACCATTTTTTTGAAAAGAACACATTGGGAGGGTAGCGAAGTGGCTAAACGCGGCAGACTGTAAATCTGTTCCCTATGGGTTCGGCAGTTCGAATCTGCCCCCTCCCACCATCTTTTTTAAAAAAGAGCTTGGGATGTAGCCAAGTGGTAAGGCACCAGACTTTGACTCTGGCATTTCGATGGTTCGAATCCATCCATTCCAGCCATTGACCCGTTAGCTCAGTCGGTAGAGCATCTGACTTTTAATCAGGGGGTCGGGCGTTCGAATCGCCCACGGGTCACCATTTTAAAACCCGCGGATGTAGTTCAATGGTAGAACTCCAGCCTTCCAAGCTGACTACGGGGGTTCGATTCCCCTCATCCGCTCCATGAAAACTAACGAACCATTTATGGTTTTTTTATTTTAAATTTAATCAATATTTTTAATAAAAAAACTTCTCTACTCTTTCATGCATTTTGAATTCATTTATATAAATCATTGACTTCACAAAACAAACAAGTTACAATAAATTCTATTGAGTTAGTTGCGACTAACTCGATTTGAATAAAGATATTTATATTATATTTCTAGATTTTTTATATAATATAATAAAGATCTATTTAGAAACGGAGAGATGTTTATGAATTTACGAATTGCAGCTCAACTTATATTACCAGGACTAGCAACAGCACTTGGCGCTATACCAATATTTTTTGCTAAAGATATTTCTAAAAAAACAATTAATATTCTTTTAGGTTTTGCTGCTGGAGTAATGTTAGCCGCAACTTTCTTCTCTTTACTTATTCCAAGTATTGAAATGGGAATTGGTGGAGTTAAAGGAATTCTAATTACTTCTATTGGCATCTTTATTGGTTGTTTGGCATTAGACTTGATAGATAGATACATGCCTCATGAACACTTAATAACCCATGATGTTGAAGGCAAAAATGCTGATAGATTAAGAAAAATATGGTTATTTATCATCGCTATAACTATCCATAACTTTCCAGAAGGATTAGCAACTGGAGTTGCTACTTTACCCGATGATCCTGGAAATGGTCTAGCTATTGCTATTGCTATTGCTTTACAAAATATGCCAGAAGGATTAGCTGTTGCTGTCGCTCTTAAAAAAGAAAACTATTCTAATGGCTTTGCTTTTGTTATAGCTTTAATTACTGGCCTATTTGAACCTTTAGGAGCCTTTATCGGATATTATTTAGTTAAAATTTCTACCGCCATTTTGCCTTTTACTCTAGCATTTACTGCTGGGGCAATGCTTTTTGTCATCAGTGATGAAATAATCCCAGAAACTCATAGTGAAGGAAATCAAAGAGGGGCAACATATGGACTTATTATTGGTTTTATAATCATGATGGCTCTTGATTATCTATTATAAAATTAAGCAATAAATCATCATATTAAAAAAGCACTTCATTGTGCTTTTTTCGATTAACTTGAATGAAGTTAACTTGTAAAGTAAAATATAACTAGTAGAAAACTAAAAAAGGAGAGTCAAGTATGAATTATTCTGAACTAGTAAAACTAGCTTTAGAAGCTAGGGAAATGGCTTATGCGCCCTATTCTCATTGGAAAGTTGGCGCAGCTTTGCTGACTTCTGATGATAAAGTGTATAAAGGTTGTAATATCGAAAATGGTGGCTTTACTGCTACTAACTGTGCTGAAAGAACTGCTTTTTTCAAAGCGATTTCTGAAGGAATCTATGGTTTTAAAGCAATTGCTATTGTTGGTGGTAATGATAAGGAAGGTGTTACAGGTTACTGTTATCCATGTGGAGTTTGTAGGCAAGTAATGAGTGAGTTTTGTCTTCCTGATGATTTTACCATCATTGTTGGCAAAAAAGAAAACGAATATAAAGTTCATAGTTTAAGAGAACTATTACCAGAAGCTGTTTATATTGCTGCTAAGGAAGGAGAAGGCTTTAAAGCCTTAGATTGATATTATGGCTAAAGAAGTTAAATATTCTAAAGAAGTTAGAAAAAATTTATTAAAAGGTGTTGATATCTTAGCTGACACCGTCAAAGTTACTTTAGGTCCTAAAGGTAGAAATGTGGTTTTAGAAAAACCTTTTGGGTCACCTTTGATTACCAATGATGGAGTAACTATTGCTAAAGAGATTGAATTAGAAGATAAGTTTGCTAATATGGGAGCTAAACTTGTTTATGAGGTTGCTAACAGAACCAATGATGTGGCAGGAGATGGAACTACCACTGCTGCACTACTGGCTCAAGCAATCATTCATAATGGCATTAAATGTGTGGAAAATGGGGCTAATCCAGTCTTTTTAAAAGAAGGTATGGAAAAAGCATGTAAATTCATTTCAGAAAAACTCTTAGAAAAAACAAAAGATGTCTCTAGTTCTAAAGATATTGCTCAAGTTGCTGCTATTTCTGCTTCTAGTGAAGAAATTGGTAATTATATTGCTGAAGCAATGCAGAAGGTTGGAAATGATGGGGTTATAACTGTTGATGAATCAAAAGGCTTTGAAACAGAATTAGAAATTGTTGAAGGTTTAGAATTTGAAAGAGGTTATATGTCTCCATATATGGTAACCAGTCAAGACAAATGCGAATTTGAAAATCCTTATATTTTAATAACTGATCATAAAATCACTAATTTACAAGATGTTCTTCCGATTCTAGAACATATTATTCAAGTTAATAATAGTCTTTTAATTATCGCTGATGATATTGAAAATGAAGTTTTAACTGCTTTAGTTGTTAATAAACTAAGAGGAGTCTTTAATGTGGTAGCTGTAAAAGCACCAGGCTATGGCGATAATCAAAAAGCCATCTTAGAAGATATAGCAATTTTAACAGGGGGTAAATTTATTTCTAAAGGATTAAATATGCCTTTGAAAGATGTCCAAGCTGAAGACTTAGGAACAGCTAGTAAAATTGTTGTTAAAAAAGAAAGCACCACCATCATTAATGGAAGTGGTGAAAAAGATTTAATTGAAAACAGAAAAAATGAAATCAAAAACTTAATTGAGACAGCTTCTTATGAGTTTGATAAGAAACGTTTGTCTGAAAGACTGTCAAAATTAACTAATGGTGTTGCTATTATCAAAGTTGGAGCTCCAACTGAATCAGAAATGCGTGAAAAGAAATTACGTATTGAAGATGCCCTAAATGCTACTAAGGCAGCTGTTGCTGAAGGTATTTTAATTGGTGGTGGAGCTGCTTTTGCTAATATATATAAAAATTGTAAAAGCCTTTTAAAAAGTGATTCAGCTGATGTACAAAAAGGTATCGACTGTATTTTTGATGCTATCCTTGTACCTTTATATCAAATAGCTGAAAATGCTGGCTATGATGGCAATAAAATTCTTAAAAAACAATTAGAAGTAGCTGACAATGTTGGTTTTAATGCTAAAACAGGTAAATGGGTAGATATGTTTGAAGAAGGTATTGTTGATCCAACTAAAGTGACTAGATTTGCTCTTACTAATGCTACCAGTGTGGCTGCCCTATTTATTACCACCGAAGCAGGTATCGTTACAAAAGAAGAACAATTATTTTCAAATAACGAAAAATAATTAAATTTTAAACAATAATATTATTTAACAACTAAAAACCTCATCAACTAATGATGAGGTTTGTTTGTTTTTATCGTCTTCCTTTATCGTATGGTTGCCCACTAGCTTTCGGTGCTTTATCATTTTTACTAATAAATACTAGCGCTAGTAAAGTCAGCATAAACGGTAAACTCTTATAAAATGCCTCTG
>JAAZKG010000025.1 GCA_012799935.1 Erysipelotrichia bacterium | reverse complement strand
GATTATCATCATTAATACAAATAAGGGCTTTACCTATCAATTTTTCAGTTTCAATACTGGAAACTAAACTAAATTTTCTTTCTTTAAAACTTTCTTCTGTTATTTCTTCATTTTCACTGGTAATAGATAAATCTACTTTGCCAGCTAGTGATTTCATTTGATATTTTAAATAAAAATCATAAGCATCTTTTGATTCTTTTTGATAAATAGTTTTACTTAAATCTATGTCACTTAAATCCGCATCAACAATTATGGTAGCTAGCTTTTTAGATAAGTAAGCTTTTTCTTTATCATTAATCAGATTTTGTTGTAGTTTTCCTTTTATCTTATCAATGTTTTCATAAACACCTTCAACAGTTTTATACTCTTTCAATAGTCTAGTTGCTGTTTTGTCTCCAACCATCGTAACTCCAGGTATATTATCAGAACTGTCACCAGCTAAACCTTTTAAATCAATTATCTGTTTTGGGGTTAATTCATATTTTTCTAATACTGCTTCACTATCCATACGAGCCATCTCAGTAATACCTCTTTGCATTAGGAAAACATCAGTATTATCATCAACTATTTGTAGTAAATCTTTATCTGAAGTTAATATCGCTATTTTATAATCTCTAGTCTGTTTAGCAATGGAGCCAATAATATCATCAGCTTCTAAACCACTTTTTTCATAATGAGTAATATGTAAAGCATCCAAATATTCTCTAATTATTGGAAACTGAGTCTTTAAATCTTCAGGAGTTTCACTTCTAGTACCTTTATATTCTGGATAAATTTGATGACGATAGGTAGTTTTATCACTATCAAAAGCTACAAACACATATTCTGGTTCAATATCTTTTAATGCTTTTTGTAGCATTAAAGCAAAACCATAAATCGCATTTGTAGGTATGCCAGAACTTGTCGACATACTTTGTCCATATACTGTAGCATAGTAGGCTCTAAATAACATCGAATTTCCATCTATTAAAAGAAGTTTTTTCATCCCAAATACCTCCATGTGAAAATAGAAGTTATCAAACTTCTATTTAAAAGCTTTTTCTAAAGCTGTAAGATTTTCATACATTATCGTAATATAATCTTTATTCTTTTCAATATCATCATTAGATAAAATCGATAAAGAAGAAAGTTCAATTACTTCAAGTTTTAATTCATCTTTTATCTGATTGTACAATTCTAAATATTGTTCAGGTAAAGTATCATCATAAACAATATACTTAACCCCACTTGCTTTAATTTCGTGTTTTATGAAATCAAGCTGCTCTTCGGTTGGCAAAACACCATATTTAGAAACAGTCAGCGGATAAACTTCAACTCCATAAAGCTTTTGCCAGTTTCCAAAACAAGGTGTAACTGTAACAATTTTTACATCATCTAAATGTCTTAAAGATTGATACTCAGCATCCATTCTTATCAGGGTAGTTTGAAGTTCCTTAAAATTGTTTTCAAAAGTTAAAGTATCTTCAGGATAATAAGTTACCAGCCATTGTTTGATTGTTGAAGCCATTGAACTCATCGCGATAGGATCCAGCCAAATAAATGGATCTTTGGTATATAAATCAACATACTGAAAACTTTCATCTTCATAATAATCAGATTCTTTAAAGGTTAAAACATTATCAGTCGTCACTTTAGTATATCTTTTAAAACCATAAATAGCTGATAAGTTAGCCAAATCTATTATCTCACAATCATACTTATCTAAAAGACTTTGATAAACATCCAAATAAGGTTCCAATTCATTTATATATAAAAATAAAGTTGTTTTTGATAAAATCTCATCATAGTTTTTTACAATTTTGCTATTTTGAATATATTCATTAGTACTAATATATTCAACATATACTTTATCTTCAGCAATTTGTTCAACCAAATATTTAACTGCATAAACAGTGGTTGTGATGGTTGCTTTTTCATTTACACAACCTGAAAGGTTAACTGTTAAAAATGCCATAATTAAGATTACTAATAGTTTTCTTTTCATAACATTACCTCCAAATTTTATTATACCACATAACTCCATTTATTATATATTTCAAAACATATTACATATTAACATATTAATCAACTAAAAAACAAAAATGAGTGTGTACTCATTTTTATTGTAAATCTTCATTCCAAGCACTTACATAGGCATGAATATTAGCGGATAATACACCTTCAATCATATAAGTGTTGATAATATTATTGTTGAGATTCTCTTTAGAAAATTCACTTATTTTAATATTCTTTAATTCAATTTTGTCTTC
>JAAZKG010000024.1 GCA_012799935.1 Erysipelotrichia bacterium | reverse complement strand
TTTGAATCGGATATATCTCTTCAAAGACTTCACGGATGCCTTCTTCTTCAAACCATCTATAAGATTCTGTTTGAATTTCTACAAGATTTGGAAGTTCTAGGGTTCCACTTACTTTAGAATAGTCTCTGCGGACTGCCTTACCACGTACGATTTCACGATATGGTTTTTTGTTCATTACAACGTCCCCTTCCTTAATATTAGGGCAAAAAAACACGATTCTCACCCATTATAATATAGTATTATGCAATTATATATGATAACAATATACTATGAATTTGTCAAATTAATTTCTAACCTTTTTTAGATGCTTTAATTATCCAATATCCACCTTCTTTATTAATAACTTCTACCACAAAATTTATAGACTGCAGATACTTAATTGCACTTTCAGCACCTTGCTTTCTTTTTATCACTAAATACATAATTCCATTTTTTTTCAAATGACTGTATCCATCAGCAAATATTTTGTACATTACTTTCTTACCCACTCTTATTGGAGGATTAGAAACTATTACATCAAAGTTTTCAGTAATGTTTTCAAATCCATTAGAACAAATAACTCTATTTTTTTGATGATACAATTCACTGTTTTCTTTTGCCAATACGACAGCTGTTTCATTTACATCAACCATCGTTAACGAAATTTCTGGTTTGTATTCTTTTAATAAAATGCCTATATAACCAAGACCACAACCCATATCAACAATGTCGCCTTCAATATCTTCTTTTAACAAAGTTTCCAATAACACTCTTGAGCCATAATCTAAAGTGCTTTTTGAGAAAACACCATCATCCGAAATAAAAGTCCTTAAAACGCCTGAAAACCGAAAGTTAATTTTCTTTCGGTTTATTGTTTTATTTGGATCACTGGTAAAATAATAGCTCATCCATTATCCTCCATTTGATAAAACAAGGCCAAATTAAAGATTAATAATTTGGCCTTATTGCAGATTAGTTGCTTAAACTTATTTGTATTCTACAACACCACCTGCTGCCAAGATAGCTTCCTTAATTGTGTCTGCTTCTTCAATCTTGACGTTTTCTTTAATTACTGATGGTGAATCAGGTGTACAAGCGTCAACAATCTTTTTAGCACTCATTAAGTCAATACCAGTAGCTTCTTTAACAGCTTTAATAACAGCAATCTTAGTTTGGCCAACTTCTTTTAACATAACTGTAACTTCACTTGGTCCTGTAGGAGCAGTTTCTTCTACAACAACAGGTGCTGCAGCAGATACAACAGTAGCAGTTACTCCAAATTCTTCTTCGATAGCTTTCACTAAATCGTTAAGTTCTAAAATTGTCATCTCTTTAAGAGCAGTGATAATATCTTCATGTTTTAATTTTGCCATTTTCATTTCCTCCATCTAATTATTCGGCATTTTGTTCAGTTGCTGGTTCTCTGTCAGCCATAGCTTTGACTGTGGCAGCAAATGAACGGATTGGGCTTTGTAAACATCCAAGTAGCATTGCGATCATGCCATCTCTGTTTGGAAGGGTTGATAATGCTTTTAATTCATCGGCATTAACAACTTTTTTGTCTACGATACCAGCTTTAATTACTAATTTGTTGTGCTTCTTAGCAAATTTGTGTAAAACTCTTGCTGGAGCTACTGCATCAGCAGATAGTGCCATAGCATTAGGACCTGTTAATGATTCTAATAATGAGTCATAACCTAATTTTTCAGAAGCACGTTGAACCATGGTGTTTTTATAGACAATGAATTCACAACCTTCTTCACGTAAAAGTTTACGTAATTCAGTTACTTCTTTCACTGGTAAACCACGGTACTCAACAATTACAGTTGAAGCAGCATTATCCATCTTTTCAGCGATTTCATTTACTAGTTGCTTCTTTTGTTCTAGTATTTGTTGGTT
>JAAZKG010000023.1 GCA_012799935.1 Erysipelotrichia bacterium | reverse complement strand
TTTTAAAAGTAACTTTCTTTTCCATATAATCAGCTCCTATAAATAATTTAAATATTTTTCAACTTTTTTATTATATACTTTTTTATACATCGTTTCAATAAAATACACAAAAACCGCGAAAACCTACAATATATAGATTACTCTTTTTTATAAAATAAGTTATAATAATCAAGCGAGGTTGTGTTATGTCAGTAATTTTTGATTTTAATGGAACAATTATCTTTGATAAAGTTATCGTTGAAGAATCGTGGCAACAGTTTTTTTACAACCATACTGGTGTTAAATATACTACCCAACAATTAAATCAATATATCCATGGTTTTAATCCTGATGTTACAATTAAACACTTTATTAAAGGCAACTTTACTAAAGAACAGCTACAAGATTTAATCGATGAAAAAGAATCAATCTATCGCCAACTGTGTCAAAAACATCAAAATGGTATTTATAAACTTGCTAGTGGAATTGAAAAGTTTTTTGATGAACTCAAAAAAAGAAATATTTCCTTTACCATTGCTACCGCAGCACCAAAAAGTAATGTCGACTTTTTTTATGATTCTCTAAAATTAGATAGATGGTTTAAAAAAGATGATATTGTTTGTTCAGATCATAGCCTTCCTAGTAAACCAAATCCCGAGATTTATCTTAGAGCCGCAAAAAAAATAAATGCTGATATTAAAGAATGTGTTATCTTTGAAGATGCCAAAAGCGGTATTCAAGCAGCTATAAATGCTAAAGCTAAAACTGTTGTTGGAGTAAGTTCACTATTAAGTAAAAAACAACTTCAACAACTAGGTGCTGATATTATTATTGAAAACTATCAAGATTTAGATTTATTATTAAAAATCGTTTAATGTATATTTTTAAATTGATTAGCTACTGATTTTTTTGTATAATACTTGTAGGAAAATAGAAATAATAATCTATATTTCAAAAATTAACTTTTAACTTGTTAGGAGATTTTATATGTTTATTGATTCAAAAAATATTTTACTTGATAGCGATCCGATTTTAAGGAAAAGAGCTATCAATGTTTCTGTGCCTTTATCTAAAGAAGATCGAGAAATTTTACAAGCCATGCTTGAGTATGTTAGAAACTCACAAGATGAAAAATTTTGCGAAGAATATAATGTTAGACCATCTGTTGGCATTGCTGCTCCCCAAATTGGGGTAAGCAAAAAAATGCTGGCTATATCTATCAAAAATGAGGATAATCAACCATTTGAATTTGCTTTAGTTAACCCCAAAATAATTACTAATTCAACAAAGAAAACCTACTTAGAAAATGGCGAGTCTTGTTTAAGTGTGGCTACTGATGTTGAAGGGATAGTTTTAAGATATCATCGTATAACTGTTAGAGCTTATAACTTATTAACAGACCAAATTGAAGAAATAAAATTAAAAGGATATCCAGCTATAGTAATGCAACATGAAATAGATCACTTAAAAGGTATTCTTTATTATGACCATATTAACGAAATAAATCCATGGCACAAGCCAGAGGATGCTATTAGCATTTAGGAGGTATTATGAGCGAACCAAATAAATTTAATTCACGAACAATTGCTACTTTTCTTCCATCCGACACCCGTATTTTTGCCTTAGGAGGAATGGGAGAAGTTGGCAAAAACCTATATTGTATTGAACATGATGATGAGATTATAATAATCGACTCTGGTATTTTATTCCCTAATGAAGAATTGTTAGGTGTAGAATATGTTATTCCTGATTATACATATCTGATAAAAAATCAAGAAAAAATAAAAGCTTTATTCATCACCCATGGTCATGAAGACCATATTGGTGGTATTCCATATTTATTAAGAGTATGTAATATCCCTGATATTTATGGTTCTAAATTTGCGATTGCTTTAGTTGAAAAGAAACTTGATGATGCTCGTTTGACATCTAATACTACACTTAATGTTGTAGAAAATACTGACACTTTCAGGTTTACTTCTAAACATTTCCATGTGGCTTTTTTCCATGTTGTACACTCAATTCCTGATTCGTTTGGTGTAGCAGTTCAAACACCTAATGGCTGGATTATGTCCACTGGAGACTTTAAATTTGATTTAACTCCAGTTGGAAACAACTCAGATTATCAGGTAATCTCATTTATGGGGCAATTTGGAATCAGCCTACTATTATCAGATTCAACTAATTCAGCAGTAACAGGGTTTTCAATAAGTGAAAAACAAGTTGCGAAATCTATTTATGATATTATAGCTAAGACAAAAGGTAGATTGATTATCGCTACTTTCTCAAGTAATGTCCATAGAATTCAACAAATTATTTCTGGAGCAATTGCCCACAATAGAAAAATATGTATTATTGGACGTAGCATGGAAAATGTCGTGCAAATAGGCAGAGATCTAGGACATATTGTTGCTAGTGAAGATGATTTTGTTGATCCTGAATTGCTAGATACTATTCCAACAAATAAAATTTGTATCATTTGTACTGGCTCCCAAGGTGAACCAATGGCAGCTTTAAGTAGAATGGCTAATGCTTCTCATAGATATATTAAGATTATTCCTGGAGACACCGTAATTTTCTCTTCTAATCCAATTCCTGGCAATGAAATAAGTGTTAACTCAATCGTTAATTCATTGACTAGACTTGGTGCTAATGTCTTAACAAATTCACTGCTGAACAACTTGCATACAACTGGACATGCTTCACAAGAAGAACAAAAGTTAATGTTACAGTTAGTTAAACCTAAATATTTTATGCCTATGCATGGTGAATATAAAATGTTGAAAATGCATGCTGATACAGCTGTTGAAACCGGTGTGCCAGAAGAAAATATCTTCATCTGTGCCAATGGTAACGTTGTCGTTTTACGAGAAGGCGAAGCTTATTTATGGGAACACAAAATTCCTACTGATGATATCTACATTGATGGAAATGATTCAAGCGGTATTGCTACAGCAGTGTTAAAAGATCGAAGCATTTTAGCTGATAATGGTTTAGTAGCAGCAATCGTTTCTATTGATTCCAGAACCAACACTATCTTATGTAGACCAAATGTAATATCTAGAGGTTTCGTATATATTAAGGAAAGTCAAACAATGCTAAAAGAAGGTGAACTTTTAATCTATGAAGCCTTAAGAAAAAAGATGCAACAGAAAACAACCTTTGGAGAACTGAAAAACACTATTAGAGAAACCTTAGAACCATTCTTATATTCTAAAACTAATAGACAACCAATTGTCATTCCTGTTGTTCTAAATTATATTGATCCAGAATTAAAGAAATAGTGAGTTATCTCACTATTTTTTATGTTAGAATGTTAATGGTGATTTGATGGTTAAAAGAAAAAAAGCATTAGTATTTATTATGTCATTAATTGTACTTGTATTATTATTTAGTATGATAGTTGTTTATCGTGGAAAAAATGCTGTTCCTTTTAATTTTAAAGTATCATATATTGAAGAAACATCAGAAAAAATTCCAACTAATTTCAATGATGTTAAAATCCTTTTTTTAACTGATATTGAGTATGGTGCATTATTTACTGAGCAGCATCTTTTAAAACTAAAAACAGCCATCAATAATCTTGATGTAGACATAGTTTTATTTGGTGGAGATTTATTTGATAAAAACTATGCCCCTGTTAGCAGTGATGTAGACCTTCTCACTGATTTGCTATCTTCAATAAAGGCACCTTTAGGAAAATTTGCGATATTAGGGGATTTTGATATCAGCACTGAAACAAGAGAAATATTGGTTAAAAAAGTCTTAAATGATTCTAACTTTGAACTTATTTCTTCAGAAATGAAACTCTATAATAATTCCACTGGCTATATTATCCTTAGTGGTGATAACTATGCTAGTAATACCATTGAACAAATATCGCTAGATTCCTATTCAATTGTCCTTTTACATGGCACTGATACCTATAAAAATCTTCCTGTACATGTAAATTTGGTATTAAGTGGACACACTCATGATAAACAAGTTAACTTTTTTTCTAAAGCAGATTATAAATTTGGAAAAACCACAAACCTCTACCGAAGTAGGGGTATTGGATTAACAAAGTATGATTATCGAATTTTCAGTAGTCCAGAAATTGTTGTTATAACTTTAAAATCAAAATAGGTAGCCATTAATTTTGGCTACCTTTCTTAATACAATTTGAACTACCAACTTTTTAGCACTTTAAGTTCATTAAGACCAACTAAAATTTCTAGAGCTTTATCATAAGATTTTTCGGTCATAAAAGTGATAAGTTCTTGTTTTAAAAACAAATATCATTTAAATCTTTATTATTAGCAATTAACAATAAATTACTATATTCATATCTTACACTATTAAATATAAACAAAAAATATTTTTTTTATAATTTAATCACATATAAAAAGGAGAATAATTCTCCTTACAGCCTGTTGACAAACGACAATTTGAAA
Source organism: Erysipelotrichia bacterium (assembly GCA_012799935.1). Classification (GTDB taxonomy): domain Bacteria; phylum Bacillota_I; class Bacilli_A; order Erysipelotrichales; family Erysipelotrichaceae; genus UBA1783. Next base: position 89 of record JAAZKG010000023.1, on the reverse strand, counting down.
AAGAATTGTCGTTTTTTAATATATAAAAGTAAAACAAAATGTGATAGAATAAATATGCAGACAAAAAAACTCTTTTTCAGCAAAAAACA
>JAAZKG010000022.1 GCA_012799935.1 Erysipelotrichia bacterium | reverse complement strand
TCAACATAAAATTATAAGTTTTCAAGAGCTTAATTGTAACTTAATAGCAGTTGATTTACCTATTTTGAAAAATAAAAAACTTACAATTATAAAACCTTAATTTTTTTCATATTTTAAGATAAAAAAAAGACCTCACTCAAGGTCTTTATTTGTTTATTAAGCATCTGCTTTTTCGATTGCTTTTTTAGCTCTATTTACAATTGTTGTAAATGTTTTAGGGTCATGGATTGCAAGTTCTGATAACATTTTTCTATTAATTTCAATATTTGCTAATCTTAAACCATACATTAATTGAGAATAATTTATATCATTATTATGAGCTGCAGCATTGATACGTGCAATCCATAATTTTCTCATTTCTCTCTTTAAATTTTTTCTATCTCTATAAGCATATCTTAATGAACGCATTACTTGTTCATTAGCAGTACGATATAAAGCATGTTTAGAACCGAAATAGCCTTTTGCTAATTTTAAAATTTTATTACGACGTCTATTTTTTGTATAACCTCTTTTTACTCTTGCCATACTTGTTTATCCTCCTACCTTTGAATTAGTAACTTAATGCGTTTGTAATCGCTTTTAGAAACTAATGCAGCCTTTCTTAATTGTCTTTTTTGTTTTGTTGATTTTCTAGGCGCTAAATGTGAAGTATAAGCACGACCTCTTTTTAATTTACCAGTACCTGTAACTTTAACTCTTTTAGCTAAACCTCTTTTTGTTTTCATTTTTGGCATATCTAATTCATTTCCTTTCACTACTTTTTAATTGGCGTTAATGTACAAGACATAGTATTGCCTTCAAGTTTAGGTTGTCTATCAACAGTAGCAACTTCACTTAGTTCAGTAATAAAGTTTTCCATAACTTTTTTTCCTACATCTTGACGAGTCATCATTCTTCCTCTAAAACGCATATCAACTTTAACTCTGTTACCATCTTCGAGCCAACCTTTCGCTTGCCTTACTTTTGTATTGAAATCGTTAATATCAATGACCGGAGAAAGTCTAACTCCTTTAACCTCAGTAACATGTTGGTTTCTTTTTGCTTCTTTAGCTTTCTTTTGTTGCTCAAAGCGATATTTTCCATAGTCCATAATTCTGCATACTGGAGGTTTAGCCTTCTCAGCAACGCACACTAAATCTAACTCGTAATCATAAGCGGTATCAAGGGCTTGATTGCGAGTCATAACTCCTAATGATTCACCATCTGGAGCAATAACTAATACTTCTCTAAAACGGATGCTCTCATTGACTAAATCGCCTGGCATATTTCTTTTACTTATAATTAACACCTCTTTCTTCTATAAAAGAAAAGTGGGTTTGCACCCACTAAAATCAATCTCATTCATTGACAGTAGCTGTTTACCTATACCCATTGGATATCAGGTGAGAAGGGGTGCTTCTTCTTTCCACAATTCTTTACCTTCGTTATTGTATCAAACTAACTTGTTAGTGTCAACTCTAATTAGTTGACAAATTTTTTATCGTACTTTCTTCATTTTTGATTTTATACTATTATTCCTACAAAATCTGTTAAACTTCTTTAATCCTTCTACACCATAAAACTCATCTACAAAATCTTTTATTTTAACTAAACTAAATATTTTTCTAGTATTTATTTCATCAAAAAATAAAATAGTAATATCAGATCCAGGTGAATTTTCTTTAGAAATTTCTACTCTTATTGATAATGAACCATTAATAATCTCAGCATCAGAAAAAACATTTTGTTTTTTACCATAATAACGACATAAAACTAACTTTCTATCGAGCAGCATAATAACACCTCAATCATTTTAACATTAAAGTTTACTACACCTTTTTAAGCATTTCAAGACATATTTTAAGTAAATATTTTCACATTTTTTAGTTAGCTACTATGTTTATCAACTTATTAGGAACATAGATTATTTTTCTTATCATTTTGCCCTCTGTTTGAGCCATAACAGTTGGAATTTGTAACGCTAATTCTTTAACTTCTTCTTCAGTAGAATTTAAAGTAACATTAACTCTTCCTCTTAATTTGCCATTAACTTGAACAACAATTTCCACTTCATCAACAACTAGTTTTGCTTCATCATATTGTGGCCATGGCTCATAAGCCAATGTTTCTTTACCTGTATAATATTGATGCATTTCCTCGCATACATGAGGAGCAATAGGACTTAAAATCTTAATAAAATCAATAATCATTTCTTTATTGACCTTTTCAGCTTTATAACACTCATTAATAAAAATCATCATTTGAGAAATAGCGGTGTTAAAGTCTAATGTATCTATATCTTCACTAACCTTTTTAACAGTAAAGTTAAAGATATAATCTAACTCTGGAGTTTTTTCTTCAACAATCTTTTCTGGTGTTTCCATTATTAAACGCCATACTCTTTCAAGCCATCTTCTAGAACCTTCAACACCTTGTTCACTCCAAGGTTTTGAAGCTTCAAGTGGTCCCATAAACATTTCATATAATCTTAAAGTATCAGCACCATATAATTTAACAATATCATTAGGGTCAACAATATATTCAGGGTAACGTTTACCCATTTTGATTCCATTAGCTCCTAAAATCATTCCCTGATGGATTAATTTTTTAAACGGTTCTTTTACTGGAACAATACCTTTATCATATAAATAATTATTCCACATCCTTGAATATAATAAATGGCCAACAGCATGCTCTGGACCACCGACATATAAATCAACTGGCAACCAGTGTTTTAATAATTTTGGATCAGCAATAGCTTTTTCATTATGAGGGTCAATATATCTTAAGAAATACCAACTACTTCCAGCACTACCTGGCATAGTAGAAGTTTCTCTTTTGCCTTTTTTTCCATCAACTGTGACATTTACCCAATCAGTAGCCCTGTCAAGAGGTGCTGCTCCACCTTTGTTAGGAGAATAATCATCAAGTATTGGCAATATTAAAGGCAACTGATCTTCTGATAATGAAATCATATTTCCATCTTCTAAATGTATTATTGGAATTGGTTCACCCCAATATCTTTGTCTAGCAAAAATCCATTCTCTTAAACGGTAATTTACCTGAGCACTGCCACAATTATTATCTTCTAGCCACTTGTTCATCGTACTAATGGCATCTTCTTTATTCATACCATTGATAAAATCAGAGTTTATATGAATTCCATCTTCAATATAAGCTTCAACACTAACATCTCCACCTTCTAGTACTGGAATGATTTCCAAATTAAATTTTTTCGCAAATTCATAGTCTCTTTCATCATGAGCAGGAACTGCCATAATTGCTCCAGTACCATAACTAGCTAATACATAGTCACTAATCCAAATTGGAATTTCTTTTTGATTAACTGGATTTATGGCATAAGCACCAGTAAAGACACCTGATTTTTCTTTACTCAAGTCTGTTCTTTCAATTTCAGATTTTGTAGCACAAACCTTTTTATATTCTTCTACCTTTTTCTTTTGCTTAGCAGTAACAATTTTATCAACTAAAACATGTTCCGGTGCTAATACACAATATGTAGCTCCAAATAAAGTATCACTTCTTGTAGTAAAGACACTAAACTTTTCATCAGAGTTTGCGACTTTAAAATCAACTTGAGCTCCATATGACTTGCCAATCCAGTTTCTTTGAATTTCTTTGGTTGATTCAGGCCAGTCAATTTCTTCTAATCCTTCAAGTAATCTGTCAGCATATTTAACAATGTCAATTACCCATTGTTTCATATTTTTTCTAATCACTGGATAGCCACCACGTTCACTTTTTCCATCAATTACTTCATCATTACTTAAAACACATCCCAACTCTTCACACCAGTTAACTGGCATATCGATATATTTAGCTAAACCATCATCAAATAAAAGTTTAAAAATATATTGCGTCCATTTATAGTATGAAGCATCACAAGTAGAAATCATTCTGTCCCAATCATATGAAAAACCAAGATTTTTTAACTGAGCTGTAAAAAACTCAATATTTTCTCTTGTAAATTCATCAGGATGATTGCCCGTACTGATAGCATATTGTTCCGCTGGTAAACCAAAAGAATCAAACCCCATTGGATGTAAAACATTATAGCCTTCCATTCTCTTCTTTCTAGATACAATGTCAGTTGCGGTATAACCTTCAGGATGTCCTACATGTAAGCCTTGACCACTTGGATAAGGAAACATATCCAAAGCATAAAATTTAGGTTTAGAAAAATCATAAGCATCTGTTTTAAATGTCTTATTTTCTTCCCAATACTTTTTCCATTTTGCTTCTGTAATTTCGTGATTATAACTCATATTAATTCCCCTTCAAGAAAAATAAAAGGTGCTACTCTAAGGACCCTTGCGGGCGGTACCACCTTAGTTGACCTATTTTGTCCACTTAAAACGACTTTAACGCAGTCTTACGTTAGCTCATAGAGTGAGTTCAGTTAGCTGTCTGCTAATTTCCATCAACCATTAGCTTTCTATATAGTCCAGTTTCACTTACTATTTCTAATCAACACTGATTATATTTTAGTAATTGTAAAGATAAATGTCAAACTAATCATTAAAATAATCAATTAAGATTTCTTTCATATAGTTATATCTTCTAGCATAACTATTATCAACTCTAATTAAATCAAAACCGTATTTTTTACAGATTTCATTTTTCTTTCTGTCTCTTTTTTTCACCAACTCATCATTATAATGTTCTTTACCATCGAGTTCTATTGCAAATATTGGCATTTCTTGATTATTAAAGTCTTTTTGATAAACAACAAAATCAAATCTTCCAGTATAAAATAAATCATTATAAGTATTTCCATCATTAAAAACATGATTTATTGGTACTTCCTTGTAAACCGTACATTTTCTGCCATTTCTTAATACATTTGATAAAGCATGATTTAAATTAACTAATAGCGCTTCCTCTGTTTCGGTACTATATGGTTTTATTCCTAGAGCTCTTGATTTATTTTCTAATGCAGTAATTTCATATTGTCCCTGACTTTTAACATATTGAACTAATTCATATAAATCATCCTGACTATACCTATCCAACTGATGTAGCCTATCTATCTGCTCTTGACTGCCAAATATAACTAACTTATTCTTAGCTCTAGAAGTGGCAACATTTATTAGTTCACGATTGTTTTTTAGCCAATCATAAGTTTTACCAATTGTTTTATCAGTTAAACAAAGGGAAAATAAAATTTCACTTTTTTCATCACCTTGAAATGCATGGACAGTACCACAGGTAACATTTAAAATTTGATAATCTTTTAACTTCTGAGATATCAACTGTTTCTGCTTAACAAATGGTGTTATTACTCCTATTTGTTTATCTTTATTTTCTAGTATGTATTCAATAATCGCATCAGCTTCTTTTGGGGCAGTATTTCTCGTTGAAGTTTCATTATTTTTAATTTCTTTAAATAATAAGGGATTTATACTTTCTGTTTTTGAAGCAATAATTAATTTGGAATTATAATATTTTAAATTGTTAAAATCTATTATTTTCTTATGACATCGATAATGATGAGATAATAAGATTTCTGAAGAAATGGCATCAACTGATAAATAAGTCTTGTAGATAGAATTCTTCAAATAATCATACTCGTCAGTAATGTAATATTTTTTTCTTAAATAAATATTATCTTTTTCATCAAGCAGAATTACTGGATTTAACTGTTGTGGATCACCAACTAACATTAAATTTCTGCCTCTAAGTATGGGAATTAAAGAAATAGCTATATTACATTGACTTGCTTCATCAATAATAACCATATCAAAATATATATCTGGATTACCTAATTTATGAGCAGAAATACAAGTAGTAGTAATAATTGGAAAAATTTTAACAAACTTCCTCAAATTATCTCCGTTTGAAATATAACGATTAAAATTTCTAACCTTTTCTTCATCTTCTTCTAAAAATAATATTTCAATTAAATCGCTATACCTTGGTTCTAATAAGGCTCTTAAACATTTAATTGAAGCATAGTAAAGATATCCTTTAAAAATCTTATCATCCACAACATAATCTAAGGCTTCCTTGTTATTAATTGTTCCAATTTCTTTTATGCGGTTGTTAACTTTTTCTAACTGAACACCTTGAAGTTGTATTTGATAGTTCAAATTATCATTAGTTTCCAACATCTTTTCAATAGTCTCTTTTCGTTCTTTCAATTCAATGGTTTCATCATACCTTTTCATTAAATCACTTAATTTTTTAGCATCAACGAAAGTATCAAATTCAAGTTTTTTGAGCATATTTTCATCTATATTAATTTCTTTTATTTGTAGATATAATTGTTTTATATAATTTATGGCTTCCAAAACTTTTTCATTATTCCCTAGTCTGATGATTGGAAATGGAATCACATTTTCTTCATAAGTCATAGATGCTAATTTATCGACAACTGAATCTAAAGGATGATTATTGAATGAAGTAAATAGTACAGTCCTTTTATTATAGAAAGCTGTTAGAATGGTATTTATAATTGTATTGGTTTTTCCAGTTCCTGGCGGACCTTGTACATAAGTTAGAGGATATTTCATAGCATTATGAATAGCTAACAACTGATCCAAATTAATTTGACGATTAATTAGGGCAATAGGATAATCCTTTCTTCTCACTGGTATTTTTAAAAATTCTCCAAAGAAAGCAGCAATAGGCTTTTCCACTTTTTTTTCCTTGTATTTTTCTATGATAAAACCATATTCATCAGTTAAATCTACTAATATTTCTCTACCAATAGCAATTATATAAGGCATATCATCAACTGCTTCATTATTGCCAATATTACTAGCTATATTATCTTCAATTACTTTTATATTATTTGAAAAATCATCTAACAAATATAATTGATCATTATCTATAAATCTATTAATACTATACTTAGTTCCATCGATAGTAAACTCTTTACAAATAGTAATTTCATTAGCTGCTTTTAGTTTTCTATTTTTAACATCCAAAAATAATTTACGATAGGCTAAAACGTATAATCCTTCCTTTGTATAGATACTTAAAATATTTAAACACAATTGCTTATATTTCAGGTTACTTGAATTTTTATTCTCATTTTGAAATGATCTGACTATTTCTAAAAATTGATAATCATCTAATGTCAAGTCCCCACGTCTTATTTTATCATCATCTATTTTGCTTATAAGCGCATATTCGCATTCAAAAGGACTATTATCCAATCTCTGACAATCAGATAGATAATTAAGTATTTTCATATTATAAACATTATCAAAAAGTCTTCTATATTTATTAGGATTATTTTCAATATCTTCTTTTAATGATTTTGAACCTTTATAATACGAACCTTCTATAATTGTAGCTGACAAGATATTTTTCAAGTTAATTCTTAATTCTTTTAACTGTCCATTGCCAATATGTAAACCATCCACAACTAAAGATATTGATTGTTTTATCAACATTTCTTTTGTGGCAATCCAATATCTTGTTATTTCGTTAGAAACATTTCGATATTCAATACTAACCCACTTATCTTCAAAAATCCCTTTAAATATAACTTTATTGATATCGTTCATATTTATATTTCTCTATAAAATATAGTAACATACGATTATCAAAATTTCTATTAATTTGATAATTAGAAAATTTATTTATATAATTTAAGTATAATGAGAACAAAACTAAAGCATCGGAAATTACCTAATTATAACTTAGTTGAAGAGTTAATAAACTCCATTTCTCATGGACTTGGAGCACTTTTTGGCATTATTGTTTTGATAATCTTAATTCTTAAATCTATTAAAAACAGTAGTATCGCTCAACTTGTAACAGGAATAATCTATGCTTTTTCTTTGATTGCTTTATATACTAGTTCAACTATTTATCATGCTATAACTCACGAATTTACTAAAAAAGTAATGCAGATAATTGATCATTGTATGGTTTATATTCTAATTGGCGGAAGTTACACCCCAATATTAGTTTGTAGCATCATGAAAGTAAGTCCAGTTAAATCTATTATCTTATTAATTGTAATTTGGATAATAATTATCATTTCAATAATATTAAATTCAATAGATTTAGAAAAACATAAAGTTTTTGCACATATTTCTTATCTTGCTTTAGGATGGATTGTAATAACAATCTTAAAAGATACCTATATAGCCTTGACTCATGATGGATTTATGATTTTGCTCTATGGTGGTATTGCCTATACTGTTGGTGCCATTATTTATGGCATTGGAGTTAAAAAAAGATACTTTCATTCGATATTTCACTTCTTTGTTTTAGCAGGATCTATCATTCAATTTATTAGCATTTACTTATATGTCTTTATTTAGCATCTAGTAATATTTAATATTATAAAGTTATTGTTTGATATCAACAAAAAAGATTGCCAAGTTGGTAATCTTTTTTTAACTTTGCTTTTACTCTAATTGTGCTTTTCCAGTATATAACTGATAATATCTACCTTTTTGTTCTACTAGAGAGTCATGATTTCCTCTTTCAATAATCTGACCTTTTTCTAATACAATGATCGCATCAGAATTTCTAACAGTTGATAGTCTATGAGCAATAACAAATACTGTTCTGCCAGACATTAATCTATCTAGACCTTCTTCAATCAATCTTTCAGTATGAGTATCAATAGAGCTGGTAGCCTCATCCAAAATAAGTACTGGTGGATTCGCAACGGCTGCTCGAGCAATATTTAGAAGTTGTCTTTGTCCTTGTGATAAGTTAGTTCCATTGGCTGTTAATACCGTATTATAACCTTGTGGTAAGCGACTAATAAAACTATCAGCATTAGCTAATTTAGCTGCTTCAATACACTGTTTGTCAGTTGCTTGCAGGTTACCATAACGAATATTATCCATAACTGTTCCTGAAAACAAATTTGTTTCCTGCAACACAACCCCAAGTGAAGAACGAAGTGAATCTTTCTTAATTTCTTTAATATCAATTCCATCATAAGTTATTTTACCCTGATTTACATCATAAAAACGATTTATCAAGTTAGTAATAGTTGTTTTCCCTGCTCCAGTTGATCCGACAAAGGCAATTTTTTGACCTGGTTTAGCATATAAACTAATATCTTTTAACACTGTTTTTCTATCTTCATAACCGAATGTTACATCATGAAATCTAATGTCTCCCTTAAGCTCTGTTAATGAATTTTCATAAGGATTTTTCCAAGCAAAAATTCCAGTTCTTTCGGTGGTTTCAATTAAGTTATCTTCTTTATCTTTAATAACATTAACAAGTGTTATTTCGCCATTATCAATTTCATCTTGAGAATCAATAATTCTAAACACTCTTTCAGCACCTGAAATTGCCATCATCATCCCATTAAATTGATTAGATAGATGATTGACAGGACCAGCAATTTGTCTTGTATATAACAGAAAACTTGATAATGCTCCTAAAGTAAAGACTCCATCAATGGTCATTTTCGCACCTAGTACGGCAATTACCGCATACAAACAATAAGCTATATTGGCATTTATTGGCATAAGCATTCCAGCTGAAGCATGAGCTCTAACGGCAGCGTTAAATACCCTCTTGTTATAAACTTTAAATTGTTTTATCGCAGCTTCTTCATACTGGAAAACCTTAATAACTTTTTGTCCTTGAAACATTTCTTCGACATAACCATTGATATCGCTGCCACCCTTTTGAATTTCAATAAAATACTTTCGCCCATTTTTTCCCAAAGCATAAATTACCAGTGCCATCAAAAACATAGCCACTAAAGACACTGCTGTTAGTTTTGGGCTTAATTTAATCATCATAAATAAAACGCCAAACACATTAATTGCTGTAGAAATTAATGCTGGTAAAGTCTCAGCAATAAGTGGTCTCATGGTGTCGACATCGTTAGTGTAAAAACTCATTAGCTCACCATGAGTATGACTGTCGAAAAAATTAATAGGCATGTTTTGCATTTTGGCAAAGAGTTCAGTTCTTACATCATTTAACAATCCAGTAGAAATGAAAGAAATCATTTTTCTCCAAATATATGATGCTGATACTCCGGTCAAATAAATAATTGCCATAAAGGTTAACATCTCTATAAACGCTGTTAAATCTGGATTTTCCTGTCCAATATATGGCACAACAAAATCATCAATAATAGGAGCGAAGAAATATGAGGCAGCAACATTTGTTAAAGCTCCAATGATAATACAAACGAAAACTACTACCATCGCCAATTTGTAAGATGATAAATATCTAAAAATTCTAGCCACTGTCGCTGGAATGTTTTCAGCTCTGGCAGTTCGAATTTGACGATAACGACGTTTTTCTGTCATATTATTCACCCACCCCTTTTAGCTGTGTATAGTACAAATCACTATAAACTTCATTAGTTTTCAATAAGTATTCATGATTGCCTATATCAGTAATACGACCATCTTCCATAACAATAATTCTATCAGCATCCATTACCGAAGATATGCGCTGAGCGATGATAATAGTGGTCATATTAGATAATCTTTTCTTTAATCCTTGACGAATACGTCTATCGGTATCTGTATCTACCGCACTGGTTGAATCATCTAGGATAATAATCTTTGGTTTTTTAAGCAAAGCTCTGGCAATAGTTATTCTTTGTTTTTGACCACCAGAAACATTAACTCCACCTTGTCCTAATTCTGTTTGATAACCATCAGGAAAAGAAGAAATAAAATCATGAGCCTGAGCTACTTTGCATGCTTCTACAATTTCTTCAAAAGTAGCTTGTTGGTCTCCCCATAATAAATTTTCTTCTATCGTTCCACTAAACAAAACATTTTTCTGTAAAACTACTCCTATTTCTTTTCTTAAATTATCCAGTTTATATTCTTTTACATTATGACCACCAACATATACTTCGCCGATAGTTGCATCATATAGTCTGGGGATTAATTGAATTAACGTTGTTTTACTAGAACCAGTAGAACCAATGATACCAACTGTTTCTCCTGAAGCTATCTCTAAATTAACCTCGCTTAAAGCCATCTTTTGGGCTTCTTTACTGTAGGCAAAACTAACATTCTCAAATTTGATAGAGCCATCTTCTAAAACTAACTCTCCATCATTTCCATCATCATTAATATCAACAACTTCATTTAAAACTTCATTAGCCCTATCAACTGAAGCCTGGGCAAAGACAATCTGCATCATAATTGAAGAAATCATTATCAAAGCAAATAAGATTTGCTTTAGATATGAAAGATAACTCATAAATTCGCCAACCGTCATCATTTGATTAATAATTAAATTTCCGCCCAACCAGCTAACCGCAATCATACAACTATACATAACTAAGTTAAAGAAAGGATCATTAAACAAAACAATACTTTCAGCTTTTCTTTGGAAATCTCTAACACCTTCAGAAGTCTTTTTAAATTTAAGTTTTTCAAATTGTTCTCGAACAAAAGTTTTAACTACTCTGATGGCGATAAAGTTTTCTTCTAATTTGCCATTCATATCATCAAATTTGGACATTAGAACCTTAAAACGTGGATAAGCATTATAACCAATTAAAAATAAGCCTAAAGCTAAAATTGGAATTGCCACCCAAAAAATCGTAGCCAATGATTGATTGATTTTATATACCATTAAAGCACTGAAAAATAGGTTAATCGGCGCTCTAAACAGATGTCTAACTATAGCAACATAAGCCATTCTCATCATTCTCATATCTGAAGTCATTCTAGTAACTAAAGAAGGTACTTCGAACTTCTCAATATTAGCAAATGAATAACTATTAATTTTTTTGAACATAGCATTTCTTATATTGTAAACAAATCCACTAGAAGCAATTGCGCTAGTATAGCCTGCCAAACCACCACAAATCATTGCACACATGCTTAGGCCAACCATCACCAGTCCCATTTTGATAATGTAGTTAATATCAGCACCAGCTAATCCATTTACTCCAACATCAATAATCCTAGACATAACATATGGAATAAGCACATCAAAAAGCACCTCCAATATCATTAAAATTGGTGTAAGAATTGCTGCAATTTTATGTTTTCCAGTATATTTAAAAACTAATTCAAACATAAAGCACCTGCTTTCCAATGAAAAATATATATTGTAAACACAACATATATTCTACTCCTATTGGTTTTATAAATCAATTAACTAGTTAACTTTATTTCTGAAAAATCAAAACTATTATTTTAATATTGTATAGTTTTTTAATTCCTTAGCTAATATTTTATAGTTAGGACATATCTTTTCTAATTCTTGATAAAATTCTTTTTGATGGTTTCCTTGCTTAAAATGAGCAACTTCATGATAAATCACATATTTAATTAGCTCATAAGGTAAACAGGCAAGAAGATAATTTAAGATAATTAAATTCTTTTTGCTGTAACAACAGCCCCACCTACTTTTATAAATTTTAAAATCAAGTTCAAATTCAATGCCTAATTCATATTTAACTTCATTCACATATTGAGTTAATATAGCTGCCAACTGTTTTTTATAATTTGTCTTTATACTTCTTATATTTTTACCATAAAGCATTAGGTTATTATCTCTAATTAAAAATTCACTTTTTTTGCCAGTGACAATCTGTAGATTAAACTTTTTACCTAAAAAATATATTTCTTTATCATTTTCCAAATCAAAGTAGACATTTATTCTTGAATCATTAAGCTTTTTTTCAATCCAATTATGATGTTTTTTGACAAACTCATCAATCATAAACTTTGGTGTAAGAAGTGGAGCATAAACAAAAACCTGTCCATTTTCAACTTTGATGGACATAGTTTTTCTAGTGCTTTTTTTCAGTTTATAGTTAACTGACATATTTTTCCCACTCTTTCATCAAATTTATGATTTCATTTTTCTTATCGTTTATTTCATTATTAAGTTGATCCATTTTTTGATAATCGTGATAATACTCTTCTTCAAAACGTAAATCTCGCAGATTTTCCAGTTCTTTTTCGGCTTTTGTTATTTGTCTTTCCAGTGATTTAGCTCTTTTTTTATTTTCTCTTTCTGTTTTAGAATCAATAACTTTTTCTTCTTTTATTACTACTGCTTTTTCATGATATTCAATATTATTTACTTTATCTAAAAATTCTTGATAATTTAATTGATAGTACTTAGTTTTTTTGCCATCAATATGCAAAATACGGTTAGCTAATTTATTAACAAAGTATCTATCATGACTTACAAAAATAACTGTGCCATCATATTGTAGTAAAGCTTTTTCTAAAGCTTCTTTACCAGCAATATCCAAATGGTTAGTCGGTTCATCTAATATTAATAAATTCGCCTTTGAAAGCATTATTTTACATAATAATAATCTAACCTTTTCACCACCACTTAAAACATCACAAGTTTTAAAAACATCATCAGCTGAAAACAAAAAATTTCCTAATACTGTTCTAATTTGCGTATGGTCATATTCTGGATATAGGTCCCATAACTCATCTAAAACTGTTTTAGTTGAACTAACCTGGGCTAAAGCTTGATCAAAATAGGCTACTTCTATCTGATGACCATAGATAAAATCTCCTGATAATGGAGCAACTAAACCCATAATAGTTTTTAAAAATGTGCTCTTGCCTAAACCATTTGGTCCAATAACACCTATTTTATCAGTTGAATATACCTGTAAATCAATTTTACATAATGGGTAATCATAACCTATTTCTAAATCTTCAACAATTAAAACTGTATTTCCGCCTTTAAGACTTTTTTCAAAACGAAGTTTCATCTTTCTTTTATCTTCATTAGGTCGCTCAATTTTATTCATCTTTTGCAAGTATTTTATTTTACTTTGAGCAAAAGCAGCTTTATTTTTTTTATATCTGAACTTTTCAATTAACTGCTCAAGACGTGCTATTTCCTCTTGCTGATTTTTATAGGCAATTTGTTGACGATTAAACTCGGCTTCCTTTAAATGGATATACTGACTATAATTTCCGACATAATGATGTAATTTATTGAATTCAAATTCATAAACTTCAGTAACAACTTTATCCAAAAACATTCTGTCATGACTTACGACAACTAAAGCATTAGGATATTTTTGTAAATATCCTTCTAACCATTCTACTGTCTGAATATCCAAATGATTAGTTGGTTCATCTAGAAGTAAAATATCTGGTTGCAAAAGTAATAAGCGTACAAAAGCTATTCTTGTTTTTTGGCCACCAGAAAACTCAGATATTTTCTTATCCAAATCATCTAAAGAAAAACCAAACTTGGTAAATAGCATTGTTTGCTGCTGATCATAGTTGTAACCATTATGACATTCAAACTGATGCTGCAAACTAGCAAATTTTGCTAGTAATTCTTCAGAATATTCTGTTTCCAATCTCTTAGCTACTTTTTTAAGTTGCTGTTCAATTTCTAAAATATGTCTATAAACTTCATCAAAAGATTCTCTTACGGTTAACTGTTCATTTTTGAAAGCTTGTTGTGACAAATAGCCTATTGAAATGTTGTTGTCAATTAGCAGTTGACCACCATCTAAATCATATTCCTTATTAATAACTTTCAAAAGGGTTGTTTTACCACAACCATTTCTGCCTATTAACGCAACTTTTTCGTTAGATTTAATTTCAAAATCAATGTCTTCAAACAGTATTTCACCACCGAAGTCCTTTGACCCATTTTTAATTTTCAACAACATTTATAGCTCCATTAAAATAGCCAACTTAATTGGCTATTTGTAAATATTCTAATATACCTTTTACAATCGCACTAGCGACTTTTTCTTTCTGCTGACTCCAGAGACTTCGTGCTGTGCTATCTGACATATTTATAGTAACAATTTGAATAGTATCAATACCATATTTATTGTTATAGGCAAAGGTGTTTTTCTGAGCACTTTCTGAATATGTGCCAGCTGATAAAACTGCCCCACCCGCTTCTCTAATTTCATATTGTAAATCGGTTACACCATTGGTATCTACATCACATTTGAATAGATACTTATCATTAGGATATATTTCAGTTTCTTTAAAAAGATAACCGTAAACAGCTTTCGCTAGCCTTCCAGAGGACCTATTTGCATACATAACTCCTATGTTTCCATAAAAGTCCATATCTAAGTGAATCATATATTTAGCTCCACTTTTATAAGCCTTTTCCAATGTTCCACCTTTACCATAATATTGAATATCTTGACCAAATTCATCTTTTAAAACTAAAACTTTTAAACCTTTTGCTTCTAATGCGCTTTTTACTTTTAAAGCCAGTTCATACATTTGTTCTGCTTCAATAAAATCTCCAACTTGCTCACCAACCAGTGAAATACCACTCATTGTTAAAGCAGGAGAAGTAGATATCGCAATATCATATTGTGGATACTCTTGGGCAACGGTTACATTAATATAAATGTAGTTTTGATCTAAAACATCTGTTAATGGTTTCTTTTTATTTGAGTTAATTTCATCAAACAAATTTTTATCAGCAATTACTTCTATCTTGTAGTTTTTACCATAACGAGAAACAGTATAGAATGTATTGTTAGTAGATAAAACTGACTGATAATACGCTCTAAAGGTAACATCCCCATCAACGATGTATAAACTATAAAAACCAGGAGTTAATTTATTTAAATTGATTTGATTATCAACATCTTTTGTCAAATCAGCAAAAGTGACAATATTATTGGAATTAATCAAGTCTTTCAAAATAACAGTTTTTCCATTTAATGTGTTTGATTTAGTGATATCATCGCCATAACTTTCAAAATACAAGTTCAAAGACTCGCCATAAAAATTATAATCCTTAATTAAAATAGGTTGGCTTCTATCTTCACTATTAATAATATCCATAGTTTTCTTAGCATTAAAATTTCCAATTGTATAAATATCTAAATCTCCAGTTTTTGAGCCAAAAAGTCCTGCTATCAGCGAGATTAATAGATATGATACTAAAATAATGCTTAATACTAGTGGAACAACAACATTCCATTTAATCTTAACCTTTTTATCAAACATAATAACTCCTCCATTATTTAATTATACTATTTACCTTAATAAAAGTGAATAATAAGGTTCAATTGTTTTGCAAATTAATAACTTCTTCTATCTCATAATGTTAATAGCAATAAAAAACAACTATTTATCTTTAACCGATATATAATTGTTTTTATTAACTGCTAATATACTAAAAAGTTTTTCACATTATTTTAGAAAACATTACCGTTTTCTCTATAACTTTTCCAGGTATTCTCGAAAAAGTCATCATTTTCTGGAATATTAATAACTGGACGCCAGTTGCAAATGCATTGATTTTCAATATATTGAATAGTCTGAATTTGGTCTGCTAAATACTGATCGTCAACTCGGAAGGTAAATTCATCTGGCAAATAGTTATATGGTTTATTTCCTGTTGCATCAGTATAAAGAGCACTTCCTCTAGAGCCACCTTTATTATCTATGTAATCCTTATAAGCTGTTAAATAACATTTTTGAGCTATCAAATTATCTCTAATTTTATACAGCCAGCTTAATTCAGATAAAGAAGAAATTTTAATTTCCTTGCTAAAATTAGTTAGGATATTATCAATATAAGCTAAAGTCTTTTCTATATCTTTTTGATTGCGAATAATGCCACCATAGCTGCTCATTTTATTAGTTGTATCTTTAAAAACTTCTTGCAGATTTGAATAACTTGTCAAACAATCATTGGCTAATTGATTCATTTCTTCCACTGCTTTACTGCTGAGTTTTTTAAACTGTTCACTATCATGAGTATCATTTGTACATAATTTACTAATATATAGTGCTGCTCTATTTGAGCCAACTTGACCTGAGTTTAAAGCTGATCCTCCTGGTCTATAGACACCATGAGTTCCAGCTACTTCCCCTACTGGGAAAAATCCTTTTAGATTAGATTGCCACCATAAATCAATGTCTAATCCTCCATTATTATGTTGAGCACACAAAGAAATCTCCAGCATCTCGGTTTCTAAATCTACATTGAAGTCTCTATAGAAATCAATTGCAGGTTGATTCATGATTTTTAATCTTTCTATTGGTTTACTAACTAAAGCATTAGCATTCTTCAAATATTCAAAAGCCTCATAATCTA
>JAAZKG010000155.1 GCA_012799935.1 Erysipelotrichia bacterium | reverse complement strand
TAAAAGCCGATACACCTGAACAGGGGGTAGAAGAATTTGCTAAGGCAGTTGAAAATTTAATTGTAGAAATTGGATTAGAAACTAACTTTAAACAATTGAATGTTGATAAAAACAGTTGGAATGAAAAGATAGCTTCTATTGCTGTAGCAGCTTATGAAGATCAATGTTCTCCAGCAAATCCAAGAGTACCTTTAGTTGAAGATATGAAAATAATGCTAAAAAAGGTTTACGATAAATAACTAAGTTATAAAAAGACATTTCTAATAATAGGATGTCTTTTTTATATAGGAGTTAATTGATATAAATTTTACAAGGAAGGTGAATTTAAAATATTATAATAAATACGCAAAATTAAAAAGTTAATTCCGTTTTTAAAATAATAAGTGTAGAATTATGATTTTAATTGATAATGTGATATAATCTGGGAGGACTTTTGTTTAATGAGGATACAAACAGGTTCATATAATAATAAAAGTATGATTTGCATTCGATAAATTGTTATACAAATCATATTTTTACGATAAATCAAGAAAGAGGAGGAGAAATAAGATGATAAAAAATAAAAGAATATTATTATCAAAAGTTATTGTTTTCATATTGATGCTCTGTCTTATGGTTTCAAAATCTATTGTCGTCTATGCTGATGGCAGTGTGGAGATAAACGGAATCAATTTTCCTGACGATAATTTTAGAAGTTACATAGAAATTACATTTGATTCAAATGGTGATGGTATATTGCAACGCTCCGAATTAGAGGCTGTTAAAGTTATTAATTGTGTCAAAAAGAATATTGCTGATCTTACAGGTGTAGAGCACTTTACTAAATTAGAAAGGTTGCTTTGTAGTTATAATCAGCTTACCAACCTTGATATTAGTAGCAACACTGCTTTGATTTATTTGATGTGCAATAAAAACGAATTAACCACTTTAAATGTCAGTAACAATAGAGAGTTGAAAGAACTTAATTGTAGTGAAAATCAGCTTACTAATCTAGATATTAGCAGTAACACTGCTTTGACTGATTTGAGGTGCTATAAAAACAAATTAACTACTTTAAATGTCGGCAACAATTCTAAATTAGAATATTTATACTGCTATGATAATTTAATTGAAACACTCAATATTAGCAATAATACAGCACTGATACAGCTAAATTGTTCTAACAATAATTTACTTGTTTTGGATGTCAGCAATAATAGAGAGTTGACATATCTTAATTGTGGAGATAATAATTTGACCACTTTAAATGTTGATAATAATATAAATTTATCGACACTACATTGTTCTTTTAATAATCTAACTTCTTTAAATATCAGCAATAACAGTGAACTAAAGATTTTAATGTGTAATGGTAACAAGCTGAATTCCTTGGATGTCAGCAGCAATATCCAACTGGTAGATTTACGTTGTCAAAATAATAAAATAGCTTCTCTTGATGTCAGTAATAACACTGCATTAAAAAACTTTTATTTTGAAAATAATCAATTAACTACTCTTGATCTCAGCAAGAACAAGGCGCTGATGAGTTTCTTTGTTTCAGGAACTTATTCGACCCCGCAGAATTGTCCGACATCTTTGGTTTCTGATTTTGAAAATGGAAAGTATAAATTTGATTTGTCAACTTTATTTTCTGATCCAAATGAAGATATTGCACGGGTGATGATGGTAAAACCGATTAATGATGAAACTTTACCAGAAACAGCAACTTATAATGAAGATACTGGGATATTATTAATTAGTCCTGCTGACAAAATAGAGGCAATTATATATTATTATGATTTAAAATTTGCTGGCAATCCTAACCTTAGGATGAGAGTGATTGTTAATTTAAAATACACACTCAAGACTTGTACTGTTATTTATCAGAATGAACATGGCAATCCAGTTGGAAATCCACAAACCATAGAATATGGTTTCGATGCAATTGCTGAAGATGTGCCTAAGAAAACAGGATATACAGGTGTATGGAATCATGATGGTAAAAACATTACTGCTGATACTTTTATCAGGCCAATTTATACAGCGAATCCTGATGAAATAAAAATGATTAAACAGCCTCCAGCATGGATTAAAGGATCAAATATATATGCCAGTTTTACTTCAAATGCAGAGTTTACTGATTTTCAATCTGTTAAAGTAGATGGAATAACAGTAGATGAAGTCAGTTATAAGGTAGAAGAAGGGACAACGGTTGTTATATTCAATCCAGCATTTTTAGAAACCCTGTCTATTGGCAGTCATCCAGTAGAAATAATTTCAGCACCAGGGACTGCTTATGGTACACTTGAAATTAAAGCGCTAGAGAAAGTACCTGAAACAGGAGATATAGGTGGATATTATCTATGGTTAATGCTGATGTGTTCTTCTGCTAGTGGTTTGATATTCTTAACTCGTAAAAAAAGAATATCATAATAAAAAACCGAGAAAAATAGTGTTATTAATTGGTATTGCTTTTATGTTAATTGGTGCGATAGTAGAAAGTGTTGCCATTAACAA
Organism: Erysipelotrichia bacterium; assembly: GCA_012799935.1. GTDB lineage: Bacteria > Bacillota_I > Bacilli_A > Erysipelotrichales > Erysipelotrichaceae > UBA1783. The sequence goes on along the minus strand of JAAZKG010000155.1, from coordinate 10,644 downwards.
TACATATATTTGTTATTAACAAAAGGAGTTTTAAAATGAAGAAATGGTATCTATTTGTATCTCTGCTACAAATTATTGTTGGTTTAATAGCTATTGCAATGTATATATTTCTTGCTTTAAAAGGGGAACCGCTTGGAAAGTGGATAATCACATTGTTTTTAGCAATTGGTTATGTTGTTTTGGGTATAGTTGGAATTTTACAGTTAAAGAACTCAAATTAATAAAAAAATGGTTGAAAGAAAAAGCAGTTTACTAACTTTAAATAGCAAACTACTTTAGGAAAACTTTAGAACCATTTTTTCTTTTTGAAATACCAAAGTAAAACAATACATACTATTATACTTAGTAAAATAACAAAAGGATAACCATATCGCCAACTAAGTTCGGGCATATATTTGAAGTTCATACCATACCAGCCAGCAATAAGGGTCAGTGGTAAAAATATCGAAGTTATAACCGTGAAGACCTTCATAATTTGGTTTTGTTCAATATCTATTTGGGCTTGATAAGCTTCACGCATTTGAGTTACATAATCTCGCAAATTTAAAACATAGTTGTGGTAACGATGGACTCTTTCGCCAATTATTGCCATATATCTTTCGCCTTCGCTGGACAAGATTCTATTATCGTTTGCACAAAGATTGTCTAAAATCAAATCTAATTGTTCGTAATAGCGTTTTAAAGATAGTAATTCTTTGCGATAATAAATAATTTTGGCCAAATAATTTTGTTTGGGACTTTTTAATGCTGAATCTTCAATGTCGGTAATTTTCTTTTCGAAGTTTTCTAAAAACTTAATATCATCATGAAATAAATTGACAAAAAATTGATATAAAGCTTTTTCATTTGACAAGCCTTCTGGAAATAGAGTGGAAATATTTTTTAAGCAATCTTCATTTTCACAAAAAATAAACAAATCTTCAGAATCCATATAAACTAAAACTTTTTCAGGTGTGTTTGAAGAAACCTTGATATTATGCCATTCAAAAGCGAAAATGTTGGATTTTTCAAAACTCTCAAAGGCAAAAGTTTGTTTTGTATTGATATAATCTATCACATTAGGTTCAAGAAAATCAGTTATTTTGTCTATTTTTGAAAAGAGTAATACTTGCTGCATGTTATCACCTCACAATAATCGCTGGATTAATTATATAACACTTTAGTCGAAAACTAAAATAGATAAAAAAGTTGCAAACACCTTTTGTTGCCAAAAGCTTTAATCGCAACTATTTTTAATAGCATCACGAATTTCTGTAAGCAGTTTTATTTCTTCTGAGGGTTTTTCAACAACTTTTTCTTCAGCTTGTTTTTTGTTTTTAAATTTATTTACCAGTTTAATAATAATAAAAATTGTAAAAGCAATAATTAAAAAGTCTAGAACTGTAGCAATAAGTGAACCAAAATTTATAGCAACCTCTGTTGCTGGATCAATCACTCCATCAGTTGTTGCAATAGCTTCTTTTAAAACGATTTTCCAGTTACTAAACTGTATTCCGCCCGTTAAGATAGAAATTACCGGCATAATTACATCATTTACTAGTGAAGAAGTGATTTTACCAAAAGCGCCCCCAATGATTACACCTATTGCCATATCTAAAATATTACCTCTAGATATAAATTCCTTAAATTCTTTTAAAAACTCTTTTTTATTCATAATCATAGTTAATCTCCTTTTAATAATATACATATTATAACTGATAAAAAAATTAGTAGGAAAATTGGTTTAATAAATATATTGTTTCTAAATGCTTTCACATAAGCAACATTTATTAAGGATAAATATATTTAAATATACATATTTGGTATATATTTTAATTTTTATATTAAAATTCATAACAGATATTAGTAAATGTAATACCCATATTACAAAATAGAGTTTTACAATACTAAGGAGCCTTGATAGTATGTAATGTGGATTGTTAGAAAAAGAGGTGTTTTACGATGAAAAAGGGCAAATTTAGAGCATTTATGGCATTTATTACTATCGTAGCTTTTTTAATGAGTCAAGATTTTAATACATTTAGGGTATTAGGAAGTGAAATACTTGTTGACATGTCAACAAGTGAAAATGAAAATGAATCTGTTCCTTTAAATCTTGGAGGGAATAATACGATAATTTTTATAAATGGTGCAACTGGTAACGATGAAAATGATGGAACCACCAGAGATACAGCAGTCAAGACTTTTGAAAAAGCTAAAGAATTGGCAACAACTAATCAAACAGTAGATACAATTTTAGTTTTAAGACAGGTAAGAATAAATGGGGAAATTTCATTAGAAGGTACAAACGCAATTATAAAAAGAGATGAATCTAATTTGGGTTATTTATTTTGGATTGCTTCATCAGACAACGTAACATTAAGTAACATTATAATTGATGGTGATGGTGATAATATAACTTCTAAATGTGCATTAATAAATTGTGAAGGTAAACTTACGGTTAATGACGGCACAGTTCTCGAAAACAATAATAATAAAAGTCACGCTAGCAATAGAGGTGGTGCAATTTGTGGACAAAGATCAAATTGTGTTATTACTTTGAATGGTGGATTAATTCAAAATAATGTTGCTAATTTTGGTGGCGGAATATATTTGACTGGAAATGCGAAATTAATTATGAATGGTGGAACTATTAAGAATAATAGTGTGTTTAATGGACCTGGCATGGACAGTTATTGGAACTATGCTGCTTGTGGTGGAGTTTGTTTATATGAAGGTGCAACATTCACCATGAATAATGGTCTGATCCAAGGAAATTATGCTCAAGAAGCTGGCGGTGGTGTAACCATTGGCACTATTGAAGCAAGCATATATTATAATAATATTTTTATGATGAATGGTGGTATTATTGATGGAAACACTGCTGGATCTAGTGGTGGCGGCATTTTTGTTCAAGCTGCTTATGTTGGAGTAAAAGATTTAAAATCAGAAGCAACTATTACTGCTGGATATATTACAAACAATGTTATGAATAATGAAGGTGTAACAAATTCAGCTTTTGGTGGTGGTGGCATTTATGTCAATGGATATGATTTTAATGGATTCAAAAATGGTCACCTCTATATGACTAATGTTATTATTTCTAACAATGAAGCAAAGCTACAAGGTGGTGGTTATGCTTCATGTCCAATCAGCAATACTATAATTTATTTAAAAGAAGGTGCTGCTTTATATGGAAATAAAGCTAGTTCAGCAAAAGAAATCTTTATTTATAGCGCTACAATTGGTTTTGGTGCTCATGGTGGAAATCCTAAATACTTTATAGCTGATACGATGCTTGGAGGTATTCCTTATCACTGGAAATACAATGATGGAACAGAAGTTCCACTGAATAAGCTTAATGGGACACTATTAGGAGAGGGAGTTGACTTATCCCTTTATACTGCTGAGGTTGGAAATGAAAACACACAAAATTTAGCTAAGGTATTTATTACTGGAAATTATTCTGCTACTCGTGGTGGTGGTATTGGAAGTAACGGAGACGTAACAATTGGTCGTAAAGATGTACCAGTTCCAGAAACTGATTGCAGTATAAAAAAGGTATGGGATGATAATAATGATGAAAAAGGAATTCGTCCTGAAAGTATTGAAGTAGAATTATGGCGTAAGATAGCAGGCAGTAATGATGAACCTATTTATATTGGTTATGAAACTATTAAACCAGATGCTAATGGTGATTGGTCATTAAAATTTACTGGATTAATAAAAGAGGATGGTATGGGCAATCAATATGAATATATTATAAAAGAAAGAAAAGTAGTCGGTTATGTAGCAGATATAACTAAAGACGAAGTTTCTGGATATACAATTACAAACTCATATGAGCCAACTGTTGTTTCTGTAGAAGGTAAAAAGATTTGGGAAGACTATGATGACCTTGTAGGACATAGACCAGGAAGCATAACAATTAGACTGTGGAAAAATGGTGTTGAAATTGATCATAAAGTAGTTACAGACAAAGATGACTGGTCGTGGTCGTTTACTAATTTGCCAAAATATGAAAATGATCAATTGATTGAATACACGATTACAGAGGATCCAGTGAAGTGGTATGATACTGTGATTGATGGCTACAATGTGACTAACTATTATAATGAAACACCTGAGCCTATTCCAGATACAGGAGATAATTATAGTTATATTTTCTGGCTTGTGCTGATGGGAGTTTCTCTAACCTCAATGATTTCGTTAATCATGTTTCAAAAAAGAAGAAATGAGAATTAGTATAAAAAAATAAATTAAAAAATAGTCCAAATATTTACTCATCAGTAAAATATGGACTATTTCTTTATGTCTATTATTTTTGGTATAGTGTAAAATAATAGTGTAAAAGTAGGTGATAAAATGATTGATATTGGCTATTTGGATAATGCTTTAATTATTTGTCCAGCAGTTGTTAAAAATTACTTCTTGAAAAAAGCTGCTGAAAATAAAAAACTTTTAAACTGTAAATTTATGTCGCTTGAAGAGTTTGTCAAAAACTATTTCTTTGATTATGATTATAGAGCTATTAAATATTTAGCAGATAAGTATCAAATGAAGATAGATGTTGTAAAAACGTATTTGAAAAATCTATACTTTGTTGAAGAAAAAAATTATGATAATGAAAAGTTGCAGCTATTAGTTAAATATAAAGAAGAATTATCTGATAATAATCTATTAATTAAAAATCCTCTTTTTACTACATATTTAAAAAAATGGGATAAGATAACAGTTCTAGGTTATGGTAGATTAGATAAATTTTATAAAAACATTTTGGACAATTTAAATGGTGAAATTGTTGAGTTTAAATTTAACCAAAAAGAATTCAATTTTATTGAGTTTCAGACGATGGAAAAAGAAGTCCAGTATTTGTATAACAGCATTTCAAAGTTTTTAGAAGATGGAATTGATATAAACAACATTTATGTAATGAATGCTGATAAAAGTTATGAAACCTATTTCAATCGCTATAATGATTACTTTCATTTCAAGATTGAAGAAAAAAGTGAAGATACTTTATCTTCATTAACAATAGTAAAAGAATTTATTGATGTTTTAAAAGAAAAAAATGGCGAAAAACTTGAAGACTTTTTAACCGGCAATAGTAATTCTAAACATATAAATACCATTGTTTCAATCATTAATAAATACATTCAAGTAGAAGAATATGTTGATTTAATTATCGATGAATTAAATAATACAAAAGTAAAAACAGAAACTTATACAAATGTTGTTAAAAGGGTCAATCTTTTTGAACCTTTTGAAGATAAGGATTATGTATTTTTAGTAGGTTTCAATGATAGTTGTCCAGCTTTATCGGTTGATACTGATTATATTACCGATGATATTAAACATTTGGTAGGTTTAAGTAAAACGGAAGAACTAAATAATATTAAAAAGGAAAATTATTTAAACTATTTATCGAATATTGAAAATCTATATCTTTCATATTGTGAAAATAGTTTAATGGATAATTTTAATCCAAGTGTTATCCTAGATAAAATGACAATTAATAGCAATCAAAACATTTCTTCCAGTTATTTGTATTCAAATAAGTTAAACAGATATAGATTTTCAAAAAAACTTGACCAATATTCTAAATATAATATTAAAGAAAAAAACTTAGAAAAGTTATATGCGACATATAATGAAAATGATTATCGCAAATATGATCATAGTTATAAGCAGATAGAAAAACAGTTAGATAATTCAATAAAACTATCTTATTCACAAATCAATAGTTATTATCAATGTCCGTTCAAATATTATGTTGAAAGAATACTGAAAATTAATGATGAAACAAGTCAGTATAATATACAACTAGGAAATATTTTTCATGAAGTTTTAAAAGAAATTTTCGAAAAAGATATTACTGATGATAAGAGTATTGATAAAATTATTGATGAAAAAATAAATGAAGTTTTATCAAAACAAGAATATACGGAAAGTGAGAAATATTTCACCAAAAGTCTAAAAAAAGAACTGATTAAAGATATTGAAATAATCAGACAACAGCATCAGCATATAGGTTTTGATAATTATAAATATGAAAAAAATGTAGATGTCAGCATTACTGAAGATATTAGTTTTAAAGGTGTAATAGATAAATTGATTCATAAAAAAATAGATGATGAAAGAATGATTGCGGTAGTAGATTATAAAACAGGCTCAGAAGAATATAGGGAAGAAATGGTTGAAAAAGGTTTATCTTTACAACTTCCAAGTTATTTATATTTGGCTAGCAAATTATTTGAAGAAGAAAATAAAAAATATGCTGGTTTTTATATTCAACAATTAATCAATACCGATACCAAATACGAGGTTAATAAACCCATTGCAGTAAAGAAATTTAACTCAATGAAGTTTAAAGGAAAAAGTAATGAGGATGAAAATTATTGTATCCTAGAAAAATTTGATCAGTCTTTTAGAGAAAGTGAACTAATTAATATAAGAGTTTCAAAAGAAGATAAAATTCTAAATAGCAAAGGAATAGATAATAAGGGAATTAACGACCTGATTCAACTTACTGAAAGGAAAATTGTAGAAGCAGGAAAGGCAATTTTAAGAAAAGAATTTCCTATTAAACCTTATGATAGAGATGAAGCGTGTAAATATTGTACCTATAGTGATATTTGTTATCGTAAAAGCAGTGATTTTAAGAATATAAAAGAGAGTGAGGAAGAAGATGAATAGTATTGAATGGACAGATGAACAAAAAGATGCCATTAATTGTCAAATAGGCAATACCATTGTATCTGCTGGAGCAGGTAGTGGTAAAACAGCAGTTTTAACTGAACGTATTTTCAATCATCTAGGTAAGGGAATAGATATTGATCGACTTCTAGTTTTAACTTTTACTAAAGCTGCTGCTGTTTCCATGAAAGAAAAAACAAAGAAAAAGATAGTGGATAACAGAGGTAACAAATTAGAAGAAAATTTCAGAAAAAATCAACTAGATAAAATTGATGGAAGTTATATTATGACCTTTGATGCTTTTGCTTTATCTATGGTCAAAAAGTATCACTATCTACTCAATGTGAGTGATAAAATCAGTATAATTGATGAAAATGTAATGAAGATAAAACAAGAAGAAATACTTGAAAAAATCTTTAATCAAAAATATTCTTCTAGAGATCAAAAATTTTTAGAAACAATAAATGATTTATGTGTAAAAAACGATAATGCTTTTAAAGAAGCGATAATTTCAATAAATAATAAAATGGATTTAATTATTGACAAACAGAACTTTATTGATAATTATTTTAATCATTTTTTCAGTGATGAGTTTATTGAAAAACAGGTAACAGAATATCGTGGTGAAAGCTTAAAGTTACATAAAGATATTGGCAGATGGCTTAAAGAGTTGATTGTAAAATTAGATGGACATATATCAAAATTTATCACTAATGATATACCAAAATTAAAAGAATATGTGGGTAATAAAACAGTAGATCAATTAGAAATAGCAACAAAAGACTATAAAGTTGGTCAAATGAGAATAACCTCTGAAATAGATGAAGAAACAAAACAAGAAGCTTCTTTCTTCAAAAACAGAATTGCTGATGCCATTAAAGAAATAAAAGATATATTTCTGTTTTCAGAAACACAAGATCAAAGAAACATAAAAAGCACTAGAAAATATGTCGAGGTTGTTTTAGATATTATTAAACAGCTTGATGAAGAAACTTCTAAATTCAAAGCAGAAAAAGATTTATATTCTTATATGGACATTGCTAAGATGTCAATTCAAATTGTTAAAGAAAATGATAATATTAGAAATGAAATAAAAAATTACTTTGAAGAAATATTAGTAGATGAATATCAAGATAATAGTGATTTGCAAGAAAAATTTATTGATTTGATTTCTAATGACAATGTTTTTGTGGTTGGTGATGTCAAACAATCTATTTATGGTTTTAGAAATGCCAACCCTTTAAACTTTCATAATAAATATGAAAGATGTAAAGATGAAGATTTTGGAAGAACTATTGATTTAAACAAGAATTTTAGAAGTAGAAAAGAAGTTATTGAAACAGTTAACAAAATCTTTGCACTTTTAATGGATCAGTATATTGGTGGAGTTGATTATGATGATTTTCAAGCAATGAAGTTTGGTCAAGAAAAATATGACAAACTAGTTTCAAATAGTAATTACAAAACAGAGATAATTAGCTATAAAACACAACAGGATAAAGTTCCTATCTATCCTTTTGTTGATAAAGAATATTCGAAAGAAGAAGTTGAGGCAATGATAATTGCTAAAGATATTAAAGAAAAAATTAAAAACAAATATCAGGTCTTTGATGAAAAAGAATTGAGAGATGTTAAATATGGCGATTTTTGTATCATGGCTCAAACCAAAAAGCACTTTGATTTATTTAATGAAATTTTATCAAATGAGGCGATTCCGGTAAAAGTGGAACGTGAAGTTCAAATTGGTGAAACTGATATTGTAAAAGTTATCAAAAATATCTTTACAATGATTGATAATATCGTCAATAAAAAAGATGTGAAAATTGAGAAACATTGTTATGCTTCTATTGAACGAAGTTTTCTTATCCAGAATAAGGATGAAATAATTTATGAAACAATCAAAAAAAATAAAATCAGAGAAAGTGAAAGTTATAAAAAGTGTGTCAATATTTCCCAGGGAATTAGTGATAAAACGATTTTAGAAATATTTAATGAAATTATCAAAGAATTTGATATTTATGAAAAACTGCATTTAATTGGAGAAGTGGAACTAAGTGTGGCAATTTTAGAATATATCAGTGATTTAGCTTTTCAATTAGGACAGATTGGATATAACTACAGTGAGTTTTCTAGACATTTAGAAAAGATAATAAGTGATGACAATAAAAAACTAGAATTTAAACTGAATCAATTTGAGGATAATACAGTAAAAATTATGACAATTCACAATTCAAAAGGCTTGGAATTCCGTATTTGCTATTATCCATTATTGTTTGGAAAGTTTAACACATCTGATACCCGTGGAGATTATCTATTTTCAAAAGAAAGAGGAATAATCTTGCCTTATAAACTTTATGAAGGTGATACTTATTTAGGATTGTCAGACACCGTTTTAAAAGAATTATTTAAGAAAGACAAAGATTGTGAAAGGATTTCGGAAAAAATTAGATTATTTTATGTCGCTTTAACTAGGGCACAGGAAAAAATGGTTTTAATCTGTCCGCTGGAAAAAACATTAACCACATTACAAAATGGAGTGGTAGAAAACAGAATTAGACTGAAATACAACAGCATTTTAAGTATGTTGAATTCAATCACTGGTTTTCTAGAGCAACATATTAAAACAATAGATTTACAAAATGATATTAGATTAAGTAAAAACTATTTAGGTAAAAGAAAAAATGTTTTTGAAAAATTAAAAAAAGGTGAAGAAACAATGGAAGTAAAAGTTCTTAGTCCAATTGTTCCAGAATTAGTTGAAATAGGAAAATTTTCTAAAGATATTTCTATTATTAATCAAGAAACAAAAGATACTATGGAATATGGAACGAAGCTCCATTATCTAATGGAAATCTTGGACTTAAAAGAACCAGATTATTCAATTGTCGATGAAAAGTATAAAACAAAAGTTAAAAACTTCATTGAAAGTGATTTAATGGAAGATATTGCCAAAGCAAGGGTTATAAAAGAATTTGAATTTATCTATCAAAAAGATAACCAACAAAAACATGGCTTTATTGATTTGCTATTGGAGTATGAAGATAGACTTGTTATCGTTGACTACAAACTTAAAAATATTTCTGATGATAATTATAATAAGCAGTTATTAGGTTATAAAGAGTATATGGAAGCAATTTCAAATAAAAAGGTTGAATGTTACCTATATAGTATAGTTGATTCAACATATATTAAAGTAGAATAGAGTTTTTAATGAAGTCCAAATAAATACCCATCATTAAAACTTATATCTTGTATAATAAAGGTGTAAAAGAAAATGATGGGTTTCTTTATAAAAGGGAACAGTCAATAATGTATACTATTAATAGAGTAAAAAATAAAGGAAAATTAATTTAAGTGGGAGGTAAAATATGAAAGAGATTAAATGTCCAAATTGTGGAGAAATGTTTCAAATAGATGAATCAAATTATCAGGCAATTGTGAATCAGGTTAGAGATCAGCAATTTAGTGATGATTTAAAATTAAGAGAAGCTCAATTGGTTAAAGAAAAAGAAAATGCCTTAATTTTAGTTGAAAAAGAGTTGCAGAATGAAATCGAAAAATTAAAGTTACAGTTAGAGCAAAAAGATAATGAAAATGAAGCTAATATTCAATTGTTAAAAAATAGGGCAGAAACGGTTTATCTTAAAAAACTAGCTGAAAAAGAAAATAAAATATTAGAATTATCAAACAAACTGGAAAATAAAGAAAATGAAAATAAGTTAGTCATTGAGAAAATGGTCAATGCTAAGGATAAAGAAATTGTAGATTTAACTAATCAATTGGAAAATAGTGAAAGTCAATATAAAATCAAAGAAAACTCTCTAAAGGAAAAATATGAAAGCCAACTTAAAAGCAAAGATGATTTAATAGATTACTATAAAGATTTGAAAGTTAAACTTTCAACTAAGTTAATAGGCGAAACATTAGAGCAACACTGTGAAAATGAATTTAATCAAATTAGATCAACTG
>JAAZKG010000021.1 GCA_012799935.1 Erysipelotrichia bacterium | reverse complement strand
GCACACGTTGACTGCCCAGGCCATGCTGACTACATTAAGAATATGATTACTGGTGCTGCTCAAATGGATGGAGCTATCTTAGTAGTAGCTGCTACAGATGGACCAATGCCTCAAACTAATGAACACGTTTTATTAGCTAAACAGGTTGGTGTTCCAGCAATGGTAGTATTCTTAAACAAATGTGACATGATGGAAGGTCAAGAAGAATTCGTTGACTTAGCTGAAATGACAGTTAGAGAATTATTAGACAAATACGGTTTCGATGGCGACAATGCTCCAGTTATCCGTGGTTCAGCATTAAAAGCTATGGAAGGCGACCCATACTATAAAGAAAAAATTATGGAATTGATGGAAGCTTGTGATACTTACATTCCAGCTCCAGCAAGAGAAGATGACAAACCATTCTTAATGGCTATTGAAGATACAATGACTATTACAGGTCGTGGTACAGTTGCTACTGGGCGTGTTGAACGTGGTGTATTAAAAGTTAATGATCCAGTTGAAATTGTTGGTATCAGAGAAACTCAAAAGACTGTTGTTACAGGTTTGGAAATGTTCAGAAAAGTATTAGATTATACTACAGCTGGTGACAATATTGGCGCTTTATTAAGAGGCATCGCAAGAGATGATATCGAACGTGGTCAAGTATTAGCTAAACCTGGTTCAGTTAAACCTCATAAAAAGTTTAAAGCTCAAGTTTATGTATTATCTAAAGAAGAAGGTGGACGTCATACTCCATTTGTAAGTAACTATCGTCCTCAATTCTATTTTAGAACTACTGATGTAACTGGTGTTATTACTTTACCAGAGGGCGTAGATATGTGTATGCCTGGTGATAACGTTGAAATGACAGTTGAATTAATTTATCCAATTGCTGTTGAAAAAGGTACTAAGTTCTCAATTCGTGAAGGCGGAAGAACAGTAGGTGCTGGTAACGTTACAGAAATTATTGCTTAATTAAGTAAATAGTTTACTAAAGAGATGTCTTGTGATATCTCTTTTTTTGATTTTTAAAAAGATATATTTAAAAATTAGAGTATAATAAAAGGAAAATAATTAAAATAAAAAAGCAAAACTATTTTAATGGTGTTTAGTTTGCCTTTTAAATAGGGGCTTTGTTATAATTGTTATATAGTAAACGAGGTATTAAAAATGATTGGTATTTTATTAATGAGCCATGGGGCAATGGCAGAAGGCATGCTAGAATCTAGCAAATTATTCTTTGGTGAGGATATTCCAAATATTAAGGCTTTAAATTTGGCGCCAGAAGACAATCCTGAGTTATTCGATGAAAGAATTAGAGAAGCGGTTGCTGAAATTGATGATGGCAGTGGTGTTATTGCGATGGTTGATTTATTAGGCGGAACTCCTTCAAATAGAAGTATGTTTGTTTTAAATGACAGAATGCAGGTTATCACAGGAATGAACTTCACAATGTTATTAGAACTTATGGGAAGAAGATTCAGCGCTGAAGATATTAGTGAAATCGATATTGAAGAATTGATGCAGATTGGCAGAACTGGAATTGCAAACTTGAATAAGTTAATGGCGGAAATGAAATAATAAAGTGATTATTACTGTAACATTAAATTTAGCGATAGATTACCATATCTACGTTGGTAATTTAAACAAAGAAAAAACAAATGTTATGGACAAAAAGGAAATTTGTTATGGAGGAAAAGGGATAAATGTTAATAATGATTTATCCTTTCTAAAAGAAAACTCCGTTGGGACAGGTTTTCTTTTTTCTAATGATGTCCTTTTATTTGAAAAAGAATTAGAAATAATGAAAAACAAAATAGAAATAGAAAGGTTATAATTATGAAATATATTGAATATGGTGTGGAAGTAATAAAGAAATATGTTGAAGAAAAAGTATTGGCTGGAGCAGCTATTGGTTTTGTTACTAAGGATTCTGTTGATGAATATTACCTAGGAAATAAAACTTTTGAAAATGATCCAATAGATGAAAATTCTTTATATGATTTAGCATCACTGACAAAAGTTTTAATAACAACTAATCTGATATTAAAAATGATTGAAGAGGGACTAATTTCTTTTGAAACAAAGATAGTTGAAATCTTTCCAGAATTTCCGTTTGAAGATATAAATATTATGCATTTATTAACTCATACTTCTGGAATAGTTGCTGATAATAAAGATTATCGAAAATGTAAAGATAAACAACAGTTGTGGCAATTTCTTATTTCTTTAAAACAAAGCATTCCAACAGGTACCTTTGTTGAATATTCTTGTTTTGGTTATATCGTTTTAGGAAAAGTTATTGAGTATTTTAAAGGTGATATTGAAAAATATGCTAAAGAGGTCTTGTTTGAACCATTAGAATTAAATGGGATTATGTATAATGCTAAAGAAAAGGGAAAAGAAAAAGATTGTGTCCCTTCTGAAGTGACAGCAGAAAGAGGGGAGATAAGAGGTATTGTTCATGATGGTAAAGCTAACATTATTGGTGGGAAAGCAGGTAATGCTGGTTTATTTGGTAATTTAAAATCAGTCAGCAAGATTGCTCAAATGTTTTTAAATAATGGCAAATATAAAGGAAAAGAAATCTTAAAAGAAGAAACTATCCAATTATTAAAAAAACCTTATACAAAAGGTTTAAATTTATCTAGAACAATTGGTTGGATTTTTGCTCAAGAAGGTGAGTCCATGGGATTACATTATAGTGATTGCTGTTTGTATCATACTGGTTTTACAGGAACTTCCCTCTATATAGATTATGTTAGAGAAATTGCCATTGTTCTTTTGACCAATGCAGCTTATCCAACTAGGGATGATAAAATGATTAAAATTAGAAGAGAATTCCATAATATGATTTTAGAAAAATACATATGATAAAATACTGTTAAAAATGATTGTAGACACTTTTTAAACAAGGTATTTTCTTTATGCAATGTATAGCAATAGATTAATATGTTTATTGTCGTAAAACGTATCTTTTATAATGATGTAAATTTTAACTGTATTTAATATGAATTAAAAGTTATTGCATATATCTTCCGCCATTAGCCAATAATGATTCTCCGTTTACATAGTCAGACAAACTAGAGGCTAAAAAAAGAATACAATTGGCTATATCTTCACTTGTTCCCATACGACCTAATGGAAGATCAGCTAGAATTTTTTCTCTATGTTCAGGAGTCCATGTTTTTG
>JAAZKG010000003.1 GCA_012799935.1 Erysipelotrichia bacterium | reverse complement strand
TTTCACATAAAATATTTTAGGGGGCTAATTATATTTATTAAAGCAAAAAATTATGAGTAAATACAGTAAACTTGTGTTGGTGTTGCTAATTTTTATAACTAGTAATACTTTATTTTCTCAGTCTGACACTATTTATCAATCAGATGAAGGGGATGTTTTGATGAAGCCATATTTATGGTATAAAGCGGATAATATATTAAATTCCGGGCACATGCTTCATGACTATACAGGGCATGGTCATAATGGCATTTTAACAGATGGTTTTGTGTTATCAGACAGCATTGAGATAAATTATAACAGGTCATTTTTGTTTGATAATCCATTGAAAGACATTCGCATTGCTGATGTTCCTTTAGAGAACAGTCGCTTAAATGTTTTCACGGTTTATAAGAGCTTAAATAAAGGTTTAGACCAGCAATTATGGATGGTTTACTTTGACTCTGCTCATGTAGCTGGAATTACAACAAAGAGATTACAAACATTCACAATGAGTAAAAAATATAGAGAATTTAGTAGCACAGCCGCCATATTAAATTCAGCTTCAGTAGGTTGGTTAAATATGGATGTGGATTCAAATTCTTATATATCATTAGGAAATAAAGATAGTGTTAATTTTCAAGGATTTATATCTGAATTTATGCTTTATAACAGCATGCTGGATTCGCTTCAAATAGCTAAAATACAGACATATTTAGCAATAAAATATGGATTAACACTATTAGATTGTGATTATGTAGGCAGTAATGGCGATTTGTTTTGGTCACATAAAGAAAACAAGTATTATCATAATGAGATAGGCTGTATAAGTTACGATACTGTTTTTGGATTAAATCAGAAGCAGTCAAGAGCAGAGGGCAGTGAAAATATGATTTCAATAGGATTGGGCTCAATATCAACCACTAATGATATGAATTCAGGCATAATAAATCAAGGAGATTATATTATATGGGGAAGTAATAAAAAAGATATTTCAACAATATTAGAAAATCAAGAATTAAATGAGATAAGTAATTTATCTGAAAAGCGTTGGCTAGTTCAAGTAGGCGGAGAATCATTAAGAGGTAAGCAAACGCAATTGTGGTTAGATGCCAAAGAACTTGATTTTGAAGAAAAGATATTTTTAGTTATAGATCGTAGTGGTCAAAATGAGTTTACCTCAGAAAATGTTCAGATATACGAGCCAGACACAATTTATTCAGACAGCACAGTGCAATTTTCTAATATTTTATGGGATAATGACAATTCAGGAAAAGATGTATTCACGTTTATAATAGGTGATAAATTAACCTTGCAAGCAAATGGGAATGTTGATGATACTTCTGGCTTTGGTAAAATAAATATGCAAGTTTACGGTGGTAAAGAATCGTTTAATTATAAAATAACACATATTGAAACATCGCAAGTATGGCAATGGAGCAGTAATTCTCGCAATCAAGTACAAAATGGGTTGCCGTATGGCGAGTATATGGTAAGTTTGATTGATAGCAAAGAAGCAAAAGACACTGCTTATGTTTTTATTAACAAAAACAAATCCTATAAAAAGAATGATAATATTGAAAATTTACATACTATTAATAATGAAAACATTACAAAGGCTATTGTTTATCCAAATCCGTCTTTTGGAAGTTTTACAGTAGAGATGAGTTTAAAAAACGCATCACGTATAAATATGTTAATAACAAATACTGAGGGAAAAACTATAAAGACAAAAGATATTTCTAAAACAGACTCATTTAAAATTCAGCAGACACTAAATACTGTTGGCGTATATTACATTAGGCTACAAACAAGTGATGGAGAAGAAGTTACATTACCTATAACCATACAAAAATAATAAAATGATTAAGCAAATAAATATTTTGGGGACTCTGGCAGGTATATTGTCAGTTGGTTTTATTGTAAGTAATACACCTGATAAAACCGCATATAAAAGTAATAGTATTTCAAAAATTCAATTACAAGAAGAATTTACGCCAAAGGTAGAAAAAGAAATACATTCTCCTATTAGTGTAGTTGAGCCAATTGAGGCAAAACATGTTTTTGAGCAAGGCAACAACGAATTTTTAATAGGATTTGTAAATGAATTTGCAGAAAACAACGGCAAAGTAATAAACACATGGCTAGATGCTTCTGTTGGAGACAATAGTAAAGTTTGGCTTGAATACGATTTGTATGGTGTTTCTGATTATTCATCTGTTTGTATGAGTTTAAATGACCAGCTATCTACTGGAGGTAATTTGGTTAAAAAAAGCAATGAATGGACATCGCAGAGAGAGCAGATAAATCCTAAAGATGTAAAACAAGGATTAAACATAATTAGATTTAATATACCAGATAATGCTAAATACAATTATGTTGTAAAAAATGTTAGGCTAAGAGTTGAAGACGAAAATTCAGGAAGAGAAATAGTTTTAAACAAAAGTGGAGAAACTATTTACAATGATAAGTATGTTTACATACAAGGATTTGTGCGTGGAGCAGGCAGCGAAGATGCTGTAATACGCATAGACGGCAATAAAATACAAACCCATAATGGAGTTTTTGAAAGTATTTTGGAAAAAACATCAATAAATTCGCCAACAACAATAGAAGCAGAATATAAAGACGGAGAAATTTTAAGCAAATCAGTTACTGTAAATCAATCGGAAGAATATGATTTTTACTATCCTGAATTAGGTTTTTCTCAATTTATAAGTAAAACATATACGCCAGCATCAAGCATAGATTTTTCGCATTTAGGCTTGAATTTATCAGGCTCAGCAAATTCCATAGATTGCAACACTACATTTAGTGCAATTAGTTTGCGCAGTCAAGATATGGCACCAATGGAAAATGGCTTGATAAATGTAACAAAATATTGCCATGGTTATAGATTATTGCCTGATGGAAGTAAGTTCCAAAAAGATTTGCGAATAAAAATAAAATACGACACAGCCCTTTTGCCAGCAGGTTTTGCTCCAGAAGATATTTTTGCATTTTATTATGATGAAAAAGCAGGCACATGGATACCATTAGAGCGAGATACAATAGACATAGAGAATTGCGAAGTGATATCTTTCACCAACCATTTTACAGATTTTATAAGTGGCATTATACAATCGCCGGAAATGCCTGAAATTCAATCATTTACACCTACATCTATAAAGAATTTAGCTGTAGCCGATCCATTTGAAGGCGTTCGCTTGATAAATCCGCCAGTAGCTAATAACATGGGAACAGCTAACACAGAGTTGCCAATAGATATACCAGCAGGCAGAGGTGGCATGCAGCCAAATTTGAGTATTCAATACAATAGTAGCGGCGGAAACAGTTGGATGGGATTAGGTTGGAATATTTCCGTGCCAGAAATATCTGTAGATACACGTTGGGGAGTGCCTCGTTATGACTCTCAAAATGAAACAGAATCATATCTTTATGCAGGAGAAGAGCTTACGCCGCAAGTTCAGCGTAGCAATTATAAACCAAGAGAAGCAGATAAGGAGTTTTTTGAATTGGTTAGAGGTTCTTTTAGTAAAATAATAAGATATGGAAATAATCCTAATAATTATCATTGGTTAGTAATTGATAAGAGCGGAACAAAATATTATTTTGGCAATACAGGAGATTCTAAAATAGGCTCAGACAAAGGTATTGC
>JAAZKG010000002.1 GCA_012799935.1 Erysipelotrichia bacterium | reverse complement strand
TTTTTCAAGTTGTTCAATTATTTCTTGAATTGTTTGATATACTTTATTTTCAGCTAAACCTAAAACAAAGTTATTTAAATATCGTCTTACATCACTTTTATAAAGATATATCTTTTTATTTAAAGCATAGGCAATCCCAATTTCTGCTGCCGTTCCTGAATCCATTTCAAGACCATTACAATTAGCAATCAAATAATCACATGTATATATAGCTTTTAAATCCATATATACACAAGCAGCAATTAGAAGTTCACTGCTTTCGTCTGTAATTATTACTTCTTGTGGTAAAAAAGTAGTAAATCCTTTTGCTCTTAAAGCATCTGAATTTAATTTATTACTATAGGTATCACCTTCGTTAAATAATGGACCTGCCATATAGATTTTTGGCTTATTTGGTTCATATGGTTGCATATATTTATTTAAGGCTAAAATTGTCTCTTTATCTGTGATTTCATATATATCTTTAACCTCTACTGGTTCAGTCCCATATTTTTCTATAAAGACAGGGTAGTAAAGATTATCTTTTTGATAAAGTGCATATAATGGGTCATTATCATTACATTTATAAAATTTCATATTTTTTCCTTTCCTTTTTAATTATCATACTAATTAAGTAATTTATAATTTCTTATTCTTATTAAGAGAATTATAATATATTTTTTAAAAAACAATAAATAATGTTAATTCTTTATTAGATGAAAAAGAAATAAAAAAGGATGACAACCGTCATCCATCAGCATCTTATTTTTTCAGTTCTTCAACAATCTCTTCAATTGAGCTGTAAACTCTATTATCAACTAAACCGCTGACAAAATTATTCAATTTAAATCTTTCATTGTAATAGTTTCTAACATCACTTTTATAAAGGTACATCTTTTTGTTTAAAGCATATCCCATACCAATTTCGGCTGCTGTTCCTGAATCTATTTCAATTCCATTACAGTTGGCTACAATGTAATCACATTGGTAGATTGCTTTTAAATCCATAAAGAAACAAGCCCCTTTAACAAGTTCACTGCTTTTATTAGTAATTACTACTTCTTGTGGTAAAAAAGTGGTGAAACCATTTTTTCTTAAGGTATCTGAATTTAATTGATTACTATATCTATCACCTTCATTAAATAATGGACCGGCCATGTAGATTTTTGGCTTATTTGGCTCATATGGCTGCATATACTTATTTAAAGCCAGAATGGTTTCCTCATCAGTAATTTCATAAGCATCTTTAACATCTACCGGTTTAGTTCCATATTTTTCTACAAAGACAGGATAAAAAGGACCGTCTTTTTGATAGAAAGCATATAATGGATCATTATCATTGCATTTGTAAAATTTCATTTTATTCTCCTTCTTTTCTTTATATTAATTATACATTATTTATATTTTATGTATAATTTTTCTGTTTATTCAATATTGCTACTTTCTTTTTTTAATAAAAAACTGACAGGTTTACCATTAATACCGATTTCTTCACCTCTTTTAAGTTTTTTAAAATTATTGAGATGCTTGTATATTATTAATAAGCTAACAGCCAGTGCAGCAACAATAGTGATCGTTGGTGCTTTAGTTAAAATACAATAAATTGGAAAGCATATAACAAACACTAGTGTCGCCATAACTATCCAGTTAGCTAGAAATGAAAGTGCTAAACCCACTACTACTAAAATTATGCCGATTTTCCAGTTAACAGCGAAAACCAAGCCGATATAACTAGCAAATCCTTTACCACCTTTAAATTGCAGATAGAATGGAAAGA
>JAAZKG010000154.1 GCA_012799935.1 Erysipelotrichia bacterium | reverse complement strand
GTTAAAACTAATAAATAGATACTAAGTTTTTTAATACTCATTAAAAAAATCTCTCCCTTCTTAGAGTTCATACAAAAAAACTCTACAGAACTATTATTTCACATAAATTTCACTTTTGCAAGCAACATAACATTATTTTTCAAATTATTTACAAATTTATGAAAATTTTTCATAATTAAGTTAAACAAATAAAAAACTAGCGAACTA
Organism: Erysipelotrichia bacterium; assembly: GCA_012799935.1. Taxonomy (GTDB): domain Bacteria; phylum Bacillota_I; class Bacilli_A; order Erysipelotrichales; family Erysipelotrichaceae; genus UBA1783. The sequence continues at coordinate 5,818 of JAAZKG010000154.1, read as the reverse complement.
GCTTTTTATTATATAAAATTTTAGCTATAAAATTACCTATCTTTTATTACTACACTATCTTCCCCATCAATCTCTTTTACCAGGACACTTACAACCTCACTTTTGGCTGTAGGTATATTCTTACCAACAAAATTGGCTTTAATAGGTAGTTCACTATGTCCTCTATCTATCAGTTCGCAAAGTTGAATTTTAGCAGGTCTTCCTAGTTTTACCAAAGCATCTAGTGCTGCCCTAGCCGTTCTACCGGTATATATTACATCATCAACTAAAACAACCGTTTTTCCTTCAATTGGAAAAGGAACATCAGTTTTGTTAATTATAGGATCAATATTAATTTTACTTAAGTCATCACGATATAAGGTAATATCTAAAATACCAACATCTACTTTTTTATTTTCAAAACGTTCTATATTACTGGCAATTCTTTTTGCCAATGGTACTCCTCTAGTTTTAATTCCTATCAAACACAAATCATCTACCCCATCATTTTTCTCAATAATCTGATGAGCTAGTCTTATTAAAGTTCTATTCATGTCTTCACTATTCATTATTTTAGCTTTATAATCCATAAATTACCCCTTTTATTATTTACTATTAGTATAAATACATCTAAATTATAACATAATAAAAAGAAACTTTATTTTCATTCAGTTTCTTTTTTGCCAGTTTGTTTAATATATTTTTCAATATCTTTAAAACGCTTATTCGTTCTGTTTTTAAATAACAGACTATTTATAAAACCATCCGAAACAGGACTTGTTTGTATATGAGTAACTTTGATAGAATCTTCAGATATCTTTTCAATAATATACTTCATTTCATAACTTGATTTTAAAACCGTTAGGGTTGTGACAATTTCTTTATTTAAAATTGGTCTTCTAATATTTACACTACCTTCAACCCATTTGCCATTACGTTTAATATTGTTTTTATACTTATAGCCATTTTTTAAATCAGCTATGGTAACGGTTTTACCAGTCGCCTGTTTTATTTCAGCAATAATTGACAAAAGTACAGTGTTATAGAAATCAGAAGCTGATACATTTAATACTTTTTCATATTTAAGCATTATCTACTTCTTTCCTATCAACTACAATCTCAATCTTTTCAATAGACTGATCATCCATTTCCACAATGGTAAAGGTCACATCTTTTAATGTTACTGATGGTTTTTCATCTATTTCTGGAACATAACCTAATAAATCCATAACAAGACCACCAATAGTATCATTATTTGTATCATCTAAGTGAACTTTAATCATCTTGCTCACTTCATCAATTATAGCTGCACCATCAACAATATAATGATTTTCTTTTATTTCGGTAATTTCTTCTTCTTCGTCATCATATTCATCTTGAATATTACCAACAATATACTCTAACAAGTCTTCCATGGTAACAATACCATATGTTCCACCATACTCATCCAATACAATGGCAATATGAATTTTCTGTTTTTGAAATAAAGGCAGTAATTCATCACACATCATATTTTCATAAACAAATAGAACTTTTCTTAAATAATCAGAAATTTTAAATTCTTTTTTATTATCTTTAGCAAGCAATTTCAAAAGGTCTTTGATATAGATAATTCCCTCAATATCATCAATATCCTCATCATAAACCGGAATACGTGAATAACCTGTTTCTAAAAAAGTATTTACAACAGTTTCTAAGTCAGCATTAATAGACAAGGAAACCATGTCGATTCTATGAGTCATAATTTCTCCAACTGTACGGTCGTTAAAATCAAAGATATTGTTAATCATATCTTTTTCATCATCTTCAATAAATCCTTTTTCAGTACCAGCATCAACCATTATTCTTATTTCTTCTTCAGTAAATTCTTGCTGACCATCACTTTCCTTAATTCCTAAAGATTTAGCAATTGAATCAACGGTTTTAGAAACTATCCAAACCAATGGTTTTAAAAACTTATAACAAAAACTGATTGGTCCAGCTACCGCAAAAGCTATTTTTTCGGGATCTTTCATCGCAATCCTTTTTGGCAGCAGTTCTCCAAAAACCAAAGTAACAAATGATAATAATAATGTAATAACAAAGATACTAACTAACCTAACTGTTGAAGTAGAAATTTCAACATTCCTCATCCAATAAACAATGTAGTCAGCAAAAGTATCGGCAGCTACCGCACTAGAAAGAAATCCAGACAAGGTTACACCAATCTGAATTGTTGATAAGAATTTTGTTGGTTTAATTGTAAGATTATATAAAACTTTAGCTTTCTTGTTGCCTTCATTAGCTAGTTTTTCCAATTTGGCATCATTAAATGATACTATTGCTAATTCACTGGCTGCAAAAAAAGCATTAAGCGCGATTAAAATTATTAATAAGATAAAATATCCTAAAACAGATTCATTAATTTCTACTGTTGCAGTTGTGCTGTTGGCTGCTAAATTTATCAAGCGACACAATCGATCGTCCATATGGTTAAACATCACTCCCTTTTTATCCATATAATACATAGTATCATAATCTTTTGAAAGATTATTGTCAACAATGCCAAAAATTGCATTCTATCATTATATTATAATATTTTTCAAGAATTTCAAAATTATTCTTCTTCTACATTAATTTTTATGTTCTTTTTTTCAATTTTGATTAACTCTATTTAAGCAATTTAGCAGTTTCCCTTAGTTTTCTTTTAGAAAAAGCATCAACTGATTTTTTCTTTTATTCTATCTCAATTAATTTTTCATTTTTATTATACGGCTTTAAAGTTATTTTGGTTATCCTTTAACAAATAAACTTGTTTACGATTCATATTTATTAGATAATATCTATATTAGGAGATTAACTATTATGACAAATTTTAACATCAATGAAATCGTTAAAAAACAATTATCAAAACAACCAAAAGTTGAACACAACTTTGAATGTGGTCGCGTTTCTTTTGATTTCTACGATAATAATGCCGTAATGTATAAACTTGATGGTGTTAATATTAATTGGTTTTTTGCCAGTGGTAAAACTAAAGATGGTAGGTATTTCTCTTCTAAAACGGCTAAAAAAACTTCTTATCGCATAGCTGCAACAAAAAACGGTTACACGATAAGCCTATATTATTGGGAAAATGATATTAATTTTGTTCAACATTTAATAACTGACAGCAATAATCCTTTCTTTATTTGTCAATTAGAAATTATGGATGAAAAAAAACAAACTGAAACTAATTATTTAGTTGTCTTAGATTTTGGTTATCCTTCTGATTTATGCTTGTCAATGTTTTCTTCACTAGAAACTAAAATGTTATTTTGCCCTTATGATAATGACATGTGGGTCAGATATGAAACAGCATATCTTAAAAGTGGCGAAACAAGCTATGATGTTAGTGCAATCTATGATCCTAAATCTTTAAATGGTTTAATTTTAGGTTCTATTGATAATGATATTTGGAAAAATGCTGTAATGGCCAGTGAATATGACGCTAGATGTCTAAGATGTATTAGTGGTATTGCCGATGGTGGTAGTCACGATGAAAATCCTCATGGTTATCTATCAGGCAAAACAGTTGTCTCAGATAGATTTTTCTGTGGTTTTTTTAAAGATATTAGAGACGGTTTAATCTATTATAGTAAATTAGCTCAAAATAAAAATGGTATTTATAAGTATAGCGGTTCAACCCCTTTTGGTTGGAATTCATATAGTGCTTTAGCTTTAGATATCAGTTTAGACCATTATGAAGAAGCTGCTAATTTTTTATATCATCAACTTAAAAACTTTACTGATAGTGCTGGTGTCACCTATATAAATTTGGATAATAATTTTGGCTTAAATAAAATTAAATTAAAAAGAATCATTAAAAAATTACATAAACGCAATCAAAAAGTTGGCACTTACATCTCTCCTTTATGTCATCTAGAGTTGATGAATATGATGTCTTTGAAAGGTTCCTTCTTTAAATTTAGAAAAGATATCGTTTTAAAAAAACCTGATGGTTCAAACTATCAACCGATAGATGGAAAACTGCCAATTGATATCACCATTCCAGAAGCTGAAAAAGACTTTAGATTGCAACTAAAAGAGGTTATTGATTTTGGCTTTGATTATATCAAGTTTGATTTCTTGTCTCATGGTGCAGTTGAAGGTGAAAGATATAATAAAGAGATAAAAACTGGTAGACAAGCTCTTTCTTATTTCTATCAAATCTTAAAAGAAGAATTAGATCCTGCTAAGATTGGCAAAGAAATAGTTATAGATTTTGCTATTTCTCCACTATTTCCAAGTAACTTTGCTCATAGCAGAAGATGTTGTTATGATGCCTTTGGACATATTGAAGATACAAAATATGTTTTAAATGCTTTAACCTATGGTTTTTGGATTAACAACAGTCTTTATCAGTTTTCAAATCCTGATCATACTGTCCTTTATAATTCAGTTGTTGATAAAAGAGGTGTTACAAGTTACCTTGAAGCAAAAAGCAGATATAATGCTTCTATTATTTCTGGAACAGTTATGCTTTTATCTGATAATTATGGTCCAGATATCAATGACAAAGAGATTCAATTTGCTAAAGAAAGAACAATTCTTTTAGCCAACAATGAAAATCTAAATAAGATAGCCAGACTAAATAAAGCTTTTTTACCGTTAACCTTTGAAAATGATAATAATATCTATTATCTATCCTTTGAAGGAAAAACATATGGAGCTGTTTTTAACTTTGCCGATGAAGTTAAAACTTACAGATTAAATCCAAAGATTTTCAACTTTAAAAATGATGGAATCTTAATGGATTTAAATAACAATACTTCTACTGAGTTTAAGGATAAAATTAAATTAACATTAGAAAAAAATGATTCTATTATTTTTGAGTTAATAAAAAAATAGTTTAACTGACATTAGACAAAACAAAAAAGCAGAATTCACTGCTTTTTGTTTTCAGTATTTAACTACATTTCTTTTAAGAAAGCTAAATAAGCTTGTTTTGTTTCATAAATATCAACTTTACTGGCAACTTCCCAAGGCGCATGCATATTTTGAACTGGAACACCAGCATCAACAATTTGCATACCATAGTTAGCCATAATGTAGGAAATTGTTCCCCCACCACCTTCATCAACTTTGCCAAGTTCAGAAGTTTGCCAAGCAACATTATGCTTATCAAAAACATTTCTAATTTCCGCTAAAAACTCTGGATTAGCATCATTGGCACCTGATTTGCCATCTTTACCGGTATATTTATTGATGGAAATTCCTTTACCAAAAAAGGCGGTGTTTTTTATTTCATTAACAGATGGATAGTTTGGATCATAAGCTGCACTTACATCACCACTTAGCATTTTTGAATTGCTGAAAGCTCTTCTTAATTTTATTTCACTAAAGCCTTCCTTTAAGCCAATTAACTCAGCCACAATATTTTCAAAGAATTTTGAATGCATACCAGTTGCTCCATTTGAACCCACTTCTTCTTTATCAACCAACAAGCAAACAAGAGTTTTAGTTGGATGTTCAACTTCTAATAATGCCATTAGTGATGTATAAGCACATGCTCGATCATCATGACCATAACCGATAATCATACTTCTATCTAAACCATAGTCTCTAGCTTTTCCAGCAGGCACTGCCTCAATTTCAGCTGAAATAAAATCTTTTTCTTCAATATCATATTTTTCTTTTAATAAAGTTAAAACATGAGCTTTTACCGCTTCTTTCTCTTTCCCTTTTAAAGGGATTGAACCAACTGTAATATTTAAATCTTCAGCTTCAATAACATTTTTGGCGCTTTTTTCCATTTGTTTTTTAGCTAAGTGTGGCAATAAATCAGATACACCTACTACTGGATCATTTTCATCTTCAC
>JAAZKG010000159.1 GCA_012799935.1 Erysipelotrichia bacterium | reverse complement strand
ATATCAAACAACAAAAATTGGGGAAGAAGGCCGACGATTGTTTGACATAGCTTATAGCTATCGTGCAACATAAAAAAAGCGTATTATGCTATGGCGTTAATACAGTGGTATATTGTTAATACCAGTTAACAATATAAGTTAGAAGGATGATGGATATCGTGAAAACAGCAGTAATTGGTTACCCGAGAGTAGGGGTGTTGCGAGAACTAAAATTCGCGACAGAGAAGTATTTTGAAAGGATTTTACCGAAAGAGGAGCTTCAGGACACTGCTGCACTTCTAAGGAAAACACATTGGCAAAGTCAAGTTGAAAATGGCATTGATTTTATCCCGTCTAATGATTTTTCATTTTATGACAACGTGCTGGATACTGCCGTTCTGCTTAATGTGGTTCCCAAACGCTACAGAGATTTAGGACGTGATCATCTGGATGAATATTTTGCAATAGCGCGAGGATATCAAGGTGTAAGCGGAGATGTAAAGGCTTTGGCAATGAAAAAATGGTTCAATACTAATTATCATTATATCGTGCCGGAACTCGATGACGACATAAAGATATCACTAGTCGGAAATAAGCCGTTTGATGAATTCTTGGAAGCTAAGGATCTAGGAATTGGGACTAAGCCCGTTATCATAGGAGCCTATACTTTTTTAAAGCTGACAAATTTTGTTGGGCAAAAAACACCGCTGGATTTTATTTCTGATATCACCACAGCCTATTCTGAAATTCTAAAAAAGTTCAATACATTAGGTGCGGAATGGATACAATTTGACGAGCCGGCACTGGTTATGGATTTAACAGCGGATGATATTGCTCTTTTTAATAAAATCTACAACGCAATTCTTGTGGACAAAGGCAATGTTAAGGTTCTTCTGCAAACTTATTTCGGAGATATACGTGACTGCTATCAGGAGATTATCGCATTGCCAATTGATGGCATAGGACTGGACTTTATTGAAGGGAAAGATACCCTGGAGCTGGTGAAGCGCTTCGACTTCCCTGCTGACAAAACCCTTTTTGCCGGTGTTGTCAACGGTAAAAACATCTGGCGCAACAACTACGCTCAAACACTGCACATCATAGATGAATTGAAAAAGTTTGTGTCCGATATAGTCTTGAGCACTTCCTGTTCACTGTTACACGTTCCCTACAGTTTGAAAAACGAGAATACCCTGTCTGATGAATATAAAAAGCATTTTTCTTTTGCGGAGGAAAAGCTAGTTGAACTGGCTGAGTTAAAGAAAATCTTGCAGAGCCGGACTCCAAGCGAGATGCCCGAGCATATTAAAAACATCAAACTCTTTCAGTCTAAAAGATTCCACCCGGACTCCTACGTGCAATCTGCAGTTTCATCGCTTTCTCCGGAGGATTTTATTCGACATCCCTCGTTTTATGAACGAGCCAAAATCCAGAAAGCAGCCCTTACGCTCCCCTTATTGCCGACTACAACCATTGGCTCATTTCCGCAGACAGCAGAGATTAAAGCGAATCGTTCCAGTTTTAAGAACGGTAAAATTACGCTGGAACAATACTTGGAATTTAATAAAGCCAAAATTGCAGAATGTGTCGCACTGCAAGAAAGAATAGGGCTGGATGTGCTTGTTCATGGCGAATTTGAGCGTAATGATATGGTTGAATATTTCGGCGAATGCCTTGATGGATTCCTTTTCACTGAAAAGGCCTGGGTGCAGTCATACGGTACCAGATGTGTGAAACCACCAATTATTTGGGGTGATATTTCTCGTTCCCAACCGATGACGGTTGATTATATCGTGTATGCACAATCTCTTACCACAAAATATATAAAAGGGATGCTTACCGGACCCGTCACGATTTTGAACTGGTCGTTTCCCCGTGAGGATGTTTCGTTGAAGGAATCTGCTTTTCAGATTGCTTTGGCAATCCGGCAGGAGGTACTTGATCTTGAAGCCAATGGTATCAAGATCATTCAGATTGACGAAGCCGCGCTTCGTGAAAAACTTCCGTTGAGAAAAAGTGATTGGCACAGGGAATATCTGGATTGGGCGATTCCCGCATTTAGGCTTGTACATAGCGGTGTAAGAGCAGAAACGCAAATCCATACCCATATGTGCTACAGTGAATTCGACGACATCATTAAGGAAATCGACGATATGGATGCGGATGTTATAAGCTTTGAAGCTTCGCGTT
>JAAZKG010000153.1 GCA_012799935.1 Erysipelotrichia bacterium | reverse complement strand
TGCCACCTTCAATACCGGTTATATCACGTAAATTTTCTTCATTGAAGTAATTAGCATTGCTTAAATTATTATAATGGCAACATTGCCAATCATTGATAATTTAGAATTAGAAAGTAAGAATACTAGTCCACATTATTAGAACAAAAATGATTGTTAATTGATGTTAAAAAAACTCAATAAATAATGACTTTGACACATTTTTAGGTGGAACCACATAAAAAACCCTTTAAAGGGCTTCTTTCATTTAATGGTGAAGGTTAAGGGACTTGAACCCCTGACCCCTTGCACGTCAAGCAAGTGCTCTCCCAGCTGAGCTAAACCTTCAGTCAGTGTTAATATCTTAACACTTCTTTAGCCTATTTTCAACAATTATTCTCCAACAACTATTGTCAAATATTTGACTATTCCACTTTCTGTTTCGCATCTAATTATACATGTTCCAGCTGAATGCACATAAATGTATTTATTATGATAAGTAGCAATAGAAGGATCAGAAGAAGTAAACTTGATAGGATAACCCATATTGTTAAATACTCCTGCTTTTTTTCTATAAACAGAAACATTTTCAAAGTAGATTGTCTCTTTAGTCAAAACCAATTTTTCTAAGGTAAATTCCAATTTAGCATTAAATGTTACATTACCTTGATATTTATCATATTCATCAATACTTTTATCATTGTTATCAAACCAGCCTCTAAAAAGGTAGTTGTCAATTGCAGGTAAATCATATGGGACAACTTCTTGACCATCTAAAACCTTTTCCGTTTTTGATAGTTGTCCTTCGACCATCCAGTTTACCGTATATATTTTCGTAAAATCAGCAATTATGGTTGTACTATCAGTAATTGGTATAGAAAAATCTACTTTTGTACCATCTTCAAAATACCAACCATTTATTTGATATTCATTTTCTTTGTATTTTTTGTTTTCTAAAGAAGAAATATCTAATTTATCTTCTCCAGTAATACTATAGACAACTTTTTCATCTAAAATAAAATCAACAGTCACTTCTTTATGACAACCCGTTAATAAAACTAACAATAAAATTATTAATAACTTTCTCATAAGTATACCTTTCCTATAATTATTTTAACATATCAAATAACATCTTTCATTATTATCAAATTAAAGTTAATATTATTATGTAGCGAGGTATATTTTTATGAACATGATTGATTACTTAAAATGGCGTGGCGATTTAACCTTTGAAAAAGATAAATTTAATCTTGTAGATAACTTGTTGTTTGCTTATATTTCCTATACTAATTTAGACGGTATTGTTGATAGCAGTGGCAAAGAAGTAACAATCAAACAGGCTGCTGATAAATATTTTGAAAATCATACGATGGAAGAAATTGAAAAAAGTAAGAGTTTAATTGCTCGAGCACCTGAAGTATTAAAATATATGGGTGAAACTGAAAGATTTAAAAACTGCAAATTAAAATTCTATGCCCATCAAATTGATGAAGAAACAACTCAACAATTCAGTGCTGTCCATATTAAATTGAATAATAAAACAACTTATATTTCGTTTTGTGGAACTGATGATACCCTTGTTGGTTGGCACGAAGATTTTCAAATGAGTTTTAAAGAAGTGAGTGCTCAAAGACAAGCAATTAACTATTTAAATGAAACAGCTGGTAATATTGGCAAATTTTATCTAGGCGGACACTCAAAAGGTGGCAACTTAGCCTATTATGCTGCTTTAAAATGTAATAAAAAAATTCAAAATCAAGTAATTATGATTTTTGATAATGATGGTCCTGGAATAAGTGATGAACTTTTTGACCAACAACAATATGACAGTACTATTGATAGATATGTAAAAATTGTTCCTGAATTTAGTATCTTCGGTCTAATATTTGAAAGACCATGTAAAAAAATTATTGTAAAATCTGACAATTTATTAGTACTACAACATATAGCTCATAGTTGGCTAGTACAAGGTAATGATTTTGTCAGAGCTGAAAAAATAACTGATGAAGCCATTATGGTTCAGGTTGCTTTAAATAGGTTTTTAGAAGATGTTGATTTACAACAAAGAGAAAAGTTTATCAATGATTTTTTCAATACGCTGCATGCTGCTGATATTGAAATGTTATATGATTTTGCCACTATAGGTTTAACAAGGTTTGGCAGAATTATCAAAGATTTAATGGATTTAGATGCAGAGTCAAAAGAAATTGGTGCAAGACTACTTAAGATTGTTTCTGATGTTGTTGAACAAGAAAAAGACAAAATCATTAGTACCACTTCTGATTATTTAAAAGAAAAGAAAGACGATATCTCAACATTTTTAAAAGAAGCATCAGATTATGTTTCTGATTACTTTAAAACTAAAAGTACTGGTTTAACTGATTTTGTAAAAAAGAGATTTGATGATGTAATATCTGAAAATGAAAGAAATAAATCTAAAAACAATAAAAAGAAAAAAGAAAAGGAAACAAAACAAAATGAATAGTTTTGATTTAAAAAAATATTTAGAAGAATTAACCTATATCTGCTCTATTGACAGTGGCAAAACAAACATTAAAGGTAAAATAAAATTAATTAATTATTTTGAAAAAAAATTTAAACAGTTAAATCTAACTACTGCTATTGAATATTATCAAGATGATATAACTTCTCCTGTTTTAATGGTTAGTAACTGTAACTATGAAAATATTGATGTTTTATTTATCGCTCATGTCGATACAGTATTTGAAGATGGTTTAGCTAAAAAGCATCCTTTTACTATTGATGAAAATAACATTGGCACTGGATTGGGCTGTATTGATTGTAAAGGGGGATGTTTATCAATCTATTATCTAATTAAACTTTTAATTGAAAATAAAAAAGATAACTTTAATTTTTGTGTCATATTTAATTCTGATGAAGAAACTGGATCATATAATTCAGAATATTATTTTGAAAAATTAGCTAAAAAATGTAAGTATTGTTTTGTTTTTGAACCAGCAAGAAGAAATGGTGAATTTGTTTCTCAAAGGAAAGGATCAGAAAACTATGTTATTAAATGTCATGGCATACCAGCCCATGCTGGTGTGGAACCAGAAAAAGGAGCTAGTGCTGTTTTAGAGTTATCTAAATGGGTAGTTGAGCTCTATAAACTGGTTGATTATAAAAAAGGTACTACCCTTAATATTTCTCATTTTTCAGGTGGCATGAAAGAAGGAAGTGTTCCAGAAGATGCTCAGTTTAATTTAAACTATCGATATTTAGATGAAAATGCTTCTGAAAAACTACAAAAAATCTTAAATGAAATGAGAATAAACCCTTTTGACAAAAGAACTTCTATTGAGATAATCGATAAAGGTAAAAGACCAGCTATGGTATTACATAAAAATAGTCAACTGCTTTTTGAAAAATTAAAGGAAGTTGGTAAAGAAGTCCACTATAAAATTGAACATGTAACTACTGGTGGAGGTAGTGATGGCAACTTTGTTTCTTGTCATAATGTCGCAACCATTGATGGATGTGGTCCCACTGGTGGAGATATGCATACTGTAAATGAATTTATTGTTATTGACTCAATTGAAAAAAGATTAAATGTTATGTATCATTTAATCCTAAAACTGTTTAATAATTAAAGGTGTTGTGCAC